>JAZRPC010000105.1:0-32468 GCA_045649005.1 Acutalibacteraceae bacterium
CGTTATTGATACCGCTATTTCGACAATGTCAGGCGGCACATCACAGCCCGCAACAGAAACTCTCAACTACACTCTTGCAGAGCTTGGCTACGACACAGGTCTTGACAGCGAAACTCTCAGAGATATTGCTGATTTCTTCAAGCCCATCAGAGCAAATGCTCTTGAAAGCGGTCTTCTTAACCCCACAGTTCTTGCAACTGACGCAAAAGCTCTTGATTACCAGGTTCCCGGCGGTATGCTTTCAAACCTTGTTGCTCAGCTTACTGCACAGGGTAAGATGGACAAATTTGACGAGGTTCTTCTCGAAACTCCCAGAGTTCGTGAGGATTTGGGTTATCCGCCCCTCGTTACTCCTATGAGCCAGATGGTTGGTGTTCAAGCAACTGCAAACGTTCTTGCAGGCGAACGCTACAAAAACGTTTCAAAAGAAGTTAAATCATATATTATGGGTGAATACGGTTCTGCTCCCGGTAAAATCAACGAGGATGTTGCAAAACAGATTCTCGGCGATGTTGAACCCATCAAGGGCAGATACGCAGATTCTCTTGAACCCGCTTTCGAAGCCGCTAAAGCTGAAATCGGCAAAAAGGCTAAGGGTGATGAAGATGTTCTTTCTTACATCGCATTCCCCACTCAGGCAGAAAACTTCTTCGATTATCGTGATGAAATGGCTTCTAAAACATACAGCTACGAATTCAAGGCTATTGATTAAGGAGGATTTACTATGACACTTCCTTTACTTGCTGAATCATTCAATTTAGGTGATGGCGCAGGCATAGCTGTTCTTGGATTTGTTCTTGTTATTGCAGTTCTTGCGGTTCTTGCATTTTTTGTTAAAGGTCTTTCAAAATCTCTTTCAGGCAAAAAAGGCAAGAAAACCGAAGAACAGGCGGTTGAACCCATTGTTACCGAAACAGTCGAGGTAACAGCCACCGCCCCTGCAGAAGAATTACAGGACAAGCCTGCCGAAATCCAGCTTCCCTACACACCCGGCTACGTTACTCTTGACGGTGTTAAGGAGCAGGACGCCGCTGTTATTATGGCTATCATCTCACACAAAACAGGTATCCCTCTTGAAAGACTCTGTTTCAAATATATCAGCCGTCTTAACCAGGAGCCCGAGCTTGTTAACATTGAGGAACAGGATGCCGCTGTTATTATGGCTATCACAGCAGATAAGCTTGGTGTTTCTCTTGATAATCTCATCTTTAATTCTATAAAATTGGTGGAGGAATAATAATATGAAATACAATGTTACATTAAACGGAAAAATCTACGAGGTTGACGTTACAGAATCCGACGCAGTAGTAACAGGCGTTACACAGGTTCCCGTTGCTGTTGCTGCACCCGCAGTTGCTCCCGTTGCTGCCCCTGTAGCAGCACCCGAGGCTCCTGCAGAAGCACCCGCCGCTGCACCCGCAGTTGCTCCTGTTTCCGCTGACGGAACACAGGTTAAGGCTCCCATGCCCGGCACAATTCTTGCAGTTAAGAAAAACGTTGGCGATGCTGTTAAAGCAGGCGACGTTATCGTTGTTCTTGAAGCAATGAAAATGGAAAATGACATCGTTGCTCCCTGCGACGGCACAGTAAAATCCATCAACGCTCCCAAGGGCTCAACTGTTAACACCGACGACGTTCTCGCTGTTATCTAATTCCCCGAAAGGAGAATATATGGATATTTCAACAATATTTACTCGTTTATGGGAACAATCGGGTTTTCATCTTCTTGAGTGGGAAAATCTTGTTATGATTGGTGTTGCCATCTTCTTCTTGGTGCTTGCAATCAAATTCAAGTTTGAACCCCTCCTCCTTGTTCCTATTGCCTTTGGTATTTTGCTTGCAAATCTTCCCGGTGCAAATATAATGCTTGATACAACAGGCGGCCAGCTGGGAAGCTTTGGCACCGAAGCCATTGCGGGCACCCATTGGTACGATTCAGGTGTTCTGAGGATTCTTTACGTGGGTGTTAAATCCAGCGTCTTCCCATGTCTTATATTTATGGGCGTTGGCGCTATGACAGACTTCGGTCCCCTGCTTTCAAACCCCGTTAGCCTTCTTTTGGGTGCGGCGGCACAGCTCGGCGTTTATTGTGCATTTCTCATCGCACTCGGTGTTGGATTTGACCCCGCAGAAGCCGCTTCCATCGCAATCATCGGTGGTGCAGACGGCCCCACAGCAATATTCCTCACCTCGAAGCTCGCTTCACACCTGTTGGCGCCAATAGCGTTGGCGGCGTATTCCTACATGGCACTTATCCCTGTTATACAGCCGCCAATTATGAAAGCTCTTACAACGGAAAAAGAGCGTAAGGTTGAAATGAAGCAATTAAGAAAGGTTTCTAAGACAGAGAAAATCATTTTCCCTGTTGCCGTTCTTATTCTTTGTGCTTTCCTTCTTCCCTCGGTTGTTCCGCTTCTCGGTATGCTTATGCTTGGCAACCTCTTTAAAGAGTGCGGTGTTACTGAAAGACTTTCCGATACAGCACAAAATGCTCTTATGAACATTGTCACCATTATGCTCGGTGTTACCGTTGGCGCTACCGCAAACGGTAAAGAATTTTTGCAGATTAAAACCTTGCTGATTATCGGTCTTGGTCTTGTGGCATTCTGCTTCTCAACAGCGGGCGGCGTGCTTTTCGGCAAGCTTCTCTACATTGTTACAAAGGGCAAAATCAATCCCCTTATCGGTGCGGCGGGTGTTTCCGCTGTTCCTATGGCGGCTCGTGTTGCCCAGAACGAAGGCAGAAAATACAACCCCACAAACTTCCTTCTTATGCATGCTATGGGTCCCAACGTTGCCGGTGTTATCGGCTCGGCCGTTGCCGCAGGATTCCTGCTTGCAGTATTTGGCGGAAAATAAAAAATTTGGGGCTGTAAAAAAAGCGCAGACCGCACAAAACTATATAAATAAAGGGACTTTTATAGGTTTAAAGCCTATAAAAGTCCTATTTTTAAATAAAAATCGAAATTCTTTCGTTTTGTGCTACAAACAAACCTCGCCACTCGACGTACCTTTGTACGCCTTCGGGCAAACAAAAACAAGTCTGAAGCCTTGTTTTTGCTCGGTTTGTTCGTTCTGCATCTTTTTTTCCTAACCCCTAAAAAGGCGCTGTAAAAAAACGTTCTTTTTTTACAGCGCCTTTTTGTTTATTTTCATTTTTTAATAAACGGAACAAGAACGTTTTTTGTAAACCGACCTAAAGCGTTGCCAAAAACCATTACTACTATTGAAATGCCGAGTGTCAGCCCCAAGGTTGCCAAAACCCGCTCCTGAACGGCATTTTCGACGAGGAATGTGTTCACAAGATAAATTGCAGTCAACTGCGAAAGGTAAATCGGCAAGGTGAATTTTCCTAAAAATTCCATAACCCTGTTGTTGAAAAGCTTACCATCGATAGTTTTGCCAGAGAAGCAAACTGAAACCATAACAAACAGCAGAACCACTACATATATTTCATATTTATAGTTCAGTTGGGAAACTATGTAAAGAGAGGTGATGCCGAAGCAGGCATATTCTGCCAAGGTAAGCAAAAGCTTTTGTTTAAAAGAAAAATCTTTTTCGGATAAAAATCTTGAAAGCTCAAATGCGGATGTGCCCAGAGCGATTTCAAAAATTCCTCGGAGCATACCCTTGTAGCCTATTCCTACCCATGTTTCGACACCTGTCAGCTTTTTAGTTTCGTGAATTAACCAACCGAACACAATAAGCGAAGCAATGGGCGCAACATATCTCGTAAAAGTTTCATAGTATTTTTTCAAAAATGGGTAAACAATGGCTATGCCCACAAACATTACCGACAAATACCATGTTACGTGATTGGGGCTAGTGAAAACCATTCCGTTCATCTGCATGAGAAAAAATGCGGGTAATGAGTCGATGCCTTTTTTGATTGCCCCAACCAAGGTCAAATCTTTAAGGAGCACATATGCAACAAAGGTAATTGCAAAGGCAACAATGTGCTGTGGCAGAATTGAAAAATATTTTCTTCTCAAAAACCCAAGACCCTCAGATGATTTGAAAACATTTGCGTTGCTCGGATCTGCTTGCCTGATTTTGCACACGCTTTTTGCCATAAGAAAGCCTGTAACGATGAAGAAAAACTCAACCCCCATTCCGCCTTTTGCAAAGAACGAAAAAAGAGCACCACCCTCATATTCGGGCTTTATTATATATTTTCCTATATGGAAAAACAGCACATACATACTGAATATAAACCGATAAAATTCAATTTTGCCGTTTCTACTCGTTTTTTTCTGTAAATCTCCCATTTCTTCCTCCTATCAATTCATAGCAACTCTTGTGAAAAGCCTTCTCATTTCACGTGCAAGAAGACTGCGTTGCTCCGCTGTTACGGGGACTGTGTTATCCACAAGCTCCTTTGCGGTTTTTTGCGCTTCATAAAGGATTCTTGTGTCGGTCATAAGGTTTGCAATTCTCATATCGGGAAGACCGTGCTGGCGGGAGCCAAAGAAATCACCGGGGCCCCTCATTTCCAAATCCTTTTTAGCAATTTCAAAGCCGTCAGTTGTGCGGCACATTGTATCAAACCTGTCAACCGCCTCTTCATTCTGTGCATCGGAAAGAAGAATACAGGTGCTTTCCTTGCTGCCTCGCCCGATTCTGCCCCTTAGCTGATGAAGCTGTGAAAGACCGAAGCGTTCGGCATTTTCAATCGCCATAACAGTTGCATTGGGAACGTCAACACCAACCTCAATAACGACAGTTGAAATCAGTAATTGAATTTCGCCCGAATAAAATCGGTTCATAACCGCATCCTTATCCTTTGGCTTCATCTGACCGTGAAGAAGCCCCAGCGTACAATCAGAAAAATACGTTGATTTGAGATAATCATAGTATTCCGTAGCGGGAACAAGGTCGCTGTCGCTTTCAGAAACAAGCGGACAGACAATGTAAGCCTGTTGCCCGGCGGCAATTGTTTTTCTTATGAATTTATAAATTCTTTCGTGGTAGCTTGTGGGGACGTGATATGTTTTGACGGGCTGTCTGCCCTTGGGAAGCTCATCAAGAACAGAAATGTCAAGATCGCCGTAAATCATCATGGCAAGAGTTCTTGGTATAGGTGTTGCCGACATAACAAGTGTGTGGGGGTTACCACCCTTGCCCGACAAAGCCGCACGCTGACCCACACCGAAACGGTGCTGTTCGTCGGTGATAACAAGACCGAGGTTTTTAAACTGCACGTCATTTTGAATAATTGCGTGGGTACCAACAACAATGTCGCATTCGCCGTTTGCAAGCCTTTCTCTTATTATCTTTTTATTCCTCGCCGTGACCGAGCCTGTAAGAAGCTCTATTTTCACGTCATCGCCAAAGAAATTTGAAAGTGTTTTAAAGTGCTGATTTGCAAGAACCTCGGTGGGTGCCATCAAAGCGGCTTGAAAACCGTTTTTCACCGCATTGTACATTATCGCCGCCGCCACCGCCGTTTTACCTGAGCCAACGTCACCCTGAAGGAGTCTGTTCATAGGGGTGTCTTTTTTCATATCCTCAACAGCCTCGGCAACAGCCCTTTTCTGTGCATTTGTGGGCTCAAAAGGGAGAGAAGCGAAAAACATTTTCGTGTAATCATAGAAAATCGGTGTTGCACGACTGCTCCGGCCCGTTGTTTTTTCTGTTAGCAGGCCCAGCTGAAGAAGCAAAAGCTCTTCAAAAATCAATCGCCTTTTCGCCAAAGCGAGCATTTCCTCGTTTTCGGGGAAATGGATATTTTTAAGAGATTCCTCAAGACCCATCAGCCTGTATTTTTTAACAATATATTCAGGAATAATTTCCGGGATTTTACCCGTCATATCCTGCAACGCATTTTCAACGATTTTCTCAGTTGTTTTTGACGGCATTGACGCCGTTGCTTTATATACGGGTCTTATCCTCTGCTTACCCGCCACCTTTTCGAAGCGTGGGGAAAGCATTGTTTTGTTATTGTATTTATCTTTTGTAATTTTACCGAAGAATAAATATTCTTCATCCTCCACAAGTCTGTCTTTAACATATTTATTGTTGAAGAAGGTAACGGGGATATAGTCGCTGCCGTCGGCAATAACGGTTTTAACAAGAATTTTTCCGCCGTTTATTTTAACAACCTGTGGGTTTTGTGCCACCACAGCCTTGACACAGATGTTTTCGCCGATTTGGGCATCCCGCAGAAGGGTTACGTTATCCCAATCCTCATAAGCACGGGGATAATTACGCAAAACGTCGCCGATTGTGAGAATGCCCTGCTTTGAAAGAGTCTTTGCCCTTGCCTCGCCAACACCTTTTATATATTGCACCTTAGTATCAAAATCTGCCACGGTTATCCCCCTTTCTTTGAGTTTCAATAAAAATCAGTTTGCATATAATATATACATTATAATTACCGCCACCTGCAAAATTATAATTACAGGCAGACCCAGCATAAATCTTTTATGCTTTGTTTTGTGGCGTATAAAAACCATTGTCAGATATTCTGCAACGCTACCGCCAAAAAGCGCAAAAAGAAACAACGTCTTTTCGGGCACACGGTGCTTCGGGCGATTTTTTGCCGCCCACTTGTCATAAACAGTTATTATAGCCGTTACGGCGCTGATAATCAAAAAACTAATCAATAAATATTCTTTCATAAAACCTACCCAAACTATGAACAAATGTTCTCGTTTATGTTAGCACATTTTTACAGACATTTCAATATTTTTTTAAAATTAGTGAAAAACTTACGTGCTGATTGAATTGATGCCAGATGCCGGCTTTTAGTAACTAACTGTGTTACGAAGCCTATCATACCTAAACCTGCAATTTGCCACTAAAAAAGGATTGGCTCCTGCCAATCCTTTTTTTGATTATTCAGTTACAACGCCTTTTTTAAGGATAACGTTTGCATAAAGAGCCATTTCTGAGGTTGCAATAATTGCATAGGCCTCTTTTGCCCTGTCATAGAAAGCAAATCTTTCGATTTCTGTCATTTTTGTTTCACCGTTATTCTTATTTACAATATCCTGATACTCTGCCCAGATTGTGGGTGTGGGGTCACCCTTTGTTGTCTGCATAAGCATTACGGGGCTTTCCACATATGTATCAAGGGGCATGAGCTTGAGAATAGCGTCAAGAAGCTCGGGAACATTGTGACCGTCGCAACGGATAAGTCTCTGTGCATTTGATGCGGCAGGGAAGTTACCGTCACCGATAACGATTTCGTCGCCGTGACCCATTTCGTCAAGGATTTTGAGAAGCTCGGGTGAAATGATATTTGGAATACCTTTTAACATAATTTATGCCTCCTGGTTATTTTTTTAACTGTCTTATATCTTCGCCGAAAAATTCAATAATTTCAAATCCGCTGATTCGTGAGATAAGTCGCTGACCGTATCTGTCCTCAAGCTCTTTGTTTGAAAGGTTTGAAATTATTATAAGCGGTCTGCCCATAATAACAGAATTATTAACAAGCTCATTTATTGTTGCCGAAGCAAAGGGTGTCTGAAACTCTGCACCCAGATCGTCAAGAATAAACAAATCGCTTTTTTCGATTTCTTCTTCAACATTATCTGCGCTTCTGCCGAAACGCTCTTTTTCAAGCTGCTTTATCAGATTCCCTGCTGATGCATAATAAACGCTGTAGCCCTTTTGGGTCACCTTGTTGAGCACCGCAAGGGCAAGGTGGGTTTTGCCGAGCCCCGTGCCGCCCGTAAAGAAAAAGCTGTTGCTGTGGGGCGTGAAATTTTCGGCATAATCCTTGAGCATCTCACAGGTTCCTCGCATAATGTCACGGTATGAGAAGCCAAGCTCCCTGTCCTTTATGTCGCTGTAGTATTTAAGCTCAAACGTGTCAAAGGTTGATTTTGAAAGCATTGAGCTGCAAGAAAGCTCACCAACAGACAACTGCTGTAAAAGTGCTATGTGGCAGCTACACAGTTTGCCGTTATATATGCCCGAATCGTTACACAGCTTGCAGGAATAAGGAATTTCGAGATAATCCTCGGGGTAGCCCGCTTTTTTTATAAGCTCCCTTCTTTTTTCCTGTGCCTGCAGATTTTTCTTGGCTACTATTGAAACGTCAACCTTTTTGTTGCCCGCACCAACGTTGCTGATAACCTCCAGTGCGGCGTTTTTCATTTCGTTTTCAATATCAATAAGCTGAGGATATTTTGCGATGAACTCTTTTCTGCGCAAAGCAGCAAGCCTTTCTGCCTGCTCCTTGCGGTTTCTCAATTCATTTTCTGCCTTCATATAAATTATTTCAGAAAATTTCATTTTTCTTCACCTTCCTCTGAGGCATATTTTTTTATCCAGTCAAGAACGCCTTTTTTGCCCACATCTTCGGTGTTGTAGGATTTCTGAACCTGTGACGGAATCGCCTTTTTGGCTTTTTCCTTCACCTGTGCAGGTGTCTTCAAATCTGAGTGCATCCATTTTTTAAGAAGCTTTCCCGCATCGGTAAGCACATTTTCAGATTCAACAAGAGCATATTCAATAAGCTCGCTTGAACAACCAAGGTCAATAACCCAACTGCGAAGATGCTTAGCAATTCGTGGTGTGGGTGAATCACCGCTGAAGCCCGCAACACCCTTGACTGCAGAATATGCCTTGTTTATCTTCTCAATTGCAAGAAGCTCCTCTTCCACAAGCTCGAGAGTGTCAATACCCCTTTTTGCCCAATCCTCCGCTTTATTTTTGATTGCAACGGATGAAAGCTTGCCCTCGCACTTCTGATGCTGGATAAGGGTTATTATTACCTCGGGTGAAAAACCGTAGTAGTCATATATCATCAACAAAAGAGCCTGTGTATCATAACCGAAAATGCCGATAATTTTCTGCACCTCGGAATAAATAATTTCAAGCTCCGGCGATTCACTAAGCCTTTTTGCAATATCACGCTGAGTGGGTTTTTTAACAGGCAACGGTCTGAAAGAAGCCTTCTCAGCCTTTTTATATGTAGCAACAGGTTCTGCGGTTTTTGCGTTACCCACGGCGGCTTTTGCATCCTCATCGGGAACCTGTTCATCGGTTATTTCTATTATATTGTGGCTCTCCCAATAATCAAGGCAATCAAGTACGTCACCCTCTGCAAGGCCTGTGCACATACTGATTTGCTTTGCATCAACGGTACTGCGGGAGTTCCGCAAAATAAAAAGCAAAACCTTAAAACTTGCCGCAGGGGCAAGTTTTAAGTGCTTGTCAATAACATCCGTGGGCACCGCAACGGCGCCGTCGGGATAATCACATTTAATTTTTATCATTCGGGGAATTTCACAATAACACCAACAGACTGACCGTTGATATACTGTGCAATACCTTTCATATCGATATCTTTGGAAAGTGTTCTGCCCGCAACAATGTAGCCACCGTCTTTGCTCAGGCAAAGAGCATTTGCGCTGTCGTCCTTTGTACCGCCAAAGGAACGTGCCCATGAAAGAACGCCGTATTTGTCGAATTCGGCAATAACCATATCGTTTCCGCCACGGGTGGTAATACCCTTGAAATCTCTTGAAGAAGAGTTGCTGTAGCCCGCAACAACAAATGAACCGTCTTCTTTTTCTATTACAGAAGTAAGATGGTCGTCATTCTGACCACGGAATGCTTTTGCAAACGTAAAAGTCAAATCCATATCAAGCTTTACAATATATGCGTCGTGACCGCCTCGTGAAGCAAGGTCTGATACAAAAAAGCTATCAGTATTGCCTGCATCTGATGAGTTTGAGTTACCGACAACTACAACTCCGCCGTTCTTACAGGCTGTGATTGAAGTGAAGTTTTCGATTTTGCTGCCTGCGATGGGTGCAACATCAACATATTTACCTGAGCTTGAAAATTTAATAACACCACCGTCAGAGGAACCCAAAGCGTCAAACAAATCGCCTGAATAGAAGTTACCTACACAGTAGATATCGCCGTCTGTACCGACAACAACTCCGTTAAGAACGTCCTTATTGCCGCCGATGATATTTTTGAAAACAAGCTCGCCTGCCTGGCTGTATTTAACAATGCAAGCAGCGGATTTAAGCTCGGGCTTTCCAAAGCCGCTTGCGTCGCCGTCGTTGTTACCAACCGAGCCAACTACAATAACGCCGCCATCGGGAGCAAGGGTTGCACCGTTGAAAATATCAACTGTTGAAGTTCCAAAGGATTTGAACCACTCCTGCTCGCCTTTTTCATTGAATTTGAAAACGCCGCCGTCATAGTAGCCCCTGCCTGTGTCGCCACCGATGCTTGTGCCGTAGCCCACAGCATAGAAACCGCCGTCTTCAGTTGCAACAACGCTTGTGATGATTGTTGAGGTGCCTCGTTTTGCTACACCGATTGGCTTCTGCCAATCAACATCGCCGTTCTTTTTGTATTTTACAAGCACGGTGTATGGTGTGCCGTATTTTAAGTCCTTATACTCACCAAAGTCACCGTCTGTTGAGTTTGTTACAATGGCACCGATATAGCCGCCATCCTTGAGCATATCAACACTTGAGAAATAGTCTGCCTGTGTACCGCCACATGAATTTTTCCAATCAATGCTTGCGGGGTCAACAATAGCAGGCATACTTGTTATATCGATAATTGTTGTATAAACGTTACCCTGGTTATCAACGGCTGTGTTGCCTTGACCGTCAGTGACCGGCACGGCACTTGAACCAACAACAACATTTCCGGGTGCGGCTGTTGAGGGAACAAAATGAATAACGTTAGTTTCCTGGTTACCGTCTTTATCTGTAACCTTTTCACCGTATATATCGGTTTTGGGAACGTAAACAGTTTCTTCTTTGTAAATAATAGAAGTCAGCTTTTCGCCTGCGACATTTGTGTATTTGAAAATTTCAGTTTCGGGAACAACTGTTACAGGCACTCCGCTTTCGTCCGTAACAACCTCGCCGTTGTAGTCTGTAACAACAACGGGTGGAAGCTTATCTTTATTGTTTTTTAACAAAACAGCCGTAACAACGGCACCGATTACCAAAACTGCAATAATAGGGATGATAATAAACAATTTTTTCTTTGCCCCGTTGGAGTCGCCCTCTTTCTTAGGCACGACGGGTGGCGGCATTTTAACATTCAATTCGGGTGTATCTTTTTTATTGTCCATAGCAACCTCCGGCTTTATAAACACGAGAAAAAATCTCTGCTTCATAATATACCAATGGTATTTTAAGCATACCATTTCAATATAAGCTATATTACCACAACTTCTCACGATTTTCAATCGGAAAAAGCTAACATTCACAAATTCATTACATATTCCATAAAAATGGCAAGTATTTATTATGTAATATCAATAATATTTACATTTTACTCAAAAAAATCATTGAAAACGCAAAAAATATGTGCTAAAATACCAAATATAGTTGCCGAATTATCAGCTAAC
The DNA here is from genome assembly GCA_045649005.1 of Acutalibacteraceae bacterium. Lineage (GTDB taxonomy): Bacteria > Bacillota > Clostridia > Oscillospirales > Acutalibacteraceae > DTU089. Next base: position 11,342 of record JAZRPC010000105.1, read on the forward strand.
TACTTATTTAATAATTTATCCGCAATGGCTCAGCCGTTGTTTCAGGGAGGAATTCTTATGCAAACATACACCAAAGACAACATCAGAAACGTTGTTATTGCCGGCCACGGCAGCAGAGGTAAAACAACTCTTGCTGAGGCTATGCTTTTTCTTGCGGGCGCTTCCGACAGATTAGGCAGAGTTACAGACGGCAACACAGTTTTTGATTTTGATGCTGAGGAAAAAAAGAGAAAGGTTTCAGTTTCTTCTGCTCTGGCTTGCTGTGAATGGAGAAACAGAAAAATCAATATAATTGACACTCCCGGTCTTTTCGACTTTGAAGGTGGCAGAAGTGAAGGTATCCGTGCGGCTGAATCAGTTGTAGTTGTTCTTTCATCGGGTCACGGTGTTGACGTGGGCGCTGAAAAAACATTGAGAATTGCCGGCAGAAACGGTCTTTCAAAATTCATTGCCGTATCAAAGTGCGACGGTGAAAACCGTGACTTCTACAAAACGCTTAATGCTTTAAAAGAAAAATACGGTACTGCTATCTGCCCCGTTGTTGTTCCTTATTTCGTTGGCGGCGTTGTTGACTGCTACGTTAACTTCCTTCAGAATAAAGCATTCAAATATGACAACGGCAAGGCAACTGAGGTTGCAATCCCCGCCGACAGCGTAATCGAAGAAATTCATGCCGCTTTCACAGAGGCTGTTGCAACTGCTGACGACGAGCTTATGATGAAATTCTTCGACGGCGAGGAATTCACACACGACGAAATCGTTTTCGGTCTTTCACAGGGTGTTGCAGATGGTACGGTTGTTCCCGTTTACGCTTGCTCAGGCTACACAACAGACGCTGTTGACCTTCTTATGAACGGTATCACAAAGCTTGCCCCCGCTCCCAAGGACGAGGCTGACATTCCTTGCGACAGCAACGGTCCCCTTGCCGCTATCTGCTTCAAAACAGTTGCCGACCCCTTTATCGGAAAAATGTCATTCTTCAAGGTTGTTTCCGGTAAAATCACACCTTCAACAAAGGCATACAACCCCCGCACCGAGGAAGAAGAGAAGATGGGTAAAATCATCACAGTCAAGGGTGCAAAACAGGAGGATGCCGCAGAAATCGTTGCAGGTGACATCGGTGTTGTTACAAAGCTTTCAGGCTTTAAAACAGGCGACACAATGTGCGATGCTAAAAATCCTGTTGAGCTCAAGGGCGTTGACTTCCCTGCTCCTTGCTACTCAATGGCTGTTAACGTTGTGAAAAAGGGTGAAGAAGACAAGGTTGCTTCCGGTCTCAACAAGCTTCAGGAAGAAGACGGATCAATGAAATTCTACACCAACAAGGAAACAAAAGAGCAAATCGTTTCCGGTCTTGGTGAGCAGCACCTTGAATCCATAGTTTCAAAGCTTAAAAATAAATTCGGCGTTGAGGTTGAGCTTTCAGCTCCCAGAGTTGCATACAGAGAAACAATCCGCAAAAAGGTTGACAAGCAAGGTCGCCATAAGAAACAGTCTGGTGGCCACGGTCAGTTCGGTGACGTATGGATTCGTTTCGAACCCTATATGGGCGAAGAAGAGTTCGTATTCACATCTGACGAGGTTGTAGGCGGTGCAGTTCCCAAGAACTTCTTCCCCGCTGTTGAAAAGGGTCTTCGCGAGTGCATCGCAAACGGTCTTATTGCAGGCTACCCCATGGTAGGCATCAAGGCTTGCTTGCACGACGGTTCATATCACCCCGTTGACTCTTCCGAAATGGCATTCAAAACAGCCGCAAAGCTTGCTTTCAAGGCCGCTGTTCCCGAAGCCTCTCCCACAATCCTCGAGCCTATCGGCACTCTCAAGGCTTACATACCCGATAATGACCTTGGCGACATTATGGGCGACGTTAACAAACGTCGAGGCAGAGTTCTCGGTATGGGACCCGCTGAGGATGCAATGATGCAGGAGCTTGTTGCAGAAGTTCCCATGGCAGAAATGGCTGACTTCGCTATCACACTTCGCTCCGTAACAGCAGGCAGAGGCTCATTTACTCTTGAATTTGCCCGCTATGAGGATGCACCCGCAAACGTTGCAGAAAAAGTTATCGCAGAAGCAAAGCTCTCTGACGACGACGAATAAAAAACAAAATGGGGCGGTCAAGACCGCCCCATACTTCTTCACTATTCACTCTTACCTATTAACTAAAAAAGGGATTGGCTCTCGCCAATCCCTTTTTCATTATGCTCTTGCTTTTGCTTCTTCATAAAGTTTTTCGATTTCGTCGAAATGGCTGTAATTTTCTTTTTGCTTCATAATCTTTTCAGCATCAAGGAAAACCTTTGCGGCACGGTTGAAATATGCGTGTCTGTCCATTTCCTCTTTTGAGGCCTTGCGAGCAACCTTTCTGTCTGCATCTGTTTTCTTGATTTTTGCTTTGAGCTCTGAAACCTTTGCTGTATCCTTTGCTTTTTTAGCTTCCTTCAATTCAACAAAAAGACCCTTGAGAATTGCTTCACAATTATCCTCGTCATCAAAGAAGCCTTCAAGAACAGCGAAGTCGGGCTGTTTAAATTCCTGACCGTCACTGAAATACTTTTTAATTGCTTTGTAAGATGATTTTTTTGCTTTCGCAACTTCAATAGCTGCTTTGCGGATTTCTTTTTCTTCTTTTGTTGTTTTGGGCAATGCCTTTGCCTCTGCAATCTCCTGCAAAATAACAGAAATATCTGCATTAAGAAGAGCTTCGAGACCTGCCGCATATACTATGCTGTTTTCTTTAACCCGAGCTTCTACAACAGGTGTTGTAAATTTACCAAGCTCCTCGCAAACAAATTTTGCAATTTCGATTTCATCGTTATATTCTTTATCTGCAAGGTATGCCTTTTTAGCGGCTTTTTTAGCCGCTTTATCAGATATTGATTTATATGCCTTTTTGTCAAGAGCTTTAGGCTGTGCAACTGCCATTTCTCTTGCGTTGTGGACGATATCAATAGCCTCAATAACATCCTCATCCTTGAGAACGCCGTTGCCGTAGTCCTCGAACATAGCGCGGATTTTAAGAACACGGATAACAGATTTCTGTTTTACTTCATTAAAGTCATACCAGATATACGGGATAACGTTCATCAAAGCGCCGACAGCGGCAACAATGATGAGAACCTTTGAAAGGCTGAGAAGCAAATCAACGTCATAAAGGGCAGAAAGTGCGTTGTTGTAGTTATCCTGACCGTTTGCCAGCTGTTCTGAAAGAAGCTGGCCGACGGTTGTTTTTCCGTCACCTAAGACTCTGTTAAGAACCTCGGGATTTGACGTAACAACTGCCGCATTTTCTTTTGTAAGACCGCTTTTTTCATAAATCCAGGGAAGAACTGATGACGTGAGAAGCGTAATAACTGTACCGATTGTTGTAACAACCGCAAACATACCGTCGATACGCTCGCCTGTTTTATATTGCTGATAATCGCGGATATCTGCCTGAATAGCAGGGTTGAGAATATGAGCAAAGGAGCCCATAAAAGCATTGAGATAAAGGCAACCCATAATAAGCCATATTGTGAGATTGTGAATTTCGTTTGTAAACGGTAACATCATCAATATGAACATTATATTAAACAAGTTGGTTACGATAAGTACCGATTTTTTACCCCATTTTCTGATACAGAATGGTGCAAGAAGCATTCCCCACAATGACGCGTTACCATATAGCGTAATCAGCAATCCATAGGCATCGCCAGAACACGCACCGCCGTAGTTATAAAACCAGTACATAATATTTGCATAGGCTGATTCGAGGAAACCAATCCAACCGGCAAGAGAAATAATCCAGAAATATTTGTTTTTTGCAACTGCTTTAAGCGCATCAATAAATTTAATTTGAACAACGTGAGTTCTTGCCTGAACAATTTTTTCTTCCGTATGCTTGTAAACAACCATACAAAGAAGAAGACCACCCACCGTAAGAATGGGATACAATAACCTGTAAACACGGATATCCGTTGAATTTGAATGGAAAATATGCTCTGCAACAATTGGTGTAAAAAGGTTTACTACTGTAGGTGCAAATGAATAAACAACACTCTTGATAGATGCAACGTCTGTTCTCTCCTGTGAGTTGGGAGAAAGAACGTGAATAAGGTTTTCGTATGCATCATAGAAGAAGTAATAGAAGAAATGCAACAGCAGGTTCAGGAACATTATGATTGCACATTTTGCAACATAAGCCTTTTCTTCACCGAAAATCATTCCGGTCCCTAACCAATCAGAAAGCTTTGCATAAGGGAACCATACCATCAGGTTACACACGATTGCCGCAGGGATAGCCATTGTGACAATATACGGTCTGTATTTACCCGCTTTGTTACGTGTGTTGTCAATGATGTTTGCACGGATACCTGTCAAAGGAATGTTTGCCACAACAGCAAGAACGTACATTATGTACATATCCATCGGGTCAATACCCAATGTGCTGGAAAGAAGGGTGCTGTTTGTTGCCAACAAGCAAGCAGAACCCATAGTGATAATCATATATGCGCCGATACCACCGCCGGAATAAGCGGCAATTTCTTTATAGGGCATATATCTTTTTGCAGGTGGATTTCTCCAATAGGTTTTAACCTTTGAAATGCCATCTGCAGCTTTTTGCTTCAGATTCATCTTGACGCTCCTTTTCTATTATATAACTATAAGATAATATCACAAAATCTTCTTTTGTTCAATGCAAAATAAAGAAGATTAACGAGAGTTTTTCACTTTCGTTAATCTTCAACAAAGTTACATTATTCAGAATGTGCAAATCGGCGATTGTTTTCACCGTTTTTCAGGCAATTATTTGCCGGCTTTGTCTCCCTCGCCATCTGCTGACACATCAAGTATTGCCGCACCGCCTGTTGCATAAGGAAGCTTGCCGTCCCATTTTTCAATCTTGTTGTTTTCAAGAACGTTGTCGTTAAGAGACTTTGCGATTGTTTCGTTTGCTTCTGCCTGAGCCTCTGCCTTTGCAAGAATTGCCTTTGCTTCAGCCTCAGCTTCAATTATCTCTTTTTCTGCCTGAGCGTTTGCTTCAACAATAAGCTGTTCTTTCTCTGTTTTTGCTTTCAGAAGGTTCTGTCTTGCAACCTCTTTTGCTTCAATAGCTTTTGAGAATTCCTCCGAGAATGTGAAGTTTACGATATTGAACTTTTCAATAAGAATACCGTATTCATCCATTTTCTTCTCAAGAGTTGCCTGGATTTCGATTGCAACCTGTGAACGGCTGGTAACAAGCTGTTCTGCTGTGTATTTTGCAGTTACTGCTTTAAGGCTTTCATGAATAGCGGGCATAAGCATAATTGTTTCGTAATCTTTACCGATTTCTCTGTAGATTTTTGCAGAAGAGTTGTTGCTGATTTTGTAGTTAACAACAATTGTGCTTGTAATAGCCTGCAAGTCTTTTGAAACTGATTCAGCGGCTGTGATTTCGCACTTCTGAATCTGGTTACTCATTTTAACAACTGATTGCACAAAGGGAGCTTTTATATGAAAGCCTTCGGACAATGCATTTTCACTCACCTTACCCAACGTAACAACAACGCCCGTGTGTCCTGCTGGGACGATGGTTATTGATGCGGCAAACACGATGATAACAAGAACCGCTACCACACCAAGAGCAATCCATTTTTTGAAGCCTCCAAAAGAGTTTTCTCCAACGATTTTTGCTGTTTTAATCATAATAATCCTCCTTGAATTATTTAATGTTTATTTTTTGTTCCACGTGGAACATATCGTTCCACAAGAAATTGTTTCACGTGGAACATTTTTACTGAATTAATTCCGAAAGCATATTTTCGGCTTTCGCTTTAAGATTAGATGAGATATGCGCAATCACCATAATCTGCAAAGCATTTCGCAGTTTTTCTCTGCCACCCGGAAATGGCTCAACGTAGTCGTTAATTTCTTCGTCAATGAATTTTGAAACGGTTTCAACGCTAAGGTCACCGTCTTCATCAACCTCTTTCATTACCGAACACATAATGCTGTATAGCTCGCCATCGGGTATTGCGTCGTCGTTACGGTCGTCGACCTTGCCGTTGACATACGCCAACAACGAAACAATATTGGAAAGCTGCATTGCACCTTTAAGCATATTGATTATCAACACTCTTGCTGTTGATTGTATTCCGTATCTTCTGTCTTTAGGGGGCTCTATCCAACCTCTTTTGACCCAGTTCTGAATTGTAGTGGACTCAAGTCCCGAAAATTCGGACAACTGCGAAAGTGTGAAACCGCCTGTCAGCTTCATTGCTGCAGCAATGGGCTCAAATGCTTTTTCTTTTCCCATATACGGGACCTCCTTTCTCTCACGATTATGTTTCGTGTTACTATGATAATAACACAGGTTCACGTGACTGTCAAGAGCTTTCTTTTGATTTTTTGGATTTTTTATAAAATTTCACAATATGTGACATAACGCTCAGGTTTTATTGGTTATCTTACAAAAAATTCAAATATTAATAAAAAATTCATAGACATTTGTAGTTTTATCTGTTATAATGTGTGTGCACATTAAAGGTGGCCGCACACCTTTTATGTGTTCAGTTCCTTCGGGAGCTGACCCCTCCTCAAGTAAACCCAGGTGTGGAGTGTTATGCTCTATGCCGGAAATGCACCGACTGTCCCCTCAGTCGGTGCATTTTCCTTTTTATATATGTATTTATTAATATATATTTACTTGACTATTAACCTTGCGGGGTGTAAAATATATAATTGAATAATTTTGTATTCTTTTTAATCTTCAGCGATTGGAGGCATTATTTTGGATATTATAAAAGTCCAAGGGTTATCAAAATCCTACGGCAATAAAAATGTCCTTAATGACATCAGCTTTGATTTACCGCAGGGCGAAATAATCGGTCTTTTCGGTCCCAACGGCTGTGGTAAAACAACACTTATGAAAATTCTCACGGGTCTTATCCACGATTACAGCGGCTCTGTTCTTGTAAACGGTGAAAAGCCCGGTGAAAACACAAAAGCCATAACGGCATATTTGCCCGAGCAGACCTTTGTTCACGAATGGATGCGTAACATTGACGCCGTTAACTATTTCAACGATTTTTTCAAGGATTTTGATAAAAACAAGGCCTTGGAATTAATGCAGCGGTTCGACTTACCACTCAAACAGAAATCAAAAACCATGTCAAAGGGTATGCAGGAAAAGCTCCTTCTTTCTCTTGTAATGTCAAGAGAGGCATCGCTTTACGTGCTTGATGAGCCAATGGGTGGTGTTGACCCCGCAACACGTGCATCTATTCTTGATTTTATAATGAAAAACTATGCCGAAAAGTCAACTCTTCTCATTTCAACTCACCTCATAAACGATTTACAGGCTGTTTTTTCACACGCTCTGTTTATCGGCGGCGGTAAGGTTCTTGTTAACTCAAGCGTTGAAGAGCTGACAATGAACGGCAAAACAATCGAAGATGTTTTTAAGGAGGTATTTTCAAATGTTTGGTAAGCTTCTTAAAAATGATATAAAAGCCCAGTGGCATTCAATGTCCTTTGTTTTTCTCGGAATTGTAATTATCGCCGGTGTAGCGGAGATATTCACCGTCACTACAAAAAACAAAATGGGCTCGGCTCTTGGCGGGTTGCTTGTTTTTCTTGTTCTTTTATTTGCCTGCATTTTCATAGTTATAAAAACTGCCTCAATGTTTTCAAAAACAATGTTCGGCAGGGCAGGCTACCTCACTTTAACCTTACCTGTTAAAACAAGCACACTTCTCAGGTCGAAAACAGTTTCAAGCCTTATCTGGATTTTCGGCGTTTATGCCCTTTGCTTCGGTTCACTTTTCCTGTGGATGGCTCAGGTGCAGGAGGCTTTGGGTGAGGATTTTGTAAACAGCGCAGAAAGTCTCCTTTCAATTTTCGGAGTCCCCTCATTTTTAACAATCTCCTTCGGGGTTATTTATCTTATAGTTTCTTTAGCAATTATTGTTTTGGTTATGGTTGAAGCAATGCAGCTTGCAATCACCTGCTCTCACGTTTCCCCCATTTCAAAGCTTGGCAAATTCGGTGCAATCGTTATTTTCTTTGCGGTTACAGCATTTGTTTTATATGTTTCCGGTGCAGTAGGCGAGCTTATAAAGCTTGGCTTGGTTGTTACACCCGAAAAAATTATTCTTTCAAGCAACATTACCGAAGCGGCGGCAACCGTTGGCAAGGATTCTCTTGCAATCTGTGTTTCAGGCGATATTTATTCGCTGATTTGTGCATTTGTTCTTCATTTGCCCACAGCATACCTCATCAAAAACAAAGTTAACATAATGTAAACCGGCTTTGCCGTGAAAGGATTGATAAATATGGATAATATGGCAGGTCTTAAAAGGTCTGTTTATTGCGGTGAGCTTCGCTCCTCAAACGTCGGCGAAGAAGTAACCGTTTGCGGTTGGGTTGCTAAACAGCGTGACCTCGGCTCACTTATATTTATAGATTTGCGTGACAGAACAGGTATTGTTCAGCTCGCATTTGACGATAATACAGACCGTGAAATTTTTGAAAAAGCCTTTGGCGCAAGAAGTGAATATGTGCTTATGGCAAAAGGCGTTGTTCGTGAGCGTTCATCAAAAAACAGCGAAATCCCTACAGGCGACGTTGAAATTGACGTTAAAGACCTGAGAGTTCTCTCAAAAAGTGAAACTCCCCCCTTTGACATCATTGAAAACTGTCAGACAGCAGAGCTCACAAGGCTCAAATACCGCTATCTTGACCTTCGCCGCCCGGATTTGCAGCAGAATATTCTTTTCCGCCACAAGGTTACAAAAATCACTCGTGACTATTTTGACGAAAATGGCTTTGTTGAAATCGAGACACCCATGCTCATAAAATCAACTCCCGAGGGTGCAAGAGACTTCCTTGTTCCCAGCCGTATTCATCAGGGCTCATTCTATGCTCTGCCCCAGTCACCTCAGCTTTACAAACAGCTTTCAATGGTAGCGGGCTTCGACAGATATATGCAGATTGCCCGTTGCTTCCGTGACGAGGACCTTCGAGCAGACCGTCAGCCCGAATTTACACAAATTGACCTTGAAATGTCTTTCGTTACAATGGAGGATGTTCTTTCAATAGGCGAAGGCTACATTGCAAGAGTTTTCAAGGATGCTCTCGGTATTGACATTCCCCTTCCCCTTCCCAGACTCACATATAAAGAGGCTATGGAAAAATACGGCTCAGACAAGCCCGATACCCGCTTCGGTATGGAAATTTTCGACCTTTCCGATATTGTAAAGGATTGTGGCTTCTCTGTTTTCTCATCTGCTGTTGCAGGTGGCGGCTCCGTAAGGGGTATTACCGCTAAAAATGCCGTTACAACATACACAAGAAAAGAAGTTGACAAGCTCACCGAGTTTGTAAGGGGCATCGGTGGTAAGGGCCTTGCCTGGATTCGTCTCACAGACGACGGCATCGCTTCATCCTTCGCTAAATTTATGACCGAGGAAGAAATGTCTGCAATCCTTGAAAAAGCGGGTGCAGAAAAGGGCGACGTTGTTTTCATTGTTGCAGACACAAAAAACAACTCCGTTCTTTCAATTCTTGGCTCACTCCGTAACGAAACAGCTAAAAAGCTTGGCGTTATCGGTGACGGCTTCAACCTTCTCTGGATTGTTGAATTTCCCTTCTTCGATTGGGATGAAGATACACAGCAGTTTGTTGCAATGCACCATCCCTTCACCTCACCTCTTCCCGAATGTCTCCCCTATCTTGAAACAGATAAGGCATCCGTCAGAGCCGAGGCTTATGACCTTGTTCTCAACGGCGTTGAGCTTTCTTCAGGCTCAATCAGAATCACCGATTCCGATTTACAGGACAGAATCTTCAAGCTTCTCGGTCTTTCAGACGAAGAGGCACAGCAGAAATTCGGCTATCTTCTCGATGCCTTCAGATTCGGTCCCCCTCCCCACGGCGGTATGGGTATCGGTCTTGACAGACTTATTATGCAGCTTCTCAAGGTTGATTCTCTTCGTGACGTTATTGCATTCCCCAAGGTTCAGAACGCTAGCGAGCCTATGACAGAATGCCCCTCAAGGGTAGATAACATACAGCTTGAAGAACTCGGAATTGATTTAAAAGAAGAAAACTGAATCAATTAATAACATTTGTTGCTTTTATAGTGTCAAAATATCAAAAAACACTTGAAAATAAAGGCGAAATGTTATAGTATTATTATGTAAAAATATGAAATTCATTTTCGGAGGATTTATTTATGGTAACAGCAGGCGATTTCAAAAACGGCGTTACATTTGAAATGGACGGCAAGGTTTATTCTATCATCGAATTCCAGCACGTTAAACCCGGTAAAGGTGCTGCTTTCGTAAGAACAAAAATCAGAGACGTCATCAACGGTAGCGTTACTGAAAAAACTTTCAGCCCCACAGACAAATACCCCACAGCATTCATTGAGAGAAAAGATATGGAATATTCATACGAGGACGGCGGTCTTTACTATTTCATGGACCAGGAAACCTACGATATGATTCCCGTTGACGCTGCAAATCTCGGCGACAACTTCAAATTCGTTAAAGAAAACATGGTTTGTAAGATTCTTTCTTACAAGGGCAACGTTTTCGGTGTTGAGCCCCCCACATTCGTAACTCTTCAGGTTACAAAAACTGACCCCGGCTTTGCAGGTAACACAGCTACAAACGCTACAAAGCCCGCAACAGTTGAAACCGGTGCAGAAATCAAGGTTCCCCTTTTCATTGACGAGGGCGAAATGATCAACATCGACACAAGAACAGGCGAATATCTCTCAAGAGCATAATTGAGTATTCAATAAAATACAGGAGGTCCCTAAATGACACTTACAGAAAAAGTTGCATACCTCAAAGGTCTTGCAGCAGGACTTGAACTCGACAAAGATTCCAAAGAAACAAAAATCTTCGAAGCAATGTTCGATATTCTTGAAGATTTAGCTCTCACAGTCGGCGAAATCGACGAAGACCTCGGCGCTGCTGAAGAACTCATCGAAGATATCGATGCAGATCTTGCAGACCTTGAAGAATTCGTTTACGATTATGACGACGAGGATGACATCTGCGGTTGCTGTGACGATTGCGATGATGACCTTTATGAAGTAGAGTGCCCCTCTTGCGGCGAAGAGATTTATCTCAACGATGAAATGCTTGATGAAGAATTCATCGAATGCCCCGCATGTGGCGAAAAGCTTGAGCTTGATATTGAGTTTGACGACTGCGATTGTGATTGTGACGATTGCGATTGCTGCGGCGAATAATTTTAAAATTAACCTCATCGGTTAGCCGAGTGTTCGTAAGGACACTCGGCAGTTTTATTCGCCCTGCGGCGAGTTTTATTGCTTCGCAGTTTTATTGTGCTTTGCACAGTGTTATTGTCCTTCGGACAGTTTTATGCGAATAAAATAACACTGAAGCCGCAAGGCTTCAATATCACTTTTGATTTATCAAAAATATCACTGTTTCTAACCGAAAAAGCTTATTTCAAAATATAATTGTTCTTAAAGTATATAACCCACTATGACACTTTCAGACCGAAAGTGTCTGTTTTTTATAAAAAAATGTGAGACACCCTGTAAAAAGCGTCTCACAACTGTACGATTATTTATTTCTGTCCTTAGCAACCCCGCCCATTTCCCGATGAGGTTTTATTTTTTATTCTATACTATATATTAATGAAAAGGGGAGATAACGCTTGTTATCTCCCTTTCTTTATTCTGTCTGAACAATTATTTCTGTTTTATTAGTAACAGGCTTTTCTGAAATTTCAAGACACACGCTTGTTGCAATAAAAGAAGCAATAAACAAAATTATTACAATAACAATAATCAATATTCTTCTTATTGATTCTTTTCTGCGAACGTCACGGCTGTCGCCTATAACGTATTTACTTGAGCCAAGCTTACCCGGATAATTTTTTGCAAAACCGTAGTAGCTTTTGCGTTTTTTAACGTTTTCACGGTTAATTTTCATGATAATGCTTCTCCCGTGACAGGCTCAGTAGGTGGGGGTGTAGCTTCTGTGGTAGCGGGCGGGTCGGTAACAACCGGCTGTTCTTCACCGCCACCGTTTTCACCTTCATTACCCTGGTTACCCGTTTCACCCTCTGTGGGTTCGGGTGTAACAATATCTGTAACGGGCGGAGCCTGTGTATCAGGTTCATCAATAATCGGTGTATCAGTCTGCCCACCACTTGTCACGGGCTCGGTCACCACAGGCTTTGTGGTTTCGGGAACCTTACTATCATTATTTGATGAAGAAGATGAGCTTGAAGAACTCGATGAACTTGAAGAAGTTTTTCCCCTGTAAATGTCAATAAGAGAAATTCTGTCTTCTTCTAATTTGATATTTGATTTTCCGTACAACTCATTCTGAAGCTTTTGAGCCGCAAGCTGATAATCAACAACCCAAATCCACGCATTTGCACTGCCGGACGTTCTGCATTCCTCGTCGGGCATCTGGAGCTGAGTTCTTTCATAGTTAAACCATTTACCTGAAATTGCGTTGACACCAAGAGAAATTATCTCTGTTTTCTTGAATCCCGTTGCAATATAGGGAAGAAAAACGTCGATATACTTATTTATATCGGATAATGATGCAGTTTTTACTCTGTCAATAATTGCATCAATAACCTGTCTTTGGCGTCTTGTTCGGCTGACGTCGCCGTCAGCATCGCAACCTCTGATTCGGCAGAAGCAAAGTGCCTGCTCGCCGTTAAGTGTAACATCCTCGCCATAGGGAAGTGTCACACCGAATTTTGTGTAGTTGTAATCCGCCTCGTATTTCTTTACGTCAACGGTTACGCCACCCATTTCATCAACAATCGCCGCAAATGAGTCAAAGTTAACCATAACATAGTTATCAATTTCTATTTTATAGTTGTTTTCGATTGTTTCAACAAGCACCTGTGGGCCACCCATTGAAAATGCGGCATTGAGCTTTGTGCAGAAAGCGTTGCTTTTACCCTGAATATAAAGATAGCTGTCTCTGAGGAATGAAACCATTTTGAGCTGTTTTGTCTTTTTATTAAGAGAAACAAGCATCATAACGTCTGTGTTACCTTCATAGACGCCCTTTTCACTATCAACACCAACAAGTAAAACGTTTATAACGTTTTTGCTGTGCATTTTTTCATCATTTCCGCTTACAGCCCAGTTTTTAAGAGCATCCTTAAAGCCCTGTGAGCCGATATCAATATTGATATCATCAAAATGCTCGTCGCTGTATATCATATTGTCATACTGACTGTCATCGATATTACCGCCAAGAAGGCTGAATTTCTGTGCAACAAAAACACCTGCAACAGAGCCCAAAACGATTAAAATTGAAAGAAGAATGCACAATATGCAGAAAAGTGCTTTTTTCGGCTTTGAAAGGTCATTGAACCAGACCTTGAAGCTACGCCTTTTCTTGACGTTTTCAACAACCTCTCCGTTAACCTTTAACGGTGGGGGAGATGGCATTTCTTCGTCAATAAGAATAATGTCCTCGGGAAGCTCTTCTTCTACTTTTTCTACTTCTTCCTCAATTTCATCATCCTTTATTTCTAAAGACTCATCTTCACCGTATTGTGAAAGAATGTCAATATAATTCTGCATATCGTCATCAAATCTTTTATTATCAGACATAATTATTCCTCCGTGGTTTCAACAGTTGCTTCGGCTTCGTCCTGTGCACCTATATCCTCATTATCCTCGGAAGTATCGCCGGCACCCTCGGCTGCAGTTCCGTCATCTTCAACAGTTCCGTTGATTTCTTCTTCGTCATGCTCTGTTGTTGAAAGAGTAACTACCTTGTCACCCTCGCCAAGACGCATAACCTTAACACCCTTTGAGGGACGTGCACATATTCTCACCGCTTCTGCAGGTATTCTGATAATAATACCGTCCTGAGAAATGAGAATAATGTCGTCCTCTGTGTTGATGTCGCTGATTGCGGCAACGTCACCGTATTTTTCAACGTGATAGTTTTTAAGACCCTTACCGCCTCTTGACTGAACACGGTAATTGTTATTTTCGCTGATTCTTCCGAATCCTGTTTCGCTGACTGTGAGAAGAAGTCCGTCAGAGCTCATAACGCTCATACCGATAACCTCATCACCATCTTTAAGAGTAATTGCCTTTACACCGCTTGCTGTTCTGCCCAAAGGTCTTGCATCGTTTTCATTGAAGCAGATGCACATACCTTTCTTTGTGGCAACAAGCAGATTATCGTTGCCGGAGGTAAGCTTTACCCATGCAAGCTCGTCATCCTCACGAAGAGTGACCGCAATAATACCGTTTCTTCTTGTATTTTTATAAATATCAAGAGAAGAACGCTTTATAATACCCTTTCTTGTAACCATACAAAGGTACAATCCCTCATCGTCTTTGGGAACTCTTATCATTGCAGAAACCTTTTCACCGCTTTCAAGGGGAAGAATGTTAACAATGTTTGAGCCCCTGCTTGTTTTGCTACCCTCGGGGATTTCATAACCCTTGAGGCGATATGCACGGCCTCTTGTTGTGTAAAACATAATGTAATCGTGGGAAGAAGCAATAAACATTGTTTCTGCATAGTCGTCCTCACGTCTTGTCATACCCTTAACGCCTCTGCCGCCTCTGTTCTGTGTTGAGAAAAGTTCAACCGGCTGACGTTTGATGTAACCCATATTTGTATAGGTATACATACATTTTTCTTCGGGGATAAGGTCTTCAATATCAACCTCACCGCTAACGTTTTCAATTGAAGTTCTTCTTTTGTCAGAATATTTATTGCTGATTGCATTAAGCTCATCCTTAACAATAGAAAGAACTCTTTCGTGTGAAGCGAGTATTTCTTCAAAATCCTTGATTTTTTCTTTTAATTCATTGAGCTCGTTGGTAATTTTGAGAATTTCAAGACCTGCCAACTGACCTAAACGGAAAGCAACGATAGCCGAAGCCTGTGCATCGTCAAAATCGAATTTCTCCATAATAGCAACCTTAGCTTCAGCCTGACCACCCTTACAAGCTCTGATTGTCGCAATAATTTCGTCAACAATATCGATAGCCTTTGCAAGACCGTCAAGGATATGTGCTCTGTCTTTTGCTTTTTTAAGGTCAAACTGTGTTCTTCTGACAATGACATTGCACTGGTGGTCAACGTATTTTTGAAGAATCTCTTTTAAAGTAAGAATCTTGGGCTGACCATCATCAAGAGCAAGCAGAATGATACCACAGGTTGATTGAAGCTGTGTATAAGAATAAAGCTTGTTAAGAACAACCTGGGGGTTTGCATCACGCTTGAGCTCAATCTCAATGTGCATACCCGTTTTATCAGATGAATAGTCGTTGATATCGTCGATACCCTCAACTCTTTTTTCCTTTGCAAGGTCAGCAATTGATTCAATAAGCCTTGCTTTATTTACCATATAAGGTATTTCGGTAACGATTATTTTAAATCTACCGTTTTTACATTCAACAATTTCGCATTTTGCACGAACAAGAACCTTTGCTCTACCTGTTGCATAGGCAGCTCTGATACCTGCTCTGCCCATGATGATGCCGCCTGTGGGGAAGTCGGGACCCTGAATATGCTCCATAAGATCCTCAAGCTCTGCCTCGGGGTTGTCAATAAGGCATTCAATAGCTCCGCAAACCTCACCAAGATTGTGGGGAGGAATGTTTGTTGCCATACCAACAGCAATACCCTGTGAACCGTTAACGAGAAGGTTGGGGAATCTTGAGGGCAAAACAACGGGCTCTTTAAGTC
This sequence comes from Acutalibacteraceae bacterium, assembly GCA_045649005.1. Taxonomy (GTDB): domain Bacteria; phylum Bacillota; class Clostridia; order Oscillospirales; family Acutalibacteraceae; genus DTU089. The sequence goes on from JAZRPC010000105.1 coordinate 27,037, forward strand.
TGTCGTCGTAGTTGGGAACAAAGTCAACAGTATTTTTTTCAATGTCTGTGAGCATTTCCATTGCCATTTTGCTCATTCTTGACTCTGTATAACGGTATGCAGCAGGCGGGTCACCGTCGATTGAACCGAAGTTACCGTGGCCGTCAACAAGCATATATCTCATTGAGAAATCCTGCGCAAGTCTTACCATTGCATCATAAACGGATGCGTCACCGTGTGGATGGTATCTACCGAGAACGGAACCGACTGTGTCCGCACACTTACGGTGGGGCTTGTCGGGGTAAAGACTGTTCTCATACATTGTATAAAGAATTCTTCTGTGAACGGGTTTAAGACCGACACGCACATCGGGAAGAGCACGGGCGGTAATAACAGACATTGAATAATCAAGGAAAGCCGTTCTTACTTCTTTATTTATTTCAACGTTTATAATTTTTTGATTTGCATAAGGGTCAGGAAGATTATTTACACCTTGAGTGACGCCTTCGGTTTTTTCATTAAATTCGTCCATCTTTTAAATCCTCCCTTTCTTAAATATCAAGATTTTTAACATATTTAGCATTTTTCTCAATAAATTCTCTTCTGGGCTCAACCTGGTCACCCATAAGAATTGAGAATGTTTCATCTGCTTTTTCAGCATCTTCAACTGTAACTCTTAACATAAGTCGTGTTTCGGGATTCATTGTTGTATCCCAAAGCTGTTCGGGGTCCATTTCACCAAGACCCTTATATCGCTGAATAGAGACACCGTTGCCAACCTCAGCAAGAATTTTATCTCTTTCATCGTCAGAGTATGCATATTGATGCTTCTGACCCTTGCTTATTCTGTAAAGCGGGGGCTGTGCAAGGTAAATATGACCTTGCTTTATAAGCTCCGGCATATAACGGAAGAAGAAGGTAAGGAGAAGAGTTCTGATATGTGCACCGTCAACGTCAGCATCGGCCATAATAATGATTTTATCGTAACGAAGCTTTGTTATGTCAAAATCTTCACCAAGACCCGTGCCCAAAGCGAGCACAACGGGTGTGAGCTTATCATTACCTATAACCTTATCAACTCTAGCCTTTTCAACGTTAAGCATTTTACCCCAAAGGGGAAGAATTGCCTGAATCATTCTGTCACGTCCCGCTTTTGCAGAACCGCCCCGAGAATCACCCTCGACGATATATATTTCTGTTTTTGTTGCGTCCTTATCAATACAGTCGGCAAGCTTACCGGGAAGAGAGTTGCTTTTAAGAACAGATTTTCTTGCGCTGTCTCTTGCTTTACGTGCCGCCTCTCTTGCTCTTGAAGCATCAAGCGCTTTGCTGAAAATTGCCTTTGCTTCAGAGGGATTCTCTTCAAAATAAGTAGAAAGCTTTTCATAAACGCATTTTGAAACAAGGGGAGTGATGTCAGTATTACCCAATTTACCCTTTGTCTGGCCCTCAAACTGTGCTTCTGTGAGCTTTACGCTGATAACAACTGTAAGACCCTCTCTTACATCTTCACCTGAAAGGTTTTTGTCGTTATCCTTGAGAAGCTTGAATTTTCTGCCGTATTCATTGAAAACTCTTGTCAAAGCTGTTTTAAAGCCGTTTTCGTGAGTACCGCCGTCAACAGTTCTTACGTTATTTGCAAAGCTGAGAATAAGCTCATTGTAGCTGTCGTTATACATAAGAGCAATATTTGCTTCTCTGTCGCCGCTGACTGCAGAAAACGAAATCGGTTTTTCGTGCAAGGGCTTGAGACCTCTTTTATTAGTTTCAAATTCAACGAAAGAGGAAATGCCACCTTCAAAGCAGTAAACGTTTTCAATAATTTCTTCGCTGTTTCTCTTATCTGTGAGAGAAATTGAAAGACCTGCGTTAAGAAATGCCTGCTCACGGAGTCTTCTTTCAAGAATTTCATATTCGTATTCTGTTGTTTCGGTAAATATTTCGGAGTCTGCTTTAAATCTTATAAGTGTACCTGTTTTATCGGTATCACCTATAACTTTAAGGTCACATGTGGGGTTACCTCTTTCAAATCTCTGGTAATGAACGTGGCCATCCTGTGAAACCTCAACCTCAAACCACTCTGAAAGGGCGTTAACAACAGATGAACCAACACCGTGAAGACCACCTGAAACCTTGTAACCGCTGCCGCCGAATTTACCGCCTGCGTGAAGAACTGTTAAAACAACAGTAACTGCGGGAAGACCCTGTTGCTCGTTTATACCAACAGGGATACCACGACCGTTATCACGGACTGTAATAATATTACCGGGTAAAATTTCTACCTCAATGTGGGTACAAAATCCTGCAAGAGCCTCGTCTATTGAGTTGTCAACAATCTCGTAAACAAGATGATGCAAACCCTTTGGACCTGTTGAACCGATATACATACCGGGTCTTTTTCTGACAGCCTCGAGACCCTCAAGAACCTGAATGGCGCTTGCATCGTATTTTTCGGTAACAACTGTGTCGATTGCGTCGCTGTCATCAATGACAACTGCGTTTTCTAAAGCTTCTTCTCGAAGCTCTTCTTCAGTTTTGATAATGTTTTCGTCCAAAATAATAACCTCCGTGGAAGATTAATAACCAATTATTTTTTACTGCCCAGAGCAGATTTTTTACTTTCGCTGATTCTTTTGTGAATCGTGCTGACCGCAACAGGGGAAATATAAAGCTGCTTGCCCTTTTCTGTTTCACAAATAATAAAGGATTTTGGCAATTCAAAAAGGGAAACGTTTATAACCTGATTTTTTTTCTGTGCATCATTTAAAAAATTAACTGTATCGTTTAAAAAAGCGCTTTTTCTGACCTCAGTAGTGTTATCCATATCAAAAATACCGACTATTTCCGAATCACGTATTACCGTATCCTCACCAATATGTATAAACATTACTTCAGCTCACCGCCTTTTATAAGGAAGGATTTTCCGCCGCATAGCCTGAGAACCTGTGACGGGTCGCAACAAGTAAGAAAGACCTGTCTGTTATTAATATGATTAAGAATATAATCCTGCCTTTTTTCGTCAAGCTCACTCATAACGTCATCAAGAAGAGCCACGGGAACCTCGCCAGTTATTTTTTCAATAATCTCGGATTCACCAAGCTTCAACGCCAATGCACAAGAGCGCTGTTGCCCCTGCGAAGCAAAGCTTCTTGCACTTACTCCGTTGATATTTATTAAAATATCATCTCTGTGGGGACCAACCGAGGTTGTTTTATTGATAATATCTTCTTTTCTTGATTCTTTTAATAAATCAAGCTCTTTTAAATATAAATCTCTGATTGAAATGCTTTTATCAGCTTCTTTTCTTGAATATTCAACAGAAAAGCATTCTTTATTATCAGAAATGCCCGAATAAATATTTTTACTGTATTCTGAAAGCATTTCTAAATATTTTAACCTTTCGTTTATAACAACAGCCGAATATCTTGCAAGCTGGTCATCCCAGCTGTCAAGCAAATCATAAAGCTGTGAAGACATATGCAGATCTTTTAAAAGAGCATTTCTTTGAATAAGCGCCCTTTTATAGTTTGCAAGATTTTCTGCATAACCGGGCTTTATCTCGCAAAGTGCTGTGTCAAGAAACTTTCTTCTTGCCGACGGACCGTCTTTTATCAAAGACAAATGTATCGGTGAAAAAATAACCGCATAAAAGGTACCGATTAACTCGGTTGTTGAACGCAATTCAACGCCGTTTTGTTTAACGGTCTTCTTTTTTTCGCTAAAAATTATCTCAGAGGTCTTTTCTCTTGTTTTATCTTTAAAATCAAGCTTAATTTTTGCAAATTCCTCACCGAATTTTATAAATTCGGCATCCTTTGCACCTCTGAAGCTTTTGCAGCCGGTAAAAAGCCATATACTTTCAAGTATATTTGTTTTTCCCTGTGCGTTTTCACCGTAAATAACGTTTACTCCGTCGTGGGCGGAAAAAGACAAATCGGTAATATTTCTGAAATTTTTAATTGAAACAGAATCGACTGTCATATTTTCTCCCTTTATTTTACATTATATATAACTCGTTCAAATTCAGCGGTGTCACCCGAGCGGAGCTTTTTGCCCCTCATTGTGCAGGTTTCGCCGTTTACTTTAACTTCACCGTCTTGAATAATGATTTTTGCGTGACCGCCTGTGTTAACAACACCCACGTTTTTTAAAAGGTCGTCTAATCTTATATATTCGCCCTTTAATTCAAAATCCTGTTGCTTTTTTTCGGCAACCTTAACTCTTATTTTCATTAATATACCTCTTAGTTGCTGATAGCCTCGTTTTTAAGGCGCATGGGGATAATAAGGAAAAGAAAGCTGTCACCCTCAACAGGAGTGATAACTATAGGTGAAACGGGGCTTGTAAGGCTGATGTTGACTTCATCAACGTCAACTGTTTTAAGGCAATCTGAAAGGTATGTGTTATTAAAGCCTATTTCAAGTCTTTTACCGCCAATAGCTGCGGGAATTCTGTCAGATGCAGAGCCTAAAGAGGTTGCGCTTGAAACTCTTATGAGATTTTCATCAAAAATGCAACGAACAGGGCTTTTAATTTTGCTTGAAATAAGAAGTGAAGTTCTGTCAACACTGTCAAGTATAAGTTTAACGTTTACTCTTGCCTTTGTTGTGCAGTCTGTGGGGATTGCGTTGTTGTAGTTGAAGAACTGACCTTCAAGAAGTCTTGAAATAATTTTGAAATCGCCAACCTCGAAAAGAATAAATTTCTTGCCGATGGAAAGTGTAACGTCATCATCCTCGTTTTCTGTAACAAGCTTTACTACCTCTGAAAGAGTTTTTGAAGGAACAACGAATGTCATTTCTTCGCCGTCATACTGAATTGCTTCGTTTCTTATCGCAAGGCGGAAGCTGTCGCAGGAAACAAGTCGAAGATTGTTGCTTGTAACCTCGAATTTGATACCCTTGTGAACAGGCTTGATATCGTCGCTTGCAACTGCGAAAATAGTCTGCTTAACCATATCTCTGAGGATATTGTGTTTTATTGAGAAGGGAACACCGCCCGAAACTGTGGGAAGCTCGGGATAATCGTCAGCGGGGATGCCTACAACTGAAAATTCTGCATCACCTGAAGATATTTTGCAAAGATTGTGGCTGTCTGAAGTGATAGTAACACTCTGTGCGGGAAGTCTTCTGAGAATGTCGCAGAGTAGTCTTGCGTTAAGAACAATGTTGCCCTCTGATTCTGCGGAGCATTCTATGGATGTTGTAATACCAACCTCAAGGTCATAGCCTGTGAGAGTGAGTTTTGAATTTTTTGCCTGAAGAAGGATGCCTTCAGCGGCGGGGAAGGTACTTTTCTGCGGAACACCTCTTTGAACTATGTTACAAGCTTCTGCAAGAACAGCTGTGTTACAAACGATTTTCATATTGTTACCTCCAAATTATAAAAAGTGTGAATAATTCTTTTAAAATTGCCAATAATAAATAATTAAAATAGTAGTAGCAGTAGGCGGT
>JAZRPC010000106.1:0-9017 GCA_045649005.1 Acutalibacteraceae bacterium
CCCTACACAGGTATGATTATTTCCACACGTGAAAGCGAAAAGGTCCGTGGCGAGGTTCTTCACCTTGGCATTTCGCAAATCAGCGGTGCATCACGCACCTCTGTTGGCGGCTACACCGAAGAGGAACGCCCTCACGACTCCGAGCAATTCGACGTTTCTGACCAGAGAACTCTTGACGAGGTTGTTCGCTGGCTTATGGAAAACGGTCATATCCCCTCCTTCTGCACCGCCTGCTACCGTGAGGGCAGAACAGGTGACAGATTTATGAGCCTTTGCAAGTCCGGTCAGATTCTTAACTGTTGCCACCCCAACGCACTTATGACACTTTCAGAATACCTTGAAGATTACGCAAGCGATGAAACAAAGAAAATCGGTTATGAGCTCATAAAATCGGAGCTTGAAAAAATCCCCGGTGAAAAGGTTAAGGAAATTGCAAAAAGCAACATCGCAGACATCAAAAACTCCAACCGCAGAGATTTCAGATTTTGAGGTGCTTTTATGAGTTTACAAGAAACTGTTTCCGCCGAAAGAGTTCACATAGGCTTTTTCGGGCTTCGCAACGCAGGTAAATCAAGCGTTGTTAACGCAGTTACGGGTCAAAAGCTTTCGGTTGTTTCAGACGTTAAGGGAACAACCACCGACCCTGTAAAAAAAGCCATGGAGCTTTTACCCATCGGGCCGGTTGTTATAATCGACACACCCGGTATCGACGACGAGGGCGCTCTTGGTGAAATGCGAGTTGAAAAAACACGTGAAATACTTGCAAAAACCGATATTGCCGTTTTAGTTGTGGATGTCACCAAAGGCAAAACAGCAATAGATGAAGACCTTATTGCAGAATTTCAAAAAAGAGAAATCCCCTATATCGTTGTTTACAACAAATCGGATTTACTGCAAAATGTACCCGAAGCCGAAAAAAACGAGATATTTGTCAGCGCAAAAAACAGCGTCAATATATCTCAACTCAAAGAAATGCTGGGCGAGCTTTCAAAAAACAGACCCGCTCCCCGATTCATTGTTTCAGATATGCTCGAAAAGGGTGACTTAGTTGTTCTTGTAACACCCATTGACGAATCTGCGCCAAAGGGCAGACTCATCCTACCACAGCAATTAACACTCAGAGAAATTCTTGACGCCCATTGCTGTGCTATCGTTTGTCAGGATACGGAGCTTTCAGAAACCCTCGCTTCTCTCGGCAAGAAACCAAGAATGGTTGTTACCGATTCACAGGCTTTTGGCAAGGTTTCGGCAATTGTACCCGAAGACATTCCCCTAACCTCGTTTTCTATACTTATGGCACGCTACAAGGGTGAATTGAACACCCTTGTTGACGGTGCTTTAAAACTGAAGGATATTAAAGATGGTGACAAAATCCTCATCAGCGAGGGCTGTACCCACCACCGCCAATGCAACGACATCGGCACCGTGAAGCTCCCCGGGTGGATAAAAAGCTACACCGATTCAGAGCCCGAATTTTCTTTCACCTCGGGCGGGGATTTCCCCAAGGACGTTCCGGATTTTCAGCTTGTTGTTCATTGTGGCGGATGCATGCTCAATGAAAAGGAAATGAAAAACAGAATCCGCCTTTGCAAAGAATGCGACACACCCGTTGTAAACTACGGCGTGGCAATCGCACAGATGCACGGCATTTTAAAGCGTAGCCTTGAAATTTTCCCCGATTTATATGAAAAAATATAAAGAAATGCACTTTGTCAGAAAGACAAAGTGCATTTTTCTTTTATGTTAAGCTCTTTAAAATATTTTTCTTCAGCGGGTATCCACCTTTTTTCAAACATTTTGAAAGCCTCTTCGCCATTTCGTTTTATTATACGCTCCTTTTGAACATCGGGTGAAGCTGTCAAAAAAACGCTCATATCATAAAACTCCAAAAAATCGGGGTGGCAGGAGAAGCTACCCTCAACAATATTAACCTCTTTTAACACGGTTTTTTGTAGCTCGCCGTAGCTCTGGGTTTTGCAATCGAATTTTCTGAAAAAACTATCCTCGCCTTTTTTCAAAGGCAACAAAACCTCTTTAAGAAATCTTTGGCGGTCTATATTACCCGCTATTTCATTTGTCTGCAAATTTCTCGGCAAATAAAAATCATCTATATGAAAAACGTTGCAATCAAAAAATGCAGAAAGCTCATTTGCAAAGGTGGTTTTGCCGCTTGCACTGTTGCCCTCAACGGCAACCCATACAGAATTTTTTCGGTTTAAGATTTCTTTTATTTTTTCGACTGTTATCTCTGTTTTATTTTTCATATCAATCAAACAAAAGCTCTACCCTTTCGTAAACAATGCTCTCTCTTTCGTGAGTGTATGTAATGTGAAGGGTATTTCCAACTGCGGTGATTGCGGGGTAACTGAATTCGTGGTCGCCTGTTGTGGCTTCACATGTGAAAAATTCTGTAAATGTGTCGCCGCCATCAACTGAATACATAAGCACAAGAGGTGCTCTGTCGCCCCAATTTTCTGAAATGGGGTTCATTATAAGAACAAGCACACCGTTCTCAAGCTTCACAGCGTCAATGCCGCTGTTGGGGTTGGGAAGACCGGTATCATAAGCCTTGCACCAGGTTTTGCCCCCATCCTTACTGTCGCTTTTATAAATAGAGCCCACGCCCGTTCTCACAAGCATATGAAGACCCTTTTCATCCTCCCAAAGGGTGGGCTGAATCATATTAACGGTTTTAAAATTCTTTTTCGGTCTTAAAACAAAGTTAGAATGTTCGAACGTCAATCCGTCATCCTTGGAAATATCAACAAAGCATTTCCAGTTTTTTGTCAAAGTCTCTTTTGAAGCCGGGGCAACAACTGTTCCGTCAGAAAGGCGGATTGCCTTGTTTTTAACGGGTCCTCTGCCGCCGTCGATGTCCCCGTGTACAAGAATTTTCGGCTTTGAAAAGCTTTTGCCGCCATCCTTTGAAATGCAATAATATGTTACCCATTTTGGGATGGGTTTGCCATATTTAAAATATAAAATAATTTCTCCGTTTTCTCTGAGGAAAAGAACGGGGTTCCAATGGGGCAGGCTTTCACCATCCACCGCAACGCTGTAAGGCTGAGCCCATTTGCCGTTTTCACGAACACTTACCCATATTTTAACGTCGTCGTTACCCTCCCTTGTGCCACCGAACCATGCGGCAACAACGCTACCGTCTGAAAGTGGCAAAACCGTTGAAGCGTGACAGCTGTCAGTAACAGTTTTCGGGGGATATATAAATTCTTTAATGTAATTTTCTTTAGCTGTTATTTTCATTTTCTTTTTCCTCTTCTCTTAATTTATCACGATAGTCAAATGCATTCCATGGACCATCGTCTTTTTTCGGCTCCTCATCGTAGCCGATATCCATAACAATCATACCCTCTTTTGTTATGGGTCTTCTTTTAACAGGCTCCTTTTTCTCTAAAATATACATCTGATCGCCATAAAGCTGCGCCGTCGTTCTTATGAAATGCGGGAAGCCCTCGTGCTTTGAAAGTGCCCTGTAAATATGGCGGTTAAGAATGCATCTTATTGAGCCGAGAATGGTGGGTATTCCCACCAACAATGCCCCAAGAGTAAACGCCGCACCCCACAAGCTTTGCCCGACATTTGCCGCATAAACAGCTAAAACGCCCAGCGTTATATAGGGCCCACAGGCGGCGCTCATTTTTACATAGTTTGTGCCAATAATAAACAGCACAACCAAAAAATCGAAGAACATCGTTGTGAAAAAATCCTGAAAACCGCCGATCATCGCACCCATAAACATAAAGGTAAGCACAATGTACAGATTGCCCTCCGTAGCCCACCTTACGTTTGAGTGCCATTTTGCCATGAGCTCTCTTTTTTCGCTGTCCTCCATTGTGTCAAAATCGTTATGAAGGAAAATTATTTCTTTGCCAAAAATCTTTTTGCCGTGTTTATATGTTTTAGGCTCTTGCTTCAGCTTTTGAGTAAAATATTCCTTAGACTCAAAATTATCAACCTTGAATTCGCCCTCAGATTTGACTTTAAGATTTTGTGAGCGCATAAACTCCTCGGCTTTTATATCCTCCTCTGTATTCAGGCCGTTATACGAGGCTCCCTGATTCTTTTCATACTGAATTTTTTCTTTGTCCCTGAGGTACATTTTGTCGCCGTACAAATCTGCCGTGTTGGCTATAAAATTCGGAAAACCCTTTGACTTCTGAAGCTCCTTAAAAACATTTTTATAGTTTACAAGACATTTGAAGCAAAAAAACCACGGCACAAATGACATTACGGCAATTGCAACGCAGCTCAAAAAATAGGGACTGAGCTTTTCGCTGTAATTGAGCGATACCACCGAGCAGTTAATAATTGTTGCCGAAAGAACCGCTATATAGCCCCAGTAGCTCCATTTTTTACAAAGGTAGCTTGCCACAGCAAACAACAACGCAGACACAAGGTGAAGCCACCCAAATTCCGACGGAACACTTTTAAAGATCAGAAATACAGCAGCCGGCACAATCGCACAAAGAAGAGAATATTTTGAGGCTTTGTTGCTGGTAGCCTTCCACTCTGTCATCATTTCTCTTTTCTGATGAATGTTAGCAACGGGAACATAAATAAGCTCCATATTTAATTTCATTTCTGCACCGTCCTTTTTGCAGTTTAACACGGGGCTTACTATCCCCTATAAAATTAATATCCGCTTCCCTCTTCACTTTTTGCAATGGAAACAATTCTGCTTGTGCCAAGACGCTCTGCACCAAGAGAAAGGAATTTTTCGGCATCGTCAAGCGATGCTATTCCGCCTGCTGCTTTCATTTTCACGGTTTCACCGATATTTTTTGAAAAAAGCTCAATATCAGAAAACGTTGCGCCGCCCTTAGAAAAGCCTGTTGAGGTTTTGATAAAATCTGCGCCGGCTTCTGTCACAAGCTCGCACATTTTAACCTTTTCTTCGTCGGTGAGAAGACAGGTTTCAATAATAACCTTTAAAACCTTGCCGTTACAGGCTTTTTTGATTTCCTTGATTTCGCAAAGAATATCATCATACCTTTTATCTTTAAGCCAGCCGATATTAATAACCATATCAATCTCGTCTGCGCCGTTTTTAACGGCATCGGCAGTTTCAAAAGCCTTGCAGGCTGTTGTGTTGTAGCCGTTGGGGAAGCCGATAACCGTACAGATTGCAATTTTGTCGCCGCAATAATCTGCACACTGTTTAACAAAGCTCGGGGGAATACAAACACTTGCCGTGCCGAATTTTATTCCGTCGTCGCATATTGCTTTTATCTGCTCCCAGGTTGACTCCTGCTTTAAAAGTGTGTGGTCAACATGGCTGAGAATTTCTTTTAACTCCATTTTTATCCCTCTTTTTAAAAATATTTGTTAAATACAGTTATTTATAGTTTTATTGTAGCATTTTTATCTAAAAAGGTAAACACTATTATTAAAATATCATAGTAATTAATAATTGATTTAGGGGAATCATTGTGTTATTATTTATAATGTATATTTATGCTATTTATGTAATAAGGTGATTTTTTTGAAAAACTTACTTGTTATCTTCGGCGGTTGCTCAAGCGAATATGAGGTTTCTCTTCGCTCCTCCGCCTCCGTTTTAAGAAATATTGACAGAGAAAAATACAACGTTCTCACCCTTGGCATCACCAAAGACGGCGAATGGTATTTTTACACCGGCGACATTGATTCCATCGAAAACAATTCCTGGTTCAATGATGACGATACCACCCCCGCTGTTCTTTCACCCGACAAAAAAGACAAGGCTCTTATCATCCTCAACGATATGGGAGCCTATGAAAAAATCAAAATTGACGTTATTTTCCCCGTGCTTCACGGCAAAAACGGTGAAGACGGTACAATTCAGGGCATTTTCGAGCTTGCGGGCATCCCCTACGTTGGTTGCACCCCTCTTGCAAGCGGTATGTGTATGGATAAAGCCGTTACAAATACTCTCGCAGATGCGGCAGGCATAAGCGGTGCAAAATGGGTTGCATTCACCGAGACCGACTACAAGGATGGCAGAGTTAATTTTGAAGTAATCGAGCAGAGGCTTGGCTACCCCATATTCGTAAAGCCCGCAAATGCAGGCTCGTCTGTGGGTATCTCAAAAGCACACAACCACCTTGAGCTTTTAAAGGCTCTTGACGTTGCCTTTGCCAACGACTACAAGGTGGTTCTTGAAGAAACACTTGTGGGCAGAGAAATCGAGTGTGCTGTTATGGGTAACGACTACCCCGTTGCTTCCTGCATCGGTGAGATTCTTCCCACAGCAGAGTTTTATGACTACGACGCAAAATACATTGACAATTCAACAGGTCTTGCAATCCCTGCAGATTTACCTGTTGAAGTCAGCGAAAAAGTGCGACAGGCAGCTGTGAACGCATACCGCACAATGGGCTGCACAGGTCTTTCACGAGTTGATTTCTTTCTCGCAGAGGACGGCACAATCTATCTCAACGAAATAAACACTCTTCCGGGCTTCACTTCAATCTCAATGTTCCCCAAGCTTTTCGGTCAGGTTGGCGTTGAATACTCCGCACTTATCGACAAGCTCATTGAATACGCCGAGGAAAGAATGCGATGAGAAAGGTTGAAATTGAGTTCGTAAGCGAACAGCAATACCACGACGACCGTGACAGCAGCAAGCTTAAGGCTATGGGCACAATGGATGAAATCGACGGTAAAAAAGTCATTTCCTACACCGAGCCCGACAACGAAATGGGTAATTGCGAAACAGTTGTAAAAATCATAAACAACAACTTCATCGAAATGAGCAGAAGCGGTGTTTATGAAGCAAATTTTCTTATTGAAGAGGGCAAAACTCATTCCTGTATCTATAAAACGCCCTTCGGCGAAATGTCTATGGATATTGTTGCAACGAGGGTCAACGCTCAGATTCCCGATTGCTCGGGTAAAATTCTTCTTTGCTACCGAATAGAAAGCAATTCGGAGCTTATTGGTGAAAATAATCTTTTAATGAAAATAAATGAGGTTTAAAAATGTCAAAATTAGTTAAACTTGCAGAGGAACAGATTATTTCTTCTGTTACATCGGCAATAAAAAACAACATTGCAGACGGCACCTTTATCGAGGCAGAAATCCCCAACTTCAAAACAGAAATCCCCGCTGACAGAAAAAACGGCGATTATTCTGCAAATGCGGCATTTATGCTTTCAAAGGCACTTCGTATGCCCCCAAGAAAAATTGCTGAGGGCATTCTCGAAAAAATCGACCTTGCTGATACATATTTTTCAAAATGCGAGGTTGCGGGCCCCGGCTTCATCAACTTCTTTCTGAAGCCTGATTTCTACGCAGAAATACTTCTTGATATTGAAGCTTGCGGCGACAGCTACGGCAAAAGCAATTTCGGCAACGGCAAGAAAATCAACGTTGAATTTGTTTCTGCAAACCCCACAGGCCCCATGCATATGGGTAACGCCCGTGGCGGTGCTCTCGGTGACTGCCTTGCGGCTGTGCTTGATTGGGCGGGCTACTACGTTGAAAGGGAGTTCTACGTAAACGATGCCGGCAACCAGATTGACAAGTTCGGTCTTTCGCTTTCTGTTCGTTACCAGCAGATTCTCAAGGGCGAGGATTTCATTGAGCTCCCAGAGGACAGCTACCACGGTGACGATATCAGAGTTCTTGCACAGAGCTACATTGACGAAAACGGCGGCACCCTTCTTGAAATTTCTGAAGAAGAAAGAAGAAAAGCACTTGTCAGCTATGCACTCCCCAAAAATATTGAAAAAATGAAAGCGGCTATGGCAAAATACCGCATTAATTACAACACATGGTTCTCAGAGCTCACACTTCACAATGGCGGCGAGCTTCTTGAAACAATCGAAATTCTTAAAAAGAACGGCCACACATACGAAAAAGACGGCGCATTGTGGTACAAAAACATTGACGTTATGACAGCAATCCTCAAGCGTGAGGGCAAGTCTGACGAGGATATTGAAAAGCTTGAGCTCAAGGATGATGTTCTCATCCGTCAGAACGGCAATCCCACATATTTCGCCGCTGACATAGCTTACCACAGAAACAAGCTTGAAAAACGTGGATTCGACACCGCTATCGACGTTTGGGGCGCAGACCACCACGGCCACGTTGCACGTATGAAGGGCGCTATGGAGGCTGTTGGCATTGACGGCAACAGGCTCGACGTTGTTCTTATGCAGCTTGTTAACCTTATGAAGGACGGCAAGCCCGTTAAAATGTCAAAAAGAACAGGTAAAGCAATCACTCTTGTTGACCTGCTTGATGAAGTCCCCATTGACGCAGTACGCTTCCTTTTCAATATGAGAGAAGCGGGCTCCGCTATGGATTTTGACCTTGACCTTGCCGTTGAACAGTCAAACCAGAACCCCGTTTATTATTGCCAGTATGCCCACGCAAGAATCTGCAGCATTCTTAAAAAGCTCGAAGCCGAGGGAATCACCGCAAGAATGCCCGAGAAAGCAGAGCTCACTCTTCTTTCAAGCGATGAAGAAACAGACCTTATCGCCCACCTTGCAGCGCTCACAGGCACAATCGTTCTTGCCGCTAAATCATACGACCCGGCAAAAATCACTCACTATGCAACAGACCTTGCAACAAAATTCCACCGTTTCTATAACGCACAGCGTGTTATGGTTGACGACGAAGCTCTTATGCAGGCAAGAATCTTCCTTTGCAAATGCGTGAGAAACACAATGAAAAACGTTCTTTCAATGCTTTGCATCGAAGCTCCCGAAAGCATGTAATAACGGTTTAAACCATCCTTGATAACAAAGTTTCAAGGGTGGTTTTTCTTTTTAAAATCACCAAAAACCCAAAGAGAAAAATAAATTTAAAAAATTAAAAAATTCCTCTTGACACATTGTGATATTTGTGATATATTATTCAAGCGTTAAGTCGCTGGTGTAGCTCAGTTGGTAGAGCAGCTGATTTGTAATCAGCAGGTCGGGGGTTCGAGTCCGTCCACCAGCTCCATTTTTTTGAATAGTGAACATGGGAGTGTTCCCGAGTGGCCAAAGGGGGCAGACTGTAAATCTGTT
>JAZRPC010000107.1:0-6060 GCA_045649005.1 Acutalibacteraceae bacterium
GTGATGAAATTGTCTTCCTAAGACCGCTTGGCCTCCGACTTATGCGCCAAAGTTAATGATTTAAGGCTATTAAATCCCTTGTTTACGCTCCCTTGTGGCGAGGTTTGTTCGTAGCACAAAACGCAAGAATTTCGATTTTTATTAAAAAATAGGAGTTTTATAGGCTTTAAACCTATAAAACTCCCTTTATTTATATAGTTTTGTGCGGTCTGCGCTTTTTTTACAGCCCCTTACAAAAAATTATTCAACTATCTCAAGGTTGCTTTCCTGCTCTTTTTCTGCCCTTTGCTTGTCTCTTTCGTTCTGAATAAGTGCTCTTATCTGTTCCGGCATTGCAAAGAAATCATCCTTTGTGAGACCCTTTGTTTCAATGGGTTCAAGGAAGGTTACGTAAACCGTGCCGGGAACAATATTACCTGTTTCTTCAAGCCTTTCACGGCTGCCCTCAATAAGCACGGGCACAACCTTTGCACCTGTCTCCATTGCGATTTTCATAGCACCGCCTTTAAATTTTCCGAGCTCGCCGTTTTTGCTTCTTGTACCCTCGGGGAAAATAACGAGGCTTCTGCCGTTTTTCACCATTTCAATGGCGGCGTGGAGCGATGACCTTGCACCGTCCTTGTTTTTTCTGTCAACAAAAACACAGTCAAGAACCCACATCCATTGTTTAAGAAACGGAAATGCGCTGAGCTCTTTTTTTGCAATAAACATAGGCATTTTGGGTGCATTAAGGAACACTGCGGGGATGTCAAACATACCCGAATGGTTTGGTGTGTAGATTATTGGCTCGTCTGCGGGAACCTTTTCAACACCCTTTACAACAAACTTTACCCCTGCCATATCAATAAGGGGATTGAGCCAGTTACGTACGTTTTCATCAACAAGTGGCTTGTATTCCTCCCACTTGCCCTCTTTTTTGAGCTTCATTGCAACCTTGAGCTCGGGTGTGTAGCCGAGAAGCGAGGTTAAAAATTTAGTGTACCATTTTACAGTAAAAGCATTCATAGGCGTTCTCCGTTTCTTTTAATTCCATATCATTTTACCATAGGCACACAAAAATTCAAGTGAAAAATAAAATAAAGTGAGTTTTTGTTGAACGGGGCAGAAACCTGTGGTAAAATACAACCAAATACCTTTAAGGGGGAGCATTATGAATAAACATTACTCCGAATTTAATATAAAAGCAGAGGATTCACAGGCGATTTATGCCGCAGAGCTTTTCAAAAAAGAGCTCTCAAAAAGAACCGGTGCCCCTGTTTCAATAAACAATAGCGATTCACCGGATTTTCGCTTTGTTACCTGCCCCGATTTTGAGAATAAAGACTGCTTCACCATATCCCTTGACGAGTGCGGCTGCCTTGTGTTTTCAGCCCAAACGGTAAGGGGGCTTATTTATGCATATTCCCGTTTCCTCAAAAAAACAACCTTTAAAAACGGTGAAAATATTCTTATCGAGGACATCAGCGGATTTTATAAGCCACAAAAACAGATAAGGGGGCATCAGGTGGGCTACAGAACAACGCCCAACACCTATGATGCCTGGGATTACGACCAATATTTCCAATACTACCTTGATATGATGGCATTCTGCGCCAACACCGTTGAACACAACGGCACAAAGCCCGACAAAAATTTCCGCAACGCACTTATGAAATATGAGCAATACGAATTTCTTGTTGAAGCCTCACGCCTTGCGGACGAGGTTGACCTTGACGTGTCCTTGTGGCACGCAAACAGCGACAACGAAACAGAAGAAGAGGCTCTTAGCCTGCGTGACGAGTTATATAAAAGCATGCCACGACTCAACATCGTTTTCCCGCCCGGCGGCGACCCCGGAAAGCTACCTGCAGATGTTTTTGTTGACAGATGCAAAAAGATATCAGAGGTTCTGCGAAAGCATCACCCCGATGCTCTTATGCACCCCTCTGCACAGGCTCCCCACGAGTACCGTGACTGGGGCGAGGTTTTTGCCCGTGAAATGGCAGAAAAGCCTGATGGCATAGATGCTGTTATTATGGGCCCCAACCACGCATTCCCAATGCACGAATTGCGCAAGAAAATCGATTCAAAATACCCTCTGAGATTTTATCCGGATATCACCCACAACCTGCGTTGCGAGTACCCCGTGAATTTCCTTGAGGATGACTGGCACTACACCTATGCCGCAACGCTTTCACGTGAAAGCGTAAACCCCCGCCCCTTGGAGCTTCGCACCCTTCACAGGCTTTTCTCCCCCTACACCGTGGGAAGCGTCAGCTACTCCGAGGGTGGGCACGACGACCTGAATAAAGCGATATGGTCAGCTCTTGAGTTTGATTGCAACACGCCACTCAGAGAAATCGTCACCGATTACGCACGTTATTACCTCCACGGTGCCGACGAAGAAAAGTTTGCAGATTGCATTTTTATGCTTGAAAAAAACTGGCAGAGCCCCCCCGAAGAAAACCCCGTTATCGACCTCTGCTACAACTCATTCTGTGAATTGAAGCACGACTATCCCCACCTTTCGGAAAATTGGCGCTTTGTTATGCACTATTTCCGTGCCTGCTGCGACAAGCTGGTTAAAGATCGCCGTGTCTTTGAGCTTGAGCTTTGCGAAGAAGCAGCAAACATAATTATGCGTTCAACAAAAAACACCGCCGAAGAAGCTGTGAAAAAAGCTCTTGAAATTCTTCAAAAGCCCTTCAGCGAAAAATACAATGAGCTGCG
Organism: Acutalibacteraceae bacterium; assembly: GCA_045649005.1. Taxonomy (GTDB): domain Bacteria; phylum Bacillota; class Clostridia; order Oscillospirales; family Acutalibacteraceae; genus DTU089. The sequence goes on from JAZRPC010000107.1 coordinate 2,710, forward strand.
CCGTGAAATTGACGAATTGGGTGAAAAGCTATTCAACCTCATCGGCTTGCAGTTAGATGTTGAGCACTACTGTGCAGACAGCTGGGAGCGTGGCGCAACTCTTGACACCATTGACAACAACGTAACCGACAAAGCATATCTCACAACAAAGCTCACCCACGCTTTGAAGAAGCCTGCGGGCGAGATGTGCGAATATGCAAAAAAACTGTTTGCTTTAAGAAAGTCACGCTACGGCGAGGTTTATTACTCTGTTGCTCTTCACAACCTTAACACCCTGGGTGTCCGTCAAAAGGGTGAATTTTATATGGATATTTACGCCGACAAGCCCATTTCAAAAGAAAAATCAATGCCGATGGCTATGACAAAGCTTTTTGACCACTTCAATTTCGAGGCAAAATTCGGTGGCTTTTTACCCGAAACCGATTACACCCTCACCGTGGTTTACAAAAGCGACAACAATAAAGAAATCGACCGTCATACCGTTGTTGCCAACGGCATAACAATTCATTGCGGCAAGCAATTCGGCGGGGCTAAAAACCCCGAATTTGACAAGGATTTTCTTGTTGACGGCTTTGAAAGTGCAACCTACGCACTCCCCCGCAAATACTTTAAAAACGGCACGCTTGAGCTCACAATATCCGAGCCCACCGAGGGCTTCAAGCTCTGTGAAATGTGGATAGCACCCACAGAGTAATTAATAAAGACCACTTTTTGCAATTAATTGTTGCAAATGGTGGTCTTTTTGTGTTAATATATGCTATGTATGATTTTAATACTGTGTAAGGAGACGTTATGATAAGAATAATTTGTTCTCAATGCAAAAACGCATACCTTGAAAACAACGGTGAAAAATACACCTGCCCCTCCTGCGGTGCGGAGATGTCTGCCGAGCTTGAGAATCTCGTTCTGGGTATCCAGAATTACAACGAGAAGGACTATGCGGTTGCCGCTGATTTCCTTATGAAATACATCGTCAAAAATGGTGCAGACCCAAGAGCAATTTTTTACAAAGCTCTTTGTGATGCCTATATGACTATTGACGGCGAAACCGATTCCATCAGCGAAACCTACGAAAAAATTCTCGAATGCTTCAAGGATTTTTCAAAAGAGGATTTCCCACAATACGTTGCGCTTGCAAACGACGAGGTAAGATTCCTCGAAAAAGCATTTGCCGAACAGCACGTTCTCACCCTTGAAAGTGCAGATGCTGAAAAAATCAAAGCAGAGGTTGCGGCTATTCTCGCCATTCAGAAAGAAGCAAGAGATTTCCGCCTTGCTTTGACGGACGTTGTTATAAAATACAACGAAACAGCCGAGAGAAAGCTTGCAGTCAGATTCTCTGAATGCTATGTTGTTGGCAAAGCAATCGCAGAAACCGTGGGTGACAAAACCTTTGACAAAATCGTTGAGGATATTGAAAACCACACAGTTTTCACAGGAATCCTTTCAACAAACATCAAAAACCTTGAAATATACCTCAGATGTATCGTGATGTTCTTCAAACGCAGTCACGAGAAGTACGAGTTTCTGAAAGAGCAATCACAGAAATTTATCGATATTGCCGGTTTGCTTGAAAAGGGTCAGTACAACACAATAACAGGTGTTGAAGCCGTTTCTGAAAAGCTCATAAAGGAATCCTACGATTTCCTCTATGAAAGCTACAACGAGCACTACGACGAGCAGATTGATATGCAGACCGAGTCTGTTGTTATCCTTGAGCCCGAAAAGGCAGAGGATATTGTCGGAATTGCCGAAGAGACTGAGTCGGAAGAATCAGAAGCAGAAGAAGTGGCTCCCGTTGAAAACGTCGAAGAAGTAGTTGAAGAAGCTGTTTCAGTCACCGAGGAAGCAGAAGAAGTTGCATCAACCGACGATTTTGTCCTTGTTGCCGACGACGAGCCCGCTGAAGCGGAAGAGGCTGTTACCGAAGAACCCGCTGAGGCTGAAGAAGCTGAAGAAGCCGTTGAGGGTGATATTATAGAAATTCCCGCCGAGGATGAAAATCAACCTGTTGAAATCACCGAGGAGCCTGAGGATATTTCATCATCAACTCTTGAAAACAGCGAAATCACCGTAAAAACTCTTGCCGAGGTTAAGGAAGAAGCCGTTGCCGAGGAAATTACCGAGGCTCCCGCCCGGGAAACCGAGCCCGAAAAAGAGGGCGAAAAGACAGAGGAAGCTGAAAAAAGCGCAGCACCTCAGCCAAAGCAAAAAAAGAAAAAGAGCAAAAAGGGTCTTGTGATTTTCCTGCTTGTAATCCTTGTTGCCGCAGGTATCGTGGCTTATAAAAAGGTTCCCGAAATGCTCAACAAAACAAAATACGAGCAGGCATCACAGCTTGCCGCAGAGGGTAAATATTCAGAGGCAATAAGCGCCTTCAAATCCATCGAGGATTATTCCGACAGCGCTGAAAAAATCAAGGAATGTACATACAACAGCGCTGTTGATTTGCAGGAAAAGGGCAAATATACAGAGGCAAAAATCATCTTTGAAACCCTTGAGGGCTACAAGGATTGCTCAACAAGAATCCAGACCTGTATCTACGGGGAAGCCTCTGCCGAGCTCGAAAAGGGCAACTTTGACAAAGCCTCTGAGCTTTTCGGCAAAATAAAGGAATACGGCAACAGTGCCGAAATGATAACAGAGTGCCAGTACAGACGAGCAAACTATCTCCTTGAAAACAGTCAGTATGAAAGTGCAATCAGCATTTTTGAAGACATCAAGGATTATTCCGATTGCAAGGAAAAGATTAACGAAGCAAAGTATCTTTATGTAACAAACAACCTGGATAAAGAGAATAAAACAACAGTTAAATATCTAAAAGAGCTTGCAAAGGAAAAATACCGCAACTCCGTTGACCTTAAAAAAGAGCTTCTTGCTCCCACTGCAACAATCAAATCCTTTGTCAACTACGACGTAACCGATATGGAAACAAGCCTCACAAAATGCGACGCTTCAAAATCCATTTATTTCCACGTTGTTGTTGATAACGAGGAATACTATAACCGTACCCTCACCTTTAAATACACAACGGGCTACGGCTACCACGAGCAGAAGACCGTAACCTTCACCGAAGCAAACAACAGCGGTATTATGGCTTACCCTGCGGTTCACCAGAGTGGCTACTCCGTTACGTTTGAGCTCATCGCCGACAGCGGAGAGGTTCTTACCAGTCAGACTATAAGCTTCTAAATATTATGGGGCTGTAAAAAAAGCGCAGACCACACAAAACTATATAAATAAAGGGACTTTTATTGGGTTTAAAGCCTATAAAAGTCCTATTTTTTAATAAAGAACGAAATTCTTGTGTTTTGTGCTACAAACAAACCTCGCCACTCGACGTACCTTTGT
>JAZRPC010000108.1:0-10043 GCA_045649005.1 Acutalibacteraceae bacterium
AAGGCACAAATGGGAGGGCACCCTGACGGGTTCCCTCCCATTTTAACGACGCTATGCGCCAAAGTTAATGATTTAAGGCTATTAAATCCCTAATTTACACTCCCTAAACTATCGGGGTAACATTTTTTATCATTCACAAACGAGGCAGACCCATCCGTCGCATTCTATGCGTTCTTTTAAAACGAGGCCTGCTTTACACAATGCATCAACCACTTCATCGGCTCTTGTGTCAATGATGCCTGATGCAATAAACTTTGCGCCCTTTTTCATAAAGGCTCGCACCTGTGTGCTGAAAAGGATAATTATGTCGGCAACAATGTTTGCAACAACGATATCATATTGCTTTGTTACCTTATCGGCAAGGTCGCCGCAAACAAACTGAAGCTTCGGCTCATCAAAGCCGTTCATTTTGCCGTTTGCCTTTGCCGTTTTAACCGCCAATTCGTCAATATCAACACCAAATGCCTCACCCGCCCCAAGAAGCAACGAGGAAATGGCAAGAATACCGCTACCACAACCGATATCGAGAACGGTGTCGCCCTTTTTAACAACCTTGTCAAGGGTTTCAAGGCAAAGCCTTGTTGTGTCGTGGGTGCCCGTGCCGAATGCCGCACCCGGCTCAATGTTGAGAACTGCTCTGTCGCCCGGGTTATAATCATCAATCCATATAGGTCTGATAAAAAGGCGCTCTCCAACGGGAGTGGGCTTGAAATAGGTCTTCCATTTATCTCGCCAATCTGAATCGGAGCAACCGCTGATTTCTATATCATAGCCGATATTTTCGTTTTCAAGACGTTCCTTCAAAAAGGATACGGCTTCGTCGGGGTTTTTATCATCCTCAACGTAGATGTGGATAATTGATTTTGAGCGGTCTTTTAAAAGAAGCTCTTCATCAATCAAATCAATGTGGGCAATTTCCCAAGCCTCTTTTTCAAGGTCGCTGTAATCTTCAATATAAATACCATAGGGCACAACCATATTGGCAATCGCACCCGCCCTTTCGGTGTTTTCGGTTGCTATTGAAACTTTAATTTCTGTATATTCCATTTTAATTATTCTGCACTTTCTTCATCAATAATATTCGCCTGGGGCTCAACTGCTTTTCTGCCGTGATTTAAAAATCTTCTGTTGTCGAGCATCCACAATCTGCCTGTGAAATCGCCAACCGGTGCATCCTTAACTGCATCCGCCATTTCATACATATTTGCATCAAACATATCGAGCTGTGAAAGAACCTCTGCCTCAATAAATGCAGGTCTTACAGCGCAGCCGAATTCGGGCTTGCCGTGGTGAGAAATGAGCATATGCTGAAGAAGAAACTTTGTTTTCTCGTTAACGCCAAGCATATCACATTTTCTACCCACATCCTCAGCCCCCATAACAAGGTGACCGAGAAGAACACCCTCAACGGTGTGGCCGTTTATTATGCCTGTTTCGTTAACGGTATATTCCTTGATTTTTGCAATATCGTGCAAAATTGCACCCGCCACAAGAAGCTCACGGTCAACACAAGGGTAAATAGCACAAACGCATTCGCAAAGCCTTATGATTGAAAGTGTATGGTAAAGCAAGCCGCCCGTCATTGCGTGGTGCAGCTTTTCAGCCGCAGGGAAAAACAAAAGCTTTTCTTTGTTGTCGTTAAGCATAGCTGTTACAACAGCCTTCAATTCGCTGTCGGCGAAGCCCTCTGCTAAAGAATACACGGTGTTGAACATAACCTCACCGCTGTAGTCAGAGGATTTAACGAAATCGGAAATATTGATATTATCCGACGGCGCCGCCGCTCTTATTTTCTGAACAATCATCTGGTCGTTGCCGTTATATTGCTGGAGCGTACCTCTGACCTTAATAACTGTGTTAACCTGTGGCAAAGGCAAAACATCCTCACGGTAATCCCAAAGCTTTGCATACATCTCGCCGTCTTTATCGGCAAGAAGCATATCAAGATAGCTTGAGCCGTTTTTGGCAGTTTTTTTATCACAGCTTTTTACAAGGGCAAAGCATTCAACAACACCCGGTTTTTCGCAACTAACAAAATTCATATTAACACCTCAGGAATCAAAAGATAATTTATTTAACACAACCGAAGCCAACAAATATCCCGCAACCGGCGGAGTGTATGAAACTGAGCCCGGCACGGATGAATCGGTTTTAAATGGCTCCTCTTCGGAATAAACAACGGTTAATTTTTTAACGCCCCGATTTTTAAGCTCACGCCGCATCACCCTTGCAAGCGGGCAAACCGAGGTTTTATAAATATCAGCTATTTTCAGCATTTCGGGGTGAACCTTGTTGCCTGTTCCCATTGACGAAACAATGGGGACTCCGCACTTTTCGGCTCTTGTAATAAGTTCGATTTTTGCGGTTACATTATCAATAGCATCAATTATATAATCGTACCTTGTCAAATCTATATCGTCGGCGTTTTCGGGCAGATAAAAAACGTCGTATTTCTGAACCTCTGCCTGTGGATTGATAGATAAAATACGGTTTTCTGCCACATCCGTTTTCTTTTCGCCAACGGTTTCGTCGGTTGCAATTATTTGACGGTTGATATTGGTAACGTCAACAACATCCTTGTCAACAACCGCTATGCGACCAACGCCGCCACGTGCCAACGCCTCAACTGCGGCACCGCCAACACCGCCGATACCAAAAACGATAACGGAAGAGTTTTTTAGTTTTTCTATTGCATTTTTGCCTAAAACACGTTCAGAACGTGAAAAACGCTCGCTCATAATTCAACTCCGTAAAATATACTACGGTTATTCTACAATAAATATCATTACAAAGTCAACAGCAATCACAGAAAGGAGACTGTATTAATGAAAAAGAGGCTTGTTTCAATAATTGTTGTTTTCTCTTTGCTGTTTTCAGGCATCTGTGTGCGGCTTTATACAATAGCCACAAACCCGATTTACGCAAACGCACAAAAATCGCTGAGGGTGCGAGATATTGATTACCGTCGTGGATTTATTTATGACAGAAACCTTCAGCCGTTGACAAACAACGCCACAAGGCAGGTTATCTGCCTGAAGCCTTGTGAAGAAAGCTTTCAGTACCTTTCCGAATTACGTGGCAAGCAGTTCGCAACAGACACCCTCGGAAAAGGTTATTTCACTACCCTTGCTTTAAACAATGACGAAGCCCCGCCGACAGACTCCGAATATTTGACACTCGACATATACGAAAGATACGGCGATTCTCTAGCCCTGCACATTATCGGCTACACCAATAGCGACAATAATGGTATGTGCGGTATTGAAAAGTATTATAACGATGAAATAAAAAACACTTGCGGTGAAATATCAATAGCTTATCAGGCATCTGCCACAGAAAGAATGTTGACAGATTTCCCTGTTGAAATACGTGACAACGGCTATTATCAAAAATGCGGTATCGCCTTAACACTCGACAGAACTATTCAATCCATAACTGAAACAGCACTTGTTAACGGCAACATTAATAAAGGCGGGGCAATAGTGCTTGACGCTAAAACCTCCGCTATCCTTGCCTGTGCCTCAACACCTGTATTTGACAGAAACAATATCGAAAAATCGCTAAGTGATGAAAATGCACCGTTTATCAACAGGGCTTTTTCTGCCTACCCTGTCGGCTCGGTTTTTAAAAGCGTCACAGCCGCATCCGCCATTGAAAACAACATAACTCCCGATAATTACTATTGCAACGGAAGTATAGAAAAAAGCGGTAACACTTTCAACTGCAACAAAAAAGAGGGGCACGGTAGCCTTGACTTTAACAACGCATTGGCTTTATCCTGCAACCCGTATTTTATAAATCTCGGCACTATGACAGGCGGTGAGAAGCTATTAAACACAGCACAAAAGCTGGGATTCGGCAAAGCCACAGACATCGGCAACGAATTTTTCACCGACAGCGGCACACTCCCCGACAAATCACTTCTTAACAGTGATGCCGCTGTGGGTAATCTCGGCTTCGGACAAGGCTACCTGACGGCAACACCTTTACAAATTGCCACCTGCTACGCAACCTTTGCAAACGGCGGTATATATAACGCTCCGCATATTTACAACGGCAAGGTTAATCCCGACGGCAGTTTTTCACCCGAAAGAAAAATAGAGGGTAAAAGAGTTTTAAAAACAGAAACCTGTGAACTGATAAAAAAAGCGTTATTGCAAACCACTTTGACAGGCACGGGAAAATCCGCTTTCTCAAGTCTTTTTGACTCCTGCACAAAAACGGCAACGGCACAAAGCGGCAGATTTGACGAAAACGGTAACGAAATCAACTACAGTTGGTTTGTTGGCTTCTTCCCCTATGATGACCCGCAATACGTTATCTGCGTAATAAAAGAAAACGGGAGCTCCGGCAGTACAGACGGAGCTCCCGTATACAAGGAAATTGCTGAAAATATTTTTATTATTCCTGAACGTCAATAACCCTTTGAGCGCCAAGAAGAACACCGATTTTGGCGCTGTGGAAATTGAGGCCGCCCTGAAGCCACACGGCAAAGGGCTCTCTTAAAGGAGCATCGGCAGAAAGCTCGATTGAAGAACCGTTTGTGAAAGCGCCCGCCGCCATAATAACATCAGAATCGTAGCCGGGCATCGGTGAAGGCTCCGGCACAACGTAGCTGTCAATAACAGAGCCGCTTTGAAGTCCTTGGCAGAAAGCTATTAGCTTTTCGCTTGTGCAAAGCTTTATGCTCTGAATAATATCGGCTCTGTCTTCTTTCGAAGAGGGCGAAACCTCGTAGCCCATTTTTTCAAACAATGCGGCTGTGAAAACCGCTGTTTTCAGCGCTTCGCCCGTAACATGGGGAGCATGGAAAAGACCCATAAAAATATCTCTTGTATTGCCGAGGGTTGCACCAACCTCTCTGCCAATACCGGGTGTTGTGAAACGGTAGGAGCAAAGCTCGACAAGGTCGCTTCTACCTGCAATATAACCACCGCATTTTGCGATACCGCCACCAGGGTTTTTGATAAGTGAGCCTGCGAAAATGTCAACGCCTGAGCCCTCAAGCGTAAGCTTTTCTGTAAACTCACCGTAGCAGTTGTCGAGTATAGTTATAGCCTTACTGTTCGCCTTGACTATTGAAGTAATCTCTTTGATTTTCGGAGTCGTAAGAGAGGGACGAAGAGTATAACCCCTTGAACGCTGAATATATACAGCCTTGTAATTGCCTGTTTTGATTTTTTCATTCAAGCCATCAAGGTCAACTGTTCCGTCAGCCTTCAAATCAAGAATATCAAATTCTATGCCGTAATCTGCAAGGGAGCCCTGCCCTTTACCTTTACCGTCGATGCCGATAACCGAATGAATTGTGTCATAGGGTACACCTGTTGCACACAAAACCCTGTCACCGGGGCGAAGCACACCAAATAGCATAACACCGAGAGTATGTGTTCCGCTGACAAAATTATGGCTGATTATTGCAGACTCCGTTCCGAAAATCTGAGCCGCAACCTCGTCAAGCAAATCCCTGCCTCTGTCACCGTAGCCGTAGCCTGTTGACCCCGCAAAATGAGATTCGCTGACACCGGTATCAATAAACGCTTTCAAAACAAGCTGTTGGTTATATTCTGTTACATCATTAATTTCATTGAACTTTTCTCTGCACTCTGCAAGAACGCTTGCAGAAAGCTCATTGAGTTCATCCGAAAATTTAAAGAATCCCATTATTTACACTCTCCCACGTATATTTTCCCGTTAACGGAAAAACCAAGATCTTTATAAAATTCAATATTATTTTCTTCGCACCAAAGGGATATTGTTTCAATTCTTTCATTTGATAATCTGTTGATAACACCCTTTATGCATTCGCCTGCATAACCTTTTTTGCGGTACACGGGCGGTGTAAAAACACCACTCAACAAAGCATTACCGCCATAAATACAGGTAACAACAGCGGCGCTGAGTAAAATGCCGTTATTTCTAAGATACGAAGCAACGGCATTGCCGTCGTTTATTCTTTTCGAAAAATTGCAATACCATTTTTCGAAATCACCATACTCAGAAAAAACCAAATCATAAACCGACCTATATTCGCTGAGCCTTGACGTATTCAAAAGATAATCACAAGAGCCTTCGCCACAGACTGCTTCAACTACCCTGTTCATATAAGAATATTCCTTGAAGCAACCCGAAAAGCCTGTTAACGCCGCTGAAGACGTAACTGTTTTTATGTGGCAAAAGTCCAAAAAGCTTTTTATTTCGCTGTAGTTTTCGGATAACATATTTTCAACTACGGCGTTACCATTTTCAAGACCTATTAAGCTCTCAACGTTTCCGGCTGAATCATACTGAACATAAAGACCGTCAGGTGAATTCTCCGAATAACGAAGGGCGCTGTAGAGCAATGTTAAAAGCGGCGAAGAAACGCCGCTTAAACAGTTAGAATCGGTAGCTTTTTTAATCATATCTCACAGCCGCCGTGGCTTCTGATGTTGAGAATATAGCATGAATTTTCGCCGAAAATGCCACGCATTGCGTTAACAAAGTTTTCTGTTTCACAAGCAGGAACAAACGCCTGCACCGTGCCTGCAAAGCCGCCGCCGTGAACACGGTATGCACCCTTGCCCTTGAGAAGCTCTTCCATAACGCAAAGAGCTAAAGCAACAGGCTGTTCTGCAGGGCTTGAAAGTGTGAAGCAATTCTGGTTATACATATATGAAGACTTACCGCTTTCGATGATTATTGATTTAAACTCATCAAAATCACCCTTTGCAAGAGCATTTGCGAGCCTGTCAACACGCTTGTTTTCGTTATAGAAATGAATTGCTCGCTGAATAGCCCTGTCGCCTGTTTTTTCACGGATTTTGCCGATATTTGCAAAAACCTCGGATTCATCGACACGGCGAAGAACATCCTTACCGAAGAACTCCGCAACAGAGTTCATTTCTTTTCTGATTGCGGCATAGTCACCTGTTAAATCTGCATGGTTTCCGCCTGTGTCAACAATGCAAAGATTGTAGCCGTATTTCTCCATATCAAAATCAACCTTACTGATTACGGGAGCAGAGGTGTCTTCAAAATCAATCTGAACAAACCCACCGACGGAGCAGGCAGTCTGGTCCATAAGACCGCAAGGCTTTTTGAAATAAACGTTTTCAGCATACTGTGAAATCTGAGCAATTTCAACAGCGCTGATTTTGCCGTCGTTATATATGTAGTTAAGAATAGTGCCGATAAGAACCTCGTATGCGGCAGAAGAGGAAAGACCTGAGCCGGAAAGAACTCTTGAGGTTACGCAGGCATCAAAACCGCCGTATGCATAGCCCAACTGTGCAAAGCGTGCACAAACACCCCTGATAAGTGCTTCTGATTTACCCTCTTCACAATCCTTGATTTCAAAATCTGCGGTATCAACGGTGATTGCGGGGTAACCCTCTGAATGAACACAGATAATGCCGTCATCACGTGCAGAAACTGCGGCTACAGCATCAAGATTAACGGCAGCGGCTAAAACCTTGCCGTTGTTATGGTCGGTATGGTTGCCGCCCACCTCAGTTCTGCCGGGGGCAGAAAAAAATCTGATATCTGCATCGGCAGAAAACTCGCTTTCAAAGCGTTCAGCCAAAGCATAGTATCTTTCTTGCTGTGATTTTGCCTCTGTGCCATAAACGACAGATAGCCTTTCAAAGAAAGAAGCTGAATTAATCTCTGTTTTTTTCATAATTTACATCCTTTCCGAAAATGGAATCAAATATCATAAGCGATAAACCGCTGATTATCAACAAAACAATTACGGGAACTATAAAGCCGGGGGTAAAGGGTTGTGTAATATTGCTACCGAAGACACTCCAGGAAATCAATCTCGGCAAAAATCCCACCAAAGAAAAAATGAGAAATTTTGTTTGCTTTAACTCACTTCTGCCATATAACCGGCTAACAGAACCCACCGGAACAAATGGCACCAATCGCAGAATAAGCAACGTAAACGGACGCTTGAAAACCTTTGAATTATTAACCCCGTCGACCTTTCCTAGCTTCATAAAAGCAGCAAGGGTTTTACTGCAACCGAACCTTCGCCCCCATTGGAACTTTACACTGATAAATATCAAAAAGCCGATAACGTTAACGGTTACGGCAACGGGCATTGAAAGAACCAATGCAGAACCCGCAAACAGAACCGAAAACGGAATAATAGGTATAAAGCTTCTGGCAAGGAAAAGAAACAGCACGGTAAAAACGGCGGCGAATTTATCGAGCCCCGCAATAAACTGCTGAACAGCATTAAAATAAAGCTGCAACTCCGAAAGATATTTCTGAACACCTGAAAAGGACAGTAAAACCAACAACACAAGTAACACAAATGCACCGATAAAACACGCACCGCTTAGAACACTTGTAATTTTAAGTTTTTTCTTTACAGCTCTGTTTAATCCGATTTTTCTATTCCTTTTAAATAAATCAAGAACATATACTCCGTATTTTATAACAATATTCCCCCAAGGTCAAGTAAATAACAAAAAACATTGAAAGAAATGAATTTTGTGGTATAATATCAGCGGTGATTTTATGAATAACAAATTAAAAGCCGTTATTCTTGACGGCTACACAGAAAACCCGGGCGACCTTTCATGGGAAAGGGTTGCAGAATTAACCGATTTAACGGTTTATGACAGAACTCCTCCCGAGGCTGTTGTTGAGCGTTCAAGGGATGCAGACATTCTCATTGTTAACAAGGTTGCGTTAACAGAAGAAATTATTGAACAGCTGCCCAACCTTAAATATGTTTCAACTCTCGCAACGGGCTACAATCAGATTGATTGCGAAGCGTTGAAAAGAAGAGGGATTCCGTTATCAAACATCCCCGCATACTCAACAAATGCAGTGGCACAGATGGTTTTTTCCTATATTCTTGAGTATACTAACAGAGTGGCAGAATATACCCAATCAGTTAAAAACGGCGACTGGACAAATTGCGCAGACTTCTGCTATTGGAACACACCGGTTTATGAGCTTGACGGAAAAACCCTCGGAATTATCGGATTTGGTAAAATAGGTAAACGTGTCAGCGAGCTGGCAAATGCTTTCGGAATGAAGGTTATCGCCTACACCCCCTCAGGTAAAAAAGACGGTGCCGATAACGTTGTTTTCACCGATATGGCTACAGTAATTAAAAATTCCGATTATATCACGGTGCATTGCCCACTTACCCCACAAACAACGGGTCTTATAAACAAGGATTTTATTTCAAAAACAAAACAAGGTGCCTGCATAATAAACACGGCAAGGGGTGCGGTAGCCAATGAACAGGATATTGCCGATGCTTTAAATAACGGCTCCCTTTCCTATTATTGCACAGACGTGCTTTCAACCGAACCGCCAATGGCAGACAACCCGCTTCTCAGCGTAAAAAACTGTTGCATCACCCCACACATAGCCTGGGCGGCATACGAAACACGCATAAGACTTATGGGAATTCTTGAAAACAATATAAAAAGCTATATTGACGGTTCACCCATAAATGTTGTTAACAAGTAAATTTTGACTATAATTGGAAAAAATGCCCCATTTTTTATGGCTTTGATATGATTTTTTTAACAATGTGACAAAACTTTCAAATACAAGTTAAAATTATGTCAAAGTCCTTGCATTTATTCAATTTTATGTTAAAATAAATAAGGTTAAAAACTAAACTAAAAATATTTGGAGGTAACTCAAATGTCAGTTAAAGTTGCAATTAACGGTTTCGGTCGTATCGGCCGTCTCGCATTCCGTCAGATGTTCGGCGCTGAAGGTTACGAAGTAGTAGCTATCAACGACCTTACAAAACCCTCAATGCTTGCTCAGCTTCTCAAATACGACACAGCTCAGGGCGGCTACTGTGGCAGAATCGGTGAAAACCTTCACACTGTTGAAGCAAACGACGAAGAAGGCACAATCACAGTTGACGGCAAAACACTCAAAATCTACGCAATGGCTAACGCTGCTGAACTCCCCTGGGGCGAAATCGGTGTTGACGTTGTTCTTGAATGCACAGGCTTCTATTGCTCAAAAGAAAAGAGCATGGCTCACATCAATGCCGGTGCTAAGAAGGTTGTTATTTCTGC
>JAZRPC010000109.1:0-11322 GCA_045649005.1 Acutalibacteraceae bacterium
CAGCGGGTTCCCAGGTCTGTGGGTTCCGGGGCAAACAAAGCCGCCTTTGCAAACTCCTGTAACGGTGCTTATGCCACCTTGGCTGACGAATTGGGTGCTGTTGCTTTGAACAAAACAGCGCAGGAGCTTGGCTTCGGTAAGTCCTTCGATTTTGGTGTTTCAAAAACTGCCGCAAGTCGCTTTGACCTTTCTGATGCTTCATCGGGCGACCTTGCGTGGGCAGGGGTGGGGCAATACACCACACTTGTTAACCCCTATCATATGCTGACTGTGCTCGGCTCTATTGCCAACGAGGGCAAAGCAGTTATGCCCTATGTGGTAGATAACGTATCGAGCCCCTCTGGTAAGGTTTTGGAGAAAACCGAGAAAACTGAGGAAGAATATATTTCCGCAAACGTTGCTAACCTGGTTGGCGAGCTGATGAGAAACAACGTTGTTGAAAAATACGGCGATAACCGTTTCTCAGGGCTTTCAATGTGCGGCAAAACCGGTACTGCCGAGGTGGGCAACGATGCCGAGCCCCATTCGTGGTTCGTCGGCTTTTCGCAGAAGTCCTCTTGTCCCGTGGCTATTGTGGTTGTTGTTGAAAACGGTGGTTGGGGTTCCCAGGAGGCTTTGCCCGTTGCTTCAACCGTGATGAACAGCATATATAAATCCCTCTCGTAAATTAAAGGATATTTAACTTTTATACAGTTGACTTGTGCGTGAGTTTATTGTAAAATATAAGCTCAGGCTTTTTGCAAAGAAATTGCTGAATATTATTAACCGAAAGGCTGAAATAAATGAGTTTTATCGAATTTGATTCCGTTTACAAAAGATACAAAATGGGCGAGGTTGTTATAAACGCCGCCGATGGCGTTACCTTCAATGTGGAGCAAGGTGATTTCTGCGTTATTGTGGGTGCCAGCGGTGCGGGTAAAACAACCGTTCTTAACATCCTAGGCGGTATGGACGATTGCGACGATGGTAAGGTTCGTGTTGCGGGTGAGCTTATCAACGAATACGACAGCAAACGCCTTATTGAATACAGACGCTATGACGTTGGCTTCGTATTCCAGTTCTATAACCTTGTTCCCAACCTTACAGCACTTGAAAACGTTGAGCTTGCAACACAGATCGGCTCAAAGGCTCTTAACCCTGCCAAGGTGCTTGAAAGAGTTGGCTTGGGCGAAAGGATGGGCAACTTCCCTGCACAGCTTTCAGGTGGTGAGCAGCAGCGTGTTTCAATAGCACGTGCTCTTGCCAAAAACCCTAAGCTTCTCTTGTGCGATGAGCCCACCGGCGCTCTTGACTATAATACAGGTAAACAGATTCTTAAACTTTTACAGGATACAAGCCGTGAAACGGGTATGACAGTTATCGTTATCACCCATAACCAGGCATTGACACCCATGGCAGACAGAGTCATTTCTATGAAGAGCGGCCGAGTTGTCAGCATGGAGGTTAACGAAAATCCCATGTCCGTGGAAGATATTGAGTGGTAAAGGAACTTGAAAAATGAGTAAAGCTTATATTACAGACAGTTTCCGTTCCATAAGCCGAAGCTTCAGTAGATTTATTTCAATTATTGCTATTGTGGCTTTGGGTAGCGGTCTGTTTTGCGGTTTGAATGCTGTCGGCCCCGATATGCGTGACACCGCAGAAGAATATTATCATACACACAATCTGATGGATCTCAGATTACAGTCGTATATCGGTTTGTATGAAGAAGACCTTGAGCAAATCCGTCAGATGGATGGAGTCGAGGCTGTTCAGGGAGTGAAATTTGTTGACGGCTATATGCAGATCCCTACAGAGGATGGCTCTACCTATGAAGGCATAGTTGATATCGATGGCTCCGAAATGACCATAAGAGTTATGGGTGTTGACGTGGACAAGGCGATCGACTTTTACGACGGTCTTGACAACCCCGACTACATAAACCGTTTGGAGCTTGTTGAGGGCAGATTTCCCGAATCCCCCAACGAGTGTGTTGTAACCTGTAGTGATCTTACAACTCCTGAACAGTTTTTTATCGGTAACACAATCAAGGTTGTGGGCGACAATGAAGAAATCACATATTATCTCAACAACAATGTGTTTACCATCGTTGGTATAGTGAAAACACCTTATTGGGTATCATACGAGCGTGGTGTAACAACTGCGGGTAGTGGTAAGCTTGGTGACTTCGTTTACGTTAATAATAAAGCGTTTACAGATAAAATTAATTACTACAGCGAAGCGTACGTAACCCTTGAGGGAGCAAAGGATTTTGAGGTTTACAGCGACGAGTACGATGACTTTGTTGAAGAAAAACGCCTTGAAATTCTTGAAGCAAGCGAGCCAATCGCCGCCTTGAGAAGAGCAAAGCTCAGCATCGGTCTTGAGCGCAAGCTTGCAGATGCAAAAATTAAAATCGAAAGTGCTGAAAAAACTGTCGGCGAAAGGCTGAAGGATGGTAAAGCACAGCTTGACAGACTCTACAAGCTCGAAAAAGAGGGCGAAACGCTTCTGGCAGAAGCCCAGAAAACTATGGAGGAAGAGTATAAAAAGGCACAGGCTCTTCTTCAGAGCGGTAACGCCGAGTATATTGCCGCAGTTAACGAATACAACGAAAAAATAACAAAGGTTTCAGATACGAAAATAGACCTTGCTAATAAGCGCAACGAATATAATAACAAAAAGGTTACGGCGGATGCCGCTAAGGATAAGCTGGATGAAGCTAAAACCGAGTTGACCCTTGCTGAAACCGAAATAACCGTAATGACAAAGCTTATCACAAGCACTAAAAACACGCTTGATAAGTTGAGTCAGAACCAGAACGTTTCGCAGGATGACCTTCATCTTGACCAGATTGCAGACAGGCTCGAGGAGACTAACCCTGACCTTGCAGATATTCTCAGAAATGCCTCTAATCTTACCGCTCAGGGTATGGCGGCAGATGCCATAAAAGAAACACAGCAGCTTCTTGATCAGTATGAAACCGAGCTTGCAGTTGCCCAAAAGCAAAAGGATGCCGGTCAGGAGGAGTATGACTCAAAATATTCCGAATGGGAATCAGCCGATAAACAGCTCAAGGCTGCAAAAATCCAGCTTGATGCGGCGGATATAGAGGTTGCAAAGGCTGAAAAACAGCTTGCTGAATATAAAACAAAAATCGAGTCAAGCGGCGATGAGCTTCAGTACGGCTCAATGGATGCGCAGACAAAATATATGACCGCTCAGGCTGAATTGGCATTGAGTATGACTCAGTATCAGAACATTCAGGCCACTATCAAGCAGGCAGAAATCAACTATGCCAAGGCTGAAGAAGAGGTCAATGCAAAAATCGGTATTCATAAAACAGAATATCAAAAGGGCGAAAGCCTTATCAAAAACATCAAAAACGGTGTGGGCTGGATGGTCTATGAACGTCACGATTCACCCGGCTACACCGGCTACGGTCAGGCGGCGGATAACATGGTGCGCCTTGCCTATATTTTCCCAACCTTCTTCTTTATTGTTTCAACCCTTGTCTGTCTGACTACAATGACCAGAATGGTTGAAGAAGAAAGAACCCAGCTCGGTACCCTCAAGGCTCTTGGCTATTCAAACAAAATGATTAGTGGCAAATACATTCTCTATGCAGTTATTGCTAGCGTGATAGGTGTTATCATAGGTGTTTTTGTCGGCTTTACAGGGATCCCGTTGGCAATTTGCGGTGCTTGGGGAATAATGTATGAGTTACCTTCGATAACAGTTCAGTTTATGCCCCTTTACATTGTCCTTGGCACGGTTATTTCAATCGGTTCAACCGTTCTTGCGGCATATCTTGCTTGCCGAAAAGAGCTCAACAGCGTTCCGGCTGTTCTTATGCGACCCAAGGCACCCAAGGCGGGTAAGCGAGTGTTCCTTGAAAGAATCCCCTCTGTTTGGGGCAAGCTCAGCTTTACCTCCAAGGTCACAGTCAGAAACCTTTTCAGAAACAAAAAGAGGTTTGCTGTTACCGTTCTCGGTATTGCGGGCTGTACGGCGCTTATTCTTGCGGCGTTTGGTCTCAAGGATTCTATCGGCGGTGTTATTGATAATCAATATGGCCCCGATGGTATTGCTCAGTATGATTTACAGGTTGTTCTTGAAGATGCTCAGACATCTTACGACGCACCCATAGTTTCAGAGGTGAATGCGGTCAACGGAATCGAGCATTCAATGCTTGGCTACCTCAAGGTTTGCCGTGGCTATTCTGACAGAAACGATAACGAAATGGAAGTTGACGTTTTTGTGGCAGAAAATCCCGCAGGGCTCCAGAATTTCATTGACCTCAGATATAATGATGAAGACGTTCCCATCACTGATGACGGTGCGGTTATCAGCAAGAAGCTTGCCGATAAAACAAAAACAAAAATTGGTGACACAATAAAGGTTTCCTGGACTGAAGGCTCGCAGGAGGTTGAATACTCCGTCAAGGTTACAGGTATCACAGACAACTATGCCTTCCATTACGTTTATATGACACCCTATTGCTACAATGAGGTAACGGGTCAGCCCATTTCTTACAACTATCTGTTCTGTCAGATAACTGATGGTATGACCGTTGAACAGAAAGCGCAGCTCGAAAAAGACGTAAACAATATCAGAGGCGTTAACGGCTCTGTTTTCACAACAGTTGTTATTGATAACTTCAACAACATTGTTGAAACGCTTAACCTTGTTATCATAATGTTTATTTTTGCCGCAGTTGCTTTGGCGATAGTTGTTCTTTATAACCTTAATAACATCAACGTTAATGAGCGTATAAGGGAGCTTGCAACGCTCAAGGTTCTCGGCTTCTACAACGGCGAGGTTTCGGCATACATCTACCGTGAAAACATCTTCCTTACATTGTTTGGTATTGTGTTCGGTATTCTTCTGGGAATACCCCTGAACATTGCGGTTGTCGGCATTGTTGATATTGATACGTTGACGTTTAATACACAGCTTGAGCCGATAAGCTTTGTTTTTGCAGCAGCGCTCACAACAATCTTTGCGATTCTTGTTAACGTGATGATGCACTTTAAGCTTAAAAAGATAAGCATGGTTGAATCCCTCAAATCAGTTGAATAACGGCATATTTGGCGCATATAAGCGACTTACCACCCACTCGACGTATCTTCATACGCCGTCGGGGATGGTAAGTCGTTATCTGCATCCAAATCTGCTCGTTATTAAGTTAGAATGGTACAAGAGGCGCAAATGTCATTTTTCTGACCACTCGACGTGTCTTGATTTAGATGCAGGATGTAGGTTATAGGTTACAGATTGCAGAATATAGTAAAAACCCCGTCACATTGTGACGGGGTTTCTTATGCTTTTAATTTTCTTCTGTGCTTTCCTCTTCTGCCACTGCGGGGGGAGTGTAGCCTGCATAAACCTGCTTTGTTTTAAAAGAGCCGTTGATATAAACGTTTGCGCAAAATTCAGAAAGCTCATGGGCGGGGATTTTCATACCCTCATCCATCCAGTCAATCAGAATACCGATCATAGCGTTGATAACGTAGTTTGAAAGGTATCTGGCGGGGTTGTTCTGGTCAAAAATCTCTTTCGTGTTTGGTATATTTGTGAGCATAAGAGAACGGATATATGTATAAAGCTGGTTGTTGATGTCGTTGTTTATAATAAAACGGCACAACGTTTCGTGCTCCTTGCAGAAGTTGAAAAGAGTTTCTGCATAAGCTGTAAAGCCCTCGATAGTGCCAACCGAGGGGGAAGCCTCTTCTATAACGTAGCGAAAATCCTCATATGCTTCATTCTGAATCTGTTGAAGCATATCTATAAGGTCTGTGTAGTAAAAATAAAATGTTGCTCTGTTGATATCTGCAAGGGTAGTGAGCTCTGTAACGCTGATTTCGTTTATTGATTTTGTTTCAAGAAGCTGAAACAGAGCATCCCTGAGAGCTTTTTTTGTTCTTTTAACACGTCTGTCTGTATTATTGATACGTCTTTTCTGAGTAGCCAAAATTACACTTCCTACAATAATAGTATATACATCATCTGTCCGATAACGTCATAATATAGTTTATCATACATTTGTTGGATAATCAATAGAGAAAAGGCTGAAAAAACTCTTGTTTTTTCAGCCTTTTTGCATATATAAATCAAAAGCTTGAGTAAAAGTTTTGCGTCAGATACACACGGTAGTCTGAAGAGTGGTCATACACTACTCCAACACCCAATCTTTCGAATCTTTCTTCAAGAATGTTGGTTCTGTGTCCGGGGGAGTTGTACCAATCCTCAATTACGATGTACGGGTCAAGGTAGCCTGCGGCAATGTTTTCGCCGCATATCCACCAGTTAATTCCACCGTCACGCATTCTGTCGGCACTTGTTTTGCCATCAAGGTTTATGTGGTCGAAATAGTTGTTTTTTGCCATATCCTTGCTGTGGCCCCTCGCAACGTCCGAGGCAACCGTGCAGAATTTAAGCGGATTCAACCCGTTGATTGCTCTCAAGCCGTTTGTGAGGTGAAGAATTATTTTCTCAGAAGCCGAATTGTTCAGCTTATTTACCTCGTAGGCATAACTCTTGTTGAACACAACGCCCATAGCGTAGGCTTCCGGTATCTTTCCTGTTCGGTCGAAATACCCTGTGATTGTCAGGTTATCATATTCTGTGGCTTCGTCAGAGACGTTTTCAACATAGAAATTCTTTTCTTCATAAACAACTCGTGCCTTGCTATCGTATGATATAAACTGCGTCAAAGCACCGTCAACAAAGGTGAAAATTGCTAAATCCGTGTAGTCTGTGTAATAAACGTAAATGTCAGCATTTCGTTTAAAGAAATTGTCGTTTATTGTGTCCTGCGGTTCACCAATCAACTCAATCATTTGGGTATCGGTGCACTCAAATGGGAGCTTCTTACTGTTATATTCAATATACTTGTTGGTAAGAAGCTTGTTACAGTTAACGCACACGCCGTTTTCGGGCTTGTGACCGGTGGGCTCGGTGATTTTATGAAATTCCTTGTTGCAGGTGGTGCAGGTGGAGGCTTCTATTCCCTCCTCGGTGCAAGTGACCTTTTGCACGGTAACCCACTCTGTGTATTGGTGCTCGGGCAGGGTAATGATTGCCGAAGCGGCTCGCAGAATTTCACGGGCATCATCTGTTGTAACGTAGCCGTCGTGGTTTGTGTCTGCCGAAAGAAATTCTTCTGCCGAGGGTGTTTTTGTTCCTGCTGCAAATTCAAGAACGGCTTTCGAGTCAAGCACAGTAACATCGCCGTCGTTGTTGACGTCGCCGTTAATTGCAGCGGCAGATATTGAGAAGACAAATAAACATAAAACACAAAAAGCGAATCTTAAAAATACACTTATGCGTTTCACAGCTAACACCTCTTTTTTATTTGTGAAGGGATTTCAAAAGTTCAATTTCTCTTTGGTATCCGTCAATGTCGTTTGGGGTTTCAAGAAAGAAGGGGAGATTTTTCAGCTTCGGGTGGTTGATAATTCTTGTTATCGCCTCAAGCCCGATTCCGCCCTCGCCGATTTTTGCGTGGCGATCCTTGTGGCAACCCAAAAAGTTCATACTGTCGTTAAGGTGGATTGCCTTTAGTCTGTCTAATCCGATTATTCTGTCAAATTCATCAAGCACACCATCAAGGTCGTTCACAATGTCATAGCCGCCGTCAAAAACGTGGCAGGTGTCAAGGCAAACACCAAGCTTTTCGTCTAACTCAACCTTGTCGATGATAGCTTTGATTTCTTCAAAGCTTCTGCCAACCTCGCTACCTTTGCCCGCCATAGTTTCGAGAAGTATAGTAGTTTTTTGTTCAGGCTTCAGAACATCATTCAGCATATCGGCAATAAGCTGTATTCCAACCTCCTCACCCTGCCCCACGTGGCTGCCGGGGTGGAAGTTGTAAAGCGCACCCTCTATGTTGTCGAGTCTGAAAATGTCGTCAAGCATTGTGTTTTTTGCAAATTCACGAAGCCCCGCATCCTTTGAGCAGGCGTTCATTGTATATGGTGCGTGGGCAAGCACGCTGACAATACCGTTTTCTTTGCGGTATTTTTCAAAAGCCCTTATATCCTCAAGGTCAAGGGGCTTTGCGGCGCCGCCTCTTGGGTTACGTGTGAAAAACTGAAAGTCGTTAGCACCGATTCTTACGGCTTCCTTGCCCATTGCAAGGTAACCGCCGGAGCTTGATAAATGGCAACCTATAACTAACATAACAAAATCCAATCTATTTTAATTTGTGAATAAATAATCCGCTGAGAAGCTTTGGCTCAAACCAAGTTGATTTTGGGGGCATAATAAGACCTGCGTCGGCAATGCTCATTAAATCCTCGAGCGTGGTGGGGAACATAGAGAAAGCAACCCTCATACCGCCGTCAACAAGTCGTTCTAATTCACCGAGACCACGTATACCGCCGATAAAATCGATTCTCTTGTCTGTTCTCGGGTCACCTATGCCGAGAATGGGGGTGAGCAGATTGTTCTGAAGTATAGAAACGTCAAGCTGTTCAACAGGGTTGTTTTCGTCAAAGGTGTTTTCCTTTGCGGTGAGCTTATACCACTTTTTCCCGAGATACATACCGAAGGTGTGCTTCTTTTCGGGGTGATATGCACCGTCGGCAATGTTTTCCTCAACAATAAATTTTTCGCTGATTTTTGCAATAAATTCATCATCTGTGTTGCCGTTAAGGTCTTTAACAACTCTGTTATAATCCATAATTTCAAGGCTGTTTGCGGGGAATAATACCGCAAGGAAGAAGTTGAATTCCTCGCTACCGTCAAAATCGGGGTTTTGTTCACGACGCATTTTTGCAACGTTCACAGCCGAAGCACAGCGGTGGTGACCGTCTGCAATATAAAAATCACCGGCATCTTCAAAAAGAAGCGAAAGCTCTGCGCAGACGGCTGAATCGTCAATTACCCAAACAGTATTCGAAATGCCGTCATCGGTCACAAAATCGTAAACGGGCTCCTTCTTTTTCTGCGCTTCAATAATTGCATTGATTTTTTCACTGTCCTTGTAGCAAAGGAAGATGGGACCCGTGTTAGCGTCGCAGGTGTCAACGTGGCGGATTCGGTCCGCCTCCTTGTCTGCCCTTGTCAGCTCGTGCTTTTTGATGTTGTTATTGATGTAATCGTCAACACAGGCACAGCCAACAAGACCCGTCTGCTCTCTGCCATTCATTATCTGGCGATAAACGTAAAAACAGGGAGCCTCGTCGGACTTGCAGATTCCGTCATTTTCAAGATTTTTAAGATTTTCTGCCGCTTTTTTATAAACCTCGGGGCAATAAATATCGGTGCAATTCTCTAAATCTATTTCAGCCTTGTCAACGTGAAGAAAAGAGTAGGGGTTACCCTTGACCATCTCTTTTGCTTCTTCGCTGTTCATAACGTCATAGGGGAGTGCCGCAACCCTTGAAGCGAATTCGGGAACGGGTCGCAATGCTTTAAAAGGCTTGAAAACTGCCATCGGTAAAACCTCCATAAATAAGTCATATATATATATTAATATTACTTTATTTATATATTTATTGTCAATATGTTATTGCATTTTAGATTTTTCTGTGGTATTTTTTATGTAAATTATACACAATAAGACGGATTTTATTATGAAATCAATATATTTAAAGGTAAGCGATTTTAATGGATTTTAACGATATTTTAAGATATTCACACGATTTGAGCGTGAACAACAACAGAACCTGGTTTCACGAAAACCACACCCGCTACGAGGGGGTGCGAAAGGATTTTCTCGGCTTTCTTGATATGCTGAGGTTTGCAATCAGCGAAGAATCACCCGAAATCGCAAAATCTATAATGTATATGGAGCCAAGGGATTGGATGTACAGAATCGCAAAGGATATGCGTTTTCACAAAAACGGGCCGCCATACAACCCCGCCTTCAGAGCCTATATTTCACCGGATAGAAAATCCTGGAAGCCAAACGGATATTATATCCACCTTTTTCCCGGTTCAACCATTTTCGGCACAGGTCTCTGGTGTGAATCAACAGCGCAAATGAACAGCGTCAGAGCGTATATTTCAAAAAATTATGCTGAGCTTGAAAGGCTTCTGAAAAAAAGCAAAATCACCTTGACGGGTGACAAAATGAAAACCGTGCCCAGGGGCTTCTCTGCCGATGACCCTGCCGCAGAATACCTTAAAATGCGGAATTGGCAAATGATGTTTTATATTCCCGATGAGGATATTGACACCTTTGAGGATTTCTGTGTTCTTTTAAAAGGCTACGTCAGGGCTATGGAGCCCATACGGCTGTTTTTGATGAAAGCCGCAAGCTACGTGGACAGCAATCGCCCCGAGTTCGAGTGGTAAAAAACACTTGACAAGTTTTTTTGTGCGTGATAGAATTAATAAAAATTAACTAAACCGTTGATGCGGGGATAAAGGCAGTTATGACTTTTCAGAGAGCCCTGTTGCTGTGAAAGGGCAAGAAACAGATTGTCAAATGGGCCGCTGAGGGTGCAGTCAAATGTGTTTTTCACAGAGTATTCTGCAACGTGAGGGCATACGTTAGTTGCCGGGGTATGATAGTACCCTTAAAGTGCACGGCAACGCCGTGAATCAAGGTGGCACCACGGATAAGACTTTTATTCGTCCTTGGCAGAAAATTCTGTCAAGGGCTTTTCTTTTGTCAGAAGAAAGAGGTTTTTATGTTGTTAACAAAACGATGGCGTAGCTCTTTATAAAGCTGATATTTTTACTATTTATCATATTTTACGGAGGATTTTATAATGGAATTAAACGGCGTTAATTTTGACACATATTTTAACAACTATCCCGATAAAGAAGGTTATTTCGGAAAATACGGCGGAGTCTACATTGACGATAAGCTCAAAGCCGCAATGGCAGAGATTACAGAAGCATATTATTCAATCTGCCAGTCAAGAAAATTTATTGCAGAGCTTCGCAGAATCAGAAAAGAATTTCAGGGCAGACCCACTCCCGTGACACACCTTGAAAGACTTTCAGATGCATTGGGCGGCAAGGTTCAGCTTTATGCAAAGCGTGAAGACCTTAACCATTCGGGTGCACACAAGCTCAATCACTGTATGGGTGAGGCACTTCTCGCAAAATATATGGGCAAGAAAAAAGTTATTGCCGAAACGGGTGCAGGTCAGCACGGCGTTGCCCTTGCAACAGCGGCAGCATATTTCGGGCTTGAGTGCGACATATATATGGGCTCTGTTGACATCAAAAAGCAGGCTCCCAATGTAGCCAGAATGAAGATTCTCGGTGCAAACGTAGTTGAAGTTACCCACGGTCTTAAGACACTTAAAGAAGCGGTTGATGCGGCATTTAAGGCGTACTGCAATGAATATAAGGACGCCATTTACTGTATTGGCACCGTTG
>JAZRPC010000110.1:0-5796 GCA_045649005.1 Acutalibacteraceae bacterium
GCAAAGGCGGCTTTGAAATCAAGCTTGCCGTGACTGTGGGGGCAGGTTACCTTGACACCGCCCACTACGTCCTCACCCTTGCATTCATAAGACCAGCCGTTGACGTCAACGTTATTTTCAAGCGCACATGCCGTTGTTACTATTTTGAAAACGGAGCCCGGGGTATATAAGCCGTCGATAAGTCGGTTGAGATAAATCCCCTCGTACTCCCCGTTTTTATTTTCAAGGATAACGGATTCTTCGGGTTTGTTTCGCACGTCGTAGTTTGGTGCAGAAACCGAGCAGATAATTTCACCGGTTTTGTAGTTATAAGCCGCAACAACGCCTTTTTTACCTTTAAGTGCATCATAAGCAACGGCTGAAACCTCGCTGTCAATGGTTAACTTAACGTCGTTACCCCTGCCGTGTTTTTTAAGGGAATATATACCTGTTACGGGATTGTAGCCGATAAGCTCTATCTTATAGGCAGTCTGCACACCAGAGGAAATGTAGCCCTCTGTATCACCAACAATGTGCAGTGTTGAGCGCCTTATTCTTTCGGAATCGTTATAGACTCTTTGATTTTTTTCGGTTTTTGCAAGAACAACACCGTTTCTGTCAACAACGTTACCCGCCGCAATAAAGCTACCGTTTTCTGTAAGGTGCTCGTTCGCTCTCAGCGTAGTCCATTTTTCGCCGTTAATTGCAAAACGCACACCTAAGATACCAAAGCCGCTCACAACAACCGCAACAAGCAAAAACACTATAAGGCTTCGTTTAGCTATTGTTCTCAACAGCGTCCCCCCTTTCCTCAAGAGGCTTAAAGCTTGCATAGGTTCTTGTGTCGATAGTTTTCATAAACGCAAGCAACAAAAAGCAACTGATTATACTGGAACCACCTTTGCTGACAAACGGTAACGTAACACCCGTCAACGGCAAAAGGTCGGTTATGCCAAAAACGCTGAGCATTGTCTGGAAAAGCATCATAGCCCCCGCAGCAACACCCGCTATTGAATAAAATGACGATTTCGCTTTTGCGGCATTAAGAACGCACCACACAGCTAAAACGGCATAGGATAACGGAATAAAGAATCCCATTACCATACCGAATTCTTCACACACCACGCCGAAAACCAAATCCTCGGCAGAAGCGAAGATATGCCTCAATTCGCCGTTACCGAGCCCAAGCCCGAAAAGACCGCCGCTTGCGGAATAAATAAGTGTTCGTGTTTGCTGGTAGCCACCCTCATCCATAAACTCCCACACGTGGAGATAGGTTGAAAATCTACCCGCAACGTACGGCTTGAGAATAAGAATCACAACTGCACCAACAGCCGCCGCAAAGCAAACCACAGAAAGGGTTTTTACATCGCCCGAGCGCATAAACGCAATAACGATAAAGGTGAAGAAGAAAATAAGGGCCGCACCGAAATCATACATCAGGAACAGTTCAAGAACACATATTGCGGCAAAGACAATGTATGCCGTAAGGTTTTTAATGGATTGAAGCTTTTCAAGTGTAACCGCACCGACAAAAATGAAAGCAACCTTAACAAGCTCGGAGGGTTGAATTGAAACACCGCCGATGCTCAGCCAGCTCAGAGCGCCGTTTGTTGGCTCGGCAAGAAGAAGGGTTGCACCAAGAACACCGATTGCCCCGAAGGCTACAATCAGGCGAAAAACCTTGACCGTTTCAACAAAGCGCAGAAAAGACACAAGGGCACAGAAGCCTGCAACACCAATAACAACAGCGATGAGCTGCTTTATAACAGTTGAGGGATAAATGCTGCCTGTGATGGCAAGACCCACCGAGGTGAACGTAAACGCCAGCATTTCAAGCTCAAAATTATTGATTCGCATAACAAATGAAGCAAAGGCATAATAGAGCCAATGCAAGGCAATAAAGCCAAGATAAACCACAAGAATCTGCCCGCTGAACTCACCACTGGGGTAGAGATTAAGAAGCATGGAGCAGAGATTGAAAACAGCGAGAAGCAGAAGAATTATGCCATAGGCAGGTTTGCCTGCAAGACCGCTTTTATCTTTTATAAACTTGTATTTTGCCTCACGCAGGACGTATTCAATGCCGCCGATGCCGACAACGTCACCGTCGTGAATGATGCGTTTTTTATCTATTTTTTCACCATTTACCGTTACACCGGACTTTGAGAAGGTATCGAAAATCACAAATCCCTTGTTTCTGTATGCGACGACGGCGTGAAGGCGTGAAACCGTTTCAAAGGGCAGAGCAATATCGCATTTTTTGTTTCTTCCGATAGACATTTCTCTGTCGTAAAGCTGAATACCCGCACCGGTGATGGTGTTAACAAGCTTACCTCTCACGGGGTCGCTGACTTTTTTTGAAAAAAGAGCAATAATAAGGCGAACTGTTACAAAAAGAACTATTCCAAGCATAACGAATCTTAACGCCGGACCCATAATTGAAATTACGCTTTCCAAAGCCTTGCACCCCTTTCCTGTTACCACGGTGAATATTTTGCCAATATACAATAATAATACCATAAATAAACAGAATAATCAACGCACATAGTCAAATGATTTGTTAAGTATTTGATAATTTTCTGTTAATTTATCTTAATTCGTCGTTTTCTGCCCCATCCTCTCTTGACTTTGGGTTTTACAAAGGGTATATTTATTTAGAAGAAAACGGAGGTATGAATTATGTCTGTAACCAAAAATATTTACGGTGTCCTTAACGGCACAAGCGTTCACTCACTTACTATTGAAAACACCAAGGGCACAAGGGTTCAGCTTCTTGAAAAAGGCGCTACACTCGACAAGCTCTTTATTAAAAACTGCAACGGCGAGTTAATCGATGTATTGGTTGGCCACGATACTCTCGAGGGCCACGTTGAAAGAGGCGACTACCAGGGTGTTGTTGTGGGTCAGTATGCCAACAGAATCAAAGACGGCAAATTCACTATTGACGGTGTTGAGTACAGTGTTACCTGCAACGAAAAGGGCATAACAAGCCTTCACGGCGGCGGTGAATATTCATCTGCAATATGGAACAGCGAAATCCTCGGCGAAAATGCTGTTAAGTTTACATATCACAGCCCCGACGGCACAGAGGGATTCCCCGGCAACGTTGATGTAAGCGTTGTTTATGAGCTTTCTGAGGATAATGATCTCACACTCACATACGCCGCAAAATCAGACAAAAAAACAATAATCAACCTTACAAACCACGCATATTTCAACCTCAACGGCACAGGTAACGGAGATATTCTTAGCCACACAATGAAAATCAACGCAAAGCGCTACACACCCATTGACGAAATCAGCATCCCCACAGGTGAGCTTGCCTCTGTTGTGGGCACCCCATTTGATTTCACAGAGCCTAAAGCAATCGGCAGAGATATCGGCGAAGACCACCTTCAGCTCAAAAACGGCAACGGCTACGACCACAACTTCTGCATTGCAGATTATGACGGCACCTTAAAGGAGGCTGCTGTGGCTGTTGCAGACAAAAGCGGTATTTCAATGACGGTTAAAACAACTCTCCCCGGTATCCAGCTTTACACCGGCAACTTCCTCAACGGCTCCGTTGTGGGTAAAAACGGCATTCCTATGACACAGCGTTGTGCATTCTGTCTTGAAACACAGGTGTTCCCCGACACACCCAACCACCCCTTGTGGCCCACCTGCACCTATGACGCAGGCGAAGAATACACCTCACAGACAGTATTTTCTTTTGATATTATTTGACTATAACTCTATTATTTGATATAATAAATAGGTTATGTGAAAGGAGGCGGATGTTTATGAGCATCAGCAAAAAGGTAACAGCGTTGCTTCTGGCAGTTATAACTGCCGCTTGTACAATGGCTCCGTCTGTTTTCGCCAAAGAGTTTGCCCCGGTTATTGACACAAACATCGGTGTCAACACGCAATACGCCTACGATGAAAACGACCCGTCATGGCTCAGACAGCTCACAATAAAAGAGGATATGCTTTCAATGAACAGCATTATGAACTCTCTGATGCTGTACCCTGTTACGGAATATCCCTACACCACAGATGCCTCCACCTTCAAAAAAACTGTGGAGGAAAACGTCAGGATTTACACACTCGATGAAGATTCACGACGTGCGGCATACCTTCTTCTCATTGAGCAAATCGGTGCTTTGAGCATCATCTCTGACCCCTCTGCAACAGATGAATCAAAAGCAGATTGGTTACGTAGCCAAGGCATCATTATAACAGAGGAAGAAGAAGCGGACCCTGAAAAGGTGCTTATGATAAGTGCACTCTACGCTTTAATGAAAAATGATTTCTACTATGTAATAAAGGGTGAACGAATCACAATCCCACAGGGCAGCACTCTTGAGGAGGCAATGGTTTTATACCTCACCTCTTTTTCCGACCAAGAAGGCACGTTGATGCCATTTATTAAAAAATTCTTTAAAATAACAACAATCACAAGCCTTGAGGATTACATTTATTACACATCACTTATGACTCTTTACACAAGGGGTTACGTTTCACCTCTTGAAATCACATCGCTTTCAAGAGAAGATGTTTACAGAAGAACTGCGATTATGACTATAAGTGCATACGGTATTGCTATCGACGCTGAATCTGCAACCACCGAAGAAATTCAGCAAAAATACCTTACTGCCATGCTTGGTACTCAATACAAGCTGACTCTTGACCCCACAGCTCTTGTGAAGGCTCAGAAGAAAAAGAAAATCCCATACTACCTTCTCCAGAAAATGGCTTACGAAGATGCTAACCTGACAATTTCACAAACACAATACGATTACAAGGCTTGTTTCGAATTGGTTTGTCAGAAAACTCAGCGTTTTGATTTAGAGGATGAGTTTTATTCTGATATTTACGAATATGACGTGCACCTCGGTAGTAAAAGAAAAGACATTTCAATCTGCCCCACCCCCATCAACAGCAGTGGCATTAAAATATACATAGGCGAAACGGAAATGCCCGCAGATTCATACACAGAGGTAAAGCTTAACGGCCAGGCAAAGGAAACGTTGGAGCTTGTTTGCGAGTACGTATCCGGCAAAACGAAAAAAACCACAACGTATAAAATAAACGTGCACCAGGGCACATCAGCCGCTCCCGACAGCGACCTTACAGGTATCGTTCCTACAATTGGCGACCTTTTCAACTCGACCATGTCCCCCACAGAGACCATAGCGTTGCCACCTCTTATGACAGTTGTTGACAAAATCAACAATGCTGCAGGTAACCTTGTTACAGGAATCCTCTCGTTTAACGACAAGGGTCAGTTAGTTGACCAGAATGGCAACGTAGTAAGCAACAACTCTTACGAGCAGCTCCCCGACGGCTACCAATACGTTTTAGGTGAAGACGGCATCATTTCCATCGTGCTTATAACAGATGTCACAACCGAGCCCACAACCGAAGATGGCGGCGAGCTTGATAAAAAAGACGTCAAAAAAATAGTTATCATTGTCGCAGGTGTCAGTCTTGCTCTGCTTGCAATATTGGCGTTGGTAATTTTCAAATTAACCGGCGGCAAAAAAAGCGAAGCCGAGAAAATGAAAAAACGCCGTGCTAAGGAAAAAGCAAAAAAGGCAAAAAAAGAAGGCTTTAAATAAATCAAAGGAGCTGTAAAAAAAACGAACGTTTTTTTACAGCTCCTTTTCAGGGGATAGGAAAAAAAGATGCAGAACGAACAAACCGAGCAAAAACAAGGCTTCAGACTTGTTTTTGTTTGCCCGAAGGCGTACAAAGGTACGTCGAGTGGCGAGGTTTGTTTGTAGCACAAAACACAAGAATTTCGTTCTTTATTAAAAAATAGGACTTTTA
>JAZRPC010000111.1:0-30610 GCA_045649005.1 Acutalibacteraceae bacterium
TCAACATTATATATAAAAGTAAAGACTTTTTTATTTTATTTATCAAAACAATACAGTACAGTATAACACAGAACATTACACTACAAAACAAAGACAAAACACTACAATCCAACTTAATACAATTCAAAGCATTAAAAGACAGTACAATATAGGTAAATTGCGATTGTATGCGATTGCATAAAAATATCAAGAAGCATTAAATTGCTCCTTGATATATTTTTTGCCATACTTCTTTTTCATAGGTTTCATAAGGTTTATTCCATTTGTCTTTGTTGCCCATATCAATCAGTATTTTTAAATAATTGTGCCTGAGGTTGTTTTCATCAGAATCTAACTCACCAAACATACATTTAAATATTTCTTCCGTAAAAATATTACTCTTGTTTTCAGTTGGAAATATCAATTCATATTCGTGACCGTTTAGTGTGTACGTGACTTTCTCTTTCGATTTTTCCTCATATCTTTTTAGGGCATTCTCTCGGTTTTGCTCACATCTTGCTATGTATTGGGAACGGTCTCTGTCGATATTACCTTTAATTATTCCCCATAGCAGTTTTATTTGTCTGCTAACTTCGGGCTCCTCTTCATCAAAGGCATATTTGCAGAATGCCGTCATAATTTCTTTTACTTCTTCGGGTGTAGCATTATAAATCATGTCTTTATAATTGCTATAAAAAATTGTGTTTTCAGGTTTTTTGATTTCTTTCATAATATAAAATCCTTTCGTGTTTTATTTTACCTTTTTGTTAAGGTAAAATAAGTGTGAAAGAAATATTTGAAATATGATTTTTGTCATAACTTTTTTGATAGATTTACTTTATAGGAAAAATATGCTATAATTAAAAACAAATTATATATCATTAGTAAGGGGAATTAGAATGGGGTTTTTAAAATCTTTTTTTGGTGCAATGGCTGCAGCTGAAATTAGTGAAAAAAAGAAGAATGCTAGGGAACAAGAGAAAATGACAAGAGATAGCATTAATAATGTGGATAAAATATTAAATGCCGAAACTAAATTTTTGGAGTATTTATCACAAATTAATTGTAAACATCCTGACTACGAGGAATTAATTTCTGAAGAGCAAATAGAAAATGGATATACTTCAATTAACGATGTTTGGCGTGTACAGAACACAATTGATGGATATAAGCATAAATTAAAAGAATTTATGCAGCTTGGGGGAGATCCATTTTATGTATACGATTTGAGAGAAATGGATTTGTATATTGAAATCGTTAGAAAACTAAAAGAATATGGCTGGTTGGATAAACAGGAAGAATATGTCAAACATGCAATTAGCACCTTTTCCTTGGATTATGATTGGAGAATTGCTCAGAAAGAGCAACATAAACTAAATGTACAGATTCCCACTATCCTTAATTCACCAGGTAATGAATTGAAAAATTCTATAAATTGTTCCGACTATAGATTTATTTCATATGACAACCATTCTAATTCTGTTGTCGTAGATATTGCGAAAAGTAATGACGAAACAATTGATGATTTTTTGGAATTTCTTACAATCTCAATAGTGTTTAATGAAAATTATATTGTTGTTTACAATGAAGAACATGATGAGATTTATTATAAAGAGGATGTTTCTTTTAAAAATGTTGAAGTAATCGATGCTCCTATATCAAAAGACTGGAGTTTGGTTGAGGTAAATGGTTTGTCGTTATTGTTTAATACTGAAAAAGCAATGGAAATAAAAGAGATGTATGAAAAACATAATACAAAAGTTTTTGATACAATGCAACATGAATATGAACTAGCATATGAAAATATTAACTCACTTACGGGTGTTGAGTTTGAACGAGTATGCAAACGAATATTAGAAAATATGGGTTTTACTGTTGAAACAACCAAAACAACAGGTGATGGTGGCATTGATTTAATAGCATACAATTCGCAGCCTTTGATTTCGGGTAAATATATCATACAATGTAAACGATATACAGGAAGTGTTGGTGAGCCTGTTATCAGAGATTTGTATGGTGTAATCACATCCGAAAGAGCAAATAAAGGTATTCTAATGACATCTGGAACATTTACAAAGCAAGCTCAAGTATTTGCAATGGAAAAACCAATTGAATTAATTGATGGTGTGAAATTGCAAGAGTTATTGAAAGAGTATTATTAATACATAGGAGGATTTTTATGACACAAACAATCGTAGAAGTAAAATCAAATTTTGGTAATGATAAAGTGAAAATGAAAATTTTCAGCCGAAATGCACTTACAAATATTGAGATAGATTACATATCTAGTTTGAAAAGAGATGAACTTATAAAATATGGTAATATCAAAAAGTGGACTGTTATAGATATTACTGATTGGGAATAAACAAAAAGATATGAGAGATAAAACTCTCATATCTTTTTTTGTGCTTTGATTTCCTCTTGCAAGGTCTCAAAAATGAACTCTATATCCTTTTTGACAACCTCTCGTTTTTGTTCTAAATCGTAAAGTGTTTCGTTCATTTTCTTTTCTCCTTTCTGTTTTCTTTTAAAGTAAGTATGAGAGTATTTATTTTAAAAAGCCGTCTGCAAGACCTTACAGGTTTAGTATAAACCGTAGTAAGTCATATCACTGCGAAATAATATCAGTTTTATCATACTGATTTTATAGAGCAGAGATATGACCGCACGAAAAAGTACTGTTTCCCAAGTTCTTTGTAGTAAGGTTGTGGCAACATTTTCCTTTTCGTGTGTGTTGCCTTTCCTTTGCTCTTAATTCGCGAGCAAAGGAGTTTTTTGATATGAGCAATTATGCAATAATGCGATTTCAAAAATATAAAGTGGGTTCGGTTGCTAACATTGAGCGACATCAAAATCATAGAGAGAGACTTTACAACCGAAAACACATAGACCGAGAAAATGAAAATAAAACTTGGAAAAGGTATGATGAAACAATGACACAGACTATAAGAAAAGCAATGAAAGAACAAGAAAAGAAAACCGGAAGAAAGGTTCGTAAAGATGCGAATGTTCTCTGCGAATTAGTTTTGACATTCTCACCAGAAATGGAAGATGAAATAAATCTTCCTGAATGGATAAAGGCAAATTTTGCTTGGGTTCGTGACACTTTCGGAAAAGGTAAAATGATACGAGCAGATTTGAATCGAGATGAAACAACAACACATCTGCATTGTTTTGTGATTATGACTGACGATGACGGAAAATTTAATTCATCAAGATTTTTTAATAAGAAAAGTCAAATAGTAGAAATGCAAGACAGTTATGCAGAAAGAATGACCCCATTTGGACTTGTAAGAGGGGAGAGTAAAGAGGTTACAAATGCAAGACATCAAACCCTTCAAGAGTGGAGAAAAGAGGAATGCGAAAGGATAGAAAGGGAGTTAATCGAAATGGCAGACAATGTTTTGTCTGAGAAAGAAAAACCAAGCAAAGATGAATATATTTTTGAAAGTGAAATTTTTGATGAATTAAGATAAAAAACTCAGCACCTTATATAGTGCTGAGTTCATTCATTTTAATAATTTATCTGTTACTAATTCAGAAATTTTTTGTTTATACTTGTTCAATATGTCTTTATTGCCAATAATAATATCAGTAAATAATTCTTCTTCGCGCTTTTTTCGCAAAACGAGTTCTAATTCTTGGGATTTATTTGTATTCAGTTGATTACCTCTTAACAATGTTTTGGGTCGTGTTATAATTCCTGTAGGTGTAAAACCAATTGTTGAAGAACCGTTTTCAGTTGCAAATGAACATTTAATATTGTTTTTTTCAAAATCTTCTTCAACAAAAGTTGTTTTATTAAAAATTTGCATTGCATCTTCTAAAACTAAAATTTTTCTTCTAACTGTACCCTTTGTGTTTTTGTCGTTTTCATCTTTTTTTATTTCAAAATCAGTTTCTTTTAATGTTCCATTTAAACTTTTTTCAAAAAAAATCTCTGGTGAATCGTTTTCAACTACAACACCTGTTAGATGTTTGAAATTTGTTTTAGTACCACTAATTATGTAATAATCATTATTTATAAAAGCATCAGAACAAAGCAAATAGTCATAATCCAAAAAATAATCCTGATATTCTTTCGCTGCTTTAATAACCGTTTCTTTAACACGAGTTTTAAAGTCTTGTTTATTTTCCATTTTTACATCCCTTTACAAAATGATTGGAAGGCGAGGTTTCCCTTGCCTTCCAAAATTTTAAGCAGTTTATTCTGCAATGGCATGGGTTTAAGGTCTCCATACCGACCAATGGCATGAGTTTAAGGTCTTCATACCGACCATGAGAACTTATGTTCTCTCTGCAACTAAATAATAACACATATTGTTGCATAATGTCAACCTATTTATGCATTTTGTGTCATTTTGATACATTTTATTTTGATTTAGTTGCATTAATAGTATAACTAAAATAATACGCATTATTTTAGTTATACTACAAATATATGTTGTTTTTATATATTTGTGACTATTGCAATATATGAATTTATAGTATCAACCTCTTTTTATATCTTCCAAACAATTTCCAATGTGTTTATGTCATTTGTAAGATATATCTTATCTATTAAAATGTCAATGACCTCTCTTTTTGCTTCGGTATTAAGGTCAATATATTTTACCCCTTTATTTATGCTATCTTTAAGAGTTAAGTTTTGTTTTAAATGTATTTCTAAATTACCAACAGAGCTTAATGCAACTTGTTTTCTATATTCAAGTTCATCAATTTCTGTTTGTAAATTATCAACAGTTCTTTTGAATGCCTTTTTTATTTTTTCGTTGTTCTCTTCATTATTAAAGAAGTCATCAATAATTTTGTCAAGTTTTCGTTGTTTTGCGACAACCTCATCTGAAAGTTCTTTAATTGTTATGATTTGCTGTTTCCATAAATCATGTAAATTGTCTAGTTGCTTTTGTATTTCAATACCTATAACCTCTTGTAACTCCCAAAAGTTAATTTTATTATACTTTTCTTTACAGATATGTAAACTCCTATTTGCATAACATCCAAGATACGGTCTTCCGTTTGTACTTTGACTATAAGCTTTAATAGCATATCCACAGGATTTACATTTGATTTTACCGCCCAATTCTTCCAAAAGCCCCATAGTGTTATTTCGTGCGATTTGTTTGTTTTCTGCGAGTCTTTCTTGAACACTAATATAATTGGTACTTGGAATAAATCCTTTGAAATTAGTTAAATAAACACTTTGTTCTTCTAAGGTTGTATATGACCGAATATTAGCATTACCAACTCTTTTACCAATAACATGTGCGGTGCAAGTGCCATCCCATTCTTCTTTATCGTTTAGAAATTGAACTTTCCTTGTTTTGAAATATGAATAGAGAACTTCATCAGCATTTACATAAACAGGGGATTGTAATATTTTTGAAACTGTTACTGAGTTGAAAGCCTCGCTTTTATGAGGCTTGTAACCTTTTGCATTTAGGTTTCTTGCTATCTCACTCAAAGTGCATCGTTCAATTCCACAATATAAAGCAAAAGCAAGTTTGACCGCTTCGATTTCCTTGGATATTGGTATGAGAGTTGGTTTTCCTTCTTGATTCCTTCCGTTCTTGAACCCAAAAGGAGCAGGACCACCCGCCCAACTGCCTGTGGTTGCAGTTCGATAATAATAATTGTCTTTAACTCTCTTTTGTATGTTTTCTCGTTCCATTTGTGCAAATATTGCAAGTATACCCATCATCGCCTTACCCATAGCAGATGAGGTATCAAAACTTTCTGAGGCACTTACAAACTCACAATGATGTTTTTCCATGATTTCATATAGTTTATAGAAATCTGTTATGTTTCTGCTTATTCTATCTAATTTGTAAACAACAACTTTACTAATTTTATCAAGTTCAATATCATTTATTAGGTTTTTTAAAGCAGGTCTTTCGGTATTCTTACCGCTATAACCTTTGTCCTTATATATTAAAGGTGTGTTGCCGTTAAGTATATGTTCACAAAGTTCGATTTGTCCTTCTATGCTCAAACTGTCTTTTTTGTCTACACTCTGCCTCGCATAAATTGCTGTTTGTTTTGTCATTGTCTTTTACCATTCCTTTGTTAATAGATTGCAACAACCTTATGTATAACATTATTTTCTCGTCTTGTGATAAATTTTTGAATGTATGTGTTATCATACTAGACTATATTCATTATAGCATAAAGATATACATTTGTCATTACTTTTGTATCTATTATATCAACGTCCCATTGAATCATTTTCATTCCAAGGCTTTCTGCAGTTTCTACACTTTTGTTGTCATAGTCGCCGCTGGGGGCTCTGACAGTTTTTGGGCTTTTGCCTGTGATTTTTTTTATTTCGTTGTTGCAATCAACAATTTCTTTTCGTATTTCTTCACGGCTGAGCTTGCTGAAAGCGGGGTGTGTGGCAGAGTGGTTGCCTATTTCGTGGCCGTTTTCATAAAATGCTTTAACGGCTTCGGGGTTTCTTGCAACCCATTCACCAACGGCAAAAACCGTGATTTTTGCATTGTGTTTTTTGAGAATTGCGATAAGATCTTTCGTGTCCTCGGCACTCCAGGCGGCATCAAAGGTTATTGCAATTTTCTTTTCGTTTGTCCGGACGCTGTAAATCGGGAGCTTTCTTTCAACTGTCGATGCCGTTGTGCTGATGCTTCTAAGAGTAACGGAAATTGTTATCGTGATGATAAATAAAACAAAAACAGCAATTATTGATTTGAGTTTAATTACTTTTACAAACAAAAAAACCACCTCGGAAATTAATATTCCTTTGGTGGTTTTTCTATTCTTAATATTCGCCGCTGAGAACAGCTTCTGCGCATCGTATGCCGTCAACAGCCGCCGATACAATACCGCCTGCGTAGCCTGCACCTTCACCGCAGGGGTAAAGGCCTCTCAGCCTTGTTGCCTGGAAAAATTCATCACGCATAATTCTGATGGGCGACGAGCTTCTGGATTCGGGTGCAGTCAGCACGGCATCGTAAAGATTAAAGCCGTGGAGCTTGCTGTCAAAATCGTTTATAGCGCCCGCAATGGTGTCTGTAACCTTTTTCGGCAAAACCTTGCGTATATCCGTCATTGTGACACCTGTGGGGCAGGAGGGGTTAACACCGCCGAGCTTTGTTGATGGGGTATCTTTAAGGAAATCACCAAGAAGCTGTGCCGGTGCGGTGTAGTCACCGCCACCGACTCTGAATGCCTTTTGCTCGATTTCACGCTGCAGATACATTCCTGCAAGTGGGTGGTCGCTCTCAAATGGTGGCTCGATTCCTACAAGCAAAGCACAGTTTGCATTTTCTTTGTCACGGGCATATTCACTCATGCCGTTAACAACCATTCCGCCCTCCTCTGAGGATGCGGCAACTACCGTTCCGCCGGGGCACATACAGAATGTGTAAAGACCTCTGCCGTGGGCAGGGTGGCAAGCGAGCTTGTAATCTGCCGCTGGGAGCAGGGGGGAGTTCCAAAGCATACCGTATTGTGCTTTGTTGATGTGCTCCTGTGGGTGTTCGATTCTTGTGCCAACAGAGAAAGGCTTTTGAGTTATTTCAAGCCCTTTTCTGTATACCAGCTCAAAGGTATCTCTCGCAGAGTGACCTATGGCAAGAATCAAAGCGTCGGTTTCAATGTCGTTTGCTGTGCCGTCGGGATTTTTATAGGTAACGCCCTGAACAAAGCCGTTGGCTATTATAATATCAGTTAATTGGGTGTTGAATTTTATTTCACCGCCCAATTCAATAACCTTGTTTCTAAGGTTTCTGACAACTGTTTTGAGCCTATCTGTGCCGATATGCGGTGTTGCAGAGTAAAGTATTTCTTCGGGGGCACCGAATTCTGCAAAGCGCAGAAAAACCTCTCGGCATCTGCCGTCTTTTATGCCTGTTGTCAGCTTGCCGTCGGAAAATGTGCCTGCACCACCCTCGCCGAATTGAACGTTGGAGTTTGTGTCAAGAACTCTTTTTGACCAGAAGGTCTCAACCTGTCTTGTTCGTTCTTCAACGGCGGAGCCCCTTTCAAGAACAATGGGTCTGAGCCCTGCCTTTGCAAGGGTTAATGCTGCAAACATTCCGGCGGGGCCAAAGCCTGCAACAACGGGGCGTAACGGGAATTTTCTTTTTGCCTCGGGCAGAACGTATTCGTATTTTTTAGTTACAAACGCCTTGTTTTTGGGAAATGCTTCAACAATTTTCTCTTCGTCAAGGTCTGTTTCAACCTCGGCAGAATAAACTAGTATTATGTTATCCTTTTTTCTTGAGTCAATGGAGCGCCTTGCAAGTGAAAAGCTTTTTATGTCGCTCTCTTTGATTTTCAAGGCTTTGGCTGTTGCCGTTTTAACTTCTTCCTCACAGGCACCTAGAGGCATTTTGATTTCGTTAATTCTAATCATATCTTATTCCTTGTTTTCTAAGTATGCGATAGCACCCGTACCGGCTATTCTGCCGGTTGTCCACGCAAGATGCAGATTGTATCCGCCGCAATCACCGTGAATGTCAAGAATTTCACCGCAGGCAAACACACCATTTTGCTTTTTAGACATTAAAGTGTTTGTAAAAAATTCGTCGGTTTTTATGCCGCCCTTTGTTATTTGGGCGCTTTCAAATCCCTTGACGCATTTCAAAGGGACTTCGAAGCTCTTTATTTGTGTGACACAATCACATATTTTTTTATTTGATATATCGGGGCATTTGGTTTGTGGGCTTACGTTTGCTCTGCTCATAACAATATAGCAGAGCTTAGAGTTTATGATGCCGTTCAGAACTGTTTCAAAATTTGAGGGATTAGCAGATTGTGCAGTCGAAATGAGGTGTTCTCTCAATTCTTGTTCTGAGTATTCTGGGCAAAGGTCAAGAACTATTTTCAGATTTTTACGGTTTTCACAAAGGTGTGAAAGGTTCATAACAGGTATGCCCGAAATTGCTTTATCCGTGAATTGAATTTCGCCGTTTTCATAGCCAAGAAGCGTGTTGCCCGAATATAGCTCAACGTCGCATTCAGCACGCACACCTTTTAGCGAGTTTAATGCCTTGTCGGCGGTTAATATGCCGTTCAATGCGGGGTAAAGGGGTGTCAGGGTGTGACCAAATCCGGTCAGAAGAGAATAGGCTGAGCCGTCTGACCCGTGAACGGGTGAGGCTTTCCCGCCGCCGCTTATTATTACGGCATCGAACGTTTCGTTGTTTATAACAAAAGAATCATTCTTTTTTCGTATCTTCTCAACGGGTGAATCAACAATGATTTCCACCCCGCAGCTTTCTGCTTTTGAAAGCAAAGCCTCACGTATTGCAGAAGCCTGTTGTGAGCGGGGATATACACGATCATCTTCAATATACGTTAAAACACCAAGCCTGCGGAAAAAACCTTCGCTGTCAGAAAAGGGGGAGGTCAGCACGGATTTGAGAAATGAAAAATCCCCGTAAAAATGCTTGGGTGAAAGGTTGCAGTTGGTGAAATTACACCTTCCGTTACCTGTTGCAAGAATTTTTTTAGCGGCTTTCGGGAGCCTTTCGAAAACTGTTACCGAAATTTCGGGGGCTTCTTCTTTTACCTGGATTGCGGCACTTAACCCTGAAGCACCGGCACCAACAACGGCAATTTTTTTGTGCATCTTAACACCTCCCTGTTTTTACGGTACAATATTATACAGCATATTGTGAAAACTTACAATAGAAATTGGGTTTATTAATGGGTTATATTTTAATAAAATTTTTATATAAAGCGTAAAAACAGTTTACAAAAGATAATACTTTTGTTATAATTATTCGGATAATTTAGAAAATGGAGAAAATTTATGGCTAAATCATATCTTTCTATGACTAAGGATGAATTGCTCATCTGCTTAAATAACGTGAAATCAGAGTACGAGGCTCTTAAAGCAAAAGGGCTTTCTATTGATATGTCAAGAGGTAAGCCCGGTGCAGATCAGCTTGATATTTCTGACGGTATGATGAACGTTTTTGAAGACAGCAACTTTAAATGTGAAAATGGTATGGATGTCAGAAACTACGGTATTCTTGACGGTATCCCCGAGTGCAAAATGCTTTTTGCAGACCTTCTTGAGGTTAAGCCCGAAAACATTATTGTTGGTGGTAACTCAAGCCTTTCTATGATGTTTGATTACGTTGCACAGTGTATGTTTATGGGTGCAGGCTTCACCCCTTGGTCACAGCAGGGGAAGGTTAAATTCCTTTGCCCTTGTCCCGGTTACGACAGACATTTTGCAATCTGTGAGTATCTCGGTATTGAGATGGTTAACATCCCCATGACAGCTGAGGGTCCCGATATGGATGCCATTGAAGAAGCTGTTAAAGACAGCTCTGTCAAGGGTATGTTCTGCGTTCCCAAGTATTCTAACCCCCAGGGCATAACATTCTCTGCTGAAACAGTAAAGAGAATTGCAAACCTTGAAACAGCCGCTGATGATTTCAGAATTATTTGGGACAATGCATATATTGTTCACGATCTCACTGAGAAATCAGATGAGCTTGTTAACATTTTTGATGTTCTGCCCGAAAGAAACAAGAATATGGTTATTGAGGTTGCTTCAACCTCTAAAATTTCATACCCCGGTGCAGGTGTGGCTTGCCTTGCAGCATCTGTTGAAAACATCAAAGAGATACTCAAAAGATTGACAATTCAGTCAATAAGCTATGATAAAGTAAATATGCTCCGTCACGTCAGATTCTTTAAAAATGTTGAGGGTATAAAGGCACATATGCAGCTTCACGCAAAAATTCTTAAGCCCAAATTTGACGCAGTCGTCGATAAGCTCAACGCTGAGCTCAGCGGTCTTGGTATTGCTGAGTGGAACGTTCCCAACGGTGGTTATTTTGTGAGCCTTGACGTTACGGGTGGCAGTGCATCAAGAGTTGGTGTTCTTTGTAAAGAAGCGGGCGTTACACTCACAAACGTGGGGGCAACCTTCCCTTACGGCAAAGACCCCTCAGACAGCAATATCCGTATTGCGCCCACATTCCCCACACCCGAGGTTCTTTCTCAGGCGATGGATGTCCTTGTGGTATCGGTTAAACTTGCTTGTCTTGAAAATCTTAGTAAATAAGGTGATTTTATGCTGAGAATTGGTCACGGCTATGATGTTCACGCATTCGCCGAAAACAGAAAATGCATTATCGGTGGGGTAGAAATACCTTGTGAAAAGGGTCTTCTTGGCCATTCTGATGCCGATGTGCTTCTTCACGCAATTTCAGACAGCTTGTTGGGTGCGGCGGCGCTTGGCGATATCGGCAAGCATTTCCCTGACACAGACGAGAAATATAAGGGTGCAGATAGCTTGGTGCTTCTGGCAAGCGTGTGTGAGCTCTTGCGTGAAAAAGGCTACAGGGTTGTCAATATTGACGCAACGATTATTGCCCAAATGCCGAAAATGGCACCCCACATTCCTCAAATGAGGGAAAATATTGCCTCTGTTCTCGGTGTTGACGTTGATTTTGTAAACGTTAAAGCAACCACCGAAGAAAAGCTTGGCTTTACAGGCAGAAAAGAGGGTATCTCCGCCCATTGTGTAGC
This sequence comes from Acutalibacteraceae bacterium, assembly GCA_045649005.1. GTDB lineage: Bacteria > Bacillota > Clostridia > Oscillospirales > Acutalibacteraceae > DTU089. Next base: position 11,491 of record JAZRPC010000111.1, read on the forward strand.
ACTTATTGAACAATAAAACAAGCCCCTGCATATTATGTAAAAGGCATTATGCCTGAACCTAATATGGAAGGGGCTTTTTATGAGCAAAAAAGGCATAAAGGTCGCCTCTGTAACTTATGCTATGAAGGGGCGGGACCTTTTGCAGAAAAACGGATATAAAGCGTATCTTACCCGCAATCCTTCACCTGAAGAGAATGAAGGATGCGGGTATGTTATTTATGTTAATGATATTGATCAGCGATGCTTTTCGCTTTTGAATAAAAACGGGATAAAGGTTTTGGGGACGGTCGACCTCGGTGACGTGTTGTGATTTATCTTGATAATGCCGCCACAAGCTATCCAAAGCCCTTTGAGGTGATAAGGGCGGTCAATGAATCATTTTCTCTCTATGGCGCAAACCCCGGCAGAAGCGGTCACGATATGTCGGTTCGTTCAGCTATGAAGGTGTACGAGGCAAGGGAGAAAATAAACGACTTTTTCAACGGCTACGGCAGTGAATTTGTCAGTTTTTTCCCTAACTGCACCTATGCCTTGAATGTTGCAGTTCAGGGGATTGTGAAAAAAGGGGAGCACATCGTAATTTCTTCTTTGGAGCACAATTCCGTGGCAAGACCCGTTCATTATCTTGAACGGTTTGGCATTGCCGATTTTTCTGTTTTCAAGGTGGGCAAAACCGATGAAGAAACGTTAAGGAATTTCAAGAAGGAATTAAGAAAAAATACTAAGGTTTGCATTGTAACTGCGGTTTCTAACGTTTTTGGAGATATACTCCCGATTAAGGCTCTCTCGCAGGCTGCCCACCAAAACGGAAGTCTTCTTTTTGTTGACGGTGCACAGGGGGCGGGATACCTTGAAATTGATATGAAAAATCAAGGTATAGACTGCCTTTGTGTGCCCGGTCACAAAGGACTTTTGGGGCCAATGGGAACAGGCGCTCTATTGCACAGAGGACTTGGTTTTGAACCGATTATAAGCGGTGGAACGGGCTCGTTGTCTTTTGAAAAATATCAGCCGGATATTTATCCTGAAAGGCTTGAGAGCGGCACGCTGAATGTGCCGGGGATTTGCGGGCTTTCAAAGGGGATAGACGTTGTAAAAAGAATTGGTGTCAAAAGAATTTTTGATTCAGAAACCGAGCTTTGCAAAGAGCTTTTTTATGGCTTGAAAAACATTGACGGAATAGAACTTTACAGAGAAAAATATGATGAATTGCACTATGCACCGATAGTCAGCTTCAACGTCAAAGGAGTGCACAGCGAGAAGGTTGCCGCTATTCTTGCACGTAACGGAATCGCTGTTCGAGGTGGCTTTCATTGCTCACCCTATGCCCACAATCATTACTCAACGGTCGGTGTGGGTGCGGTGCGTGTATCACCCTCTTTAAACAACTCAAAAAAAGATATAAATATTGTGTTAAAATTAGTCAGAAAAATTGCATTATCTGAAATTATATGATATAATTACAATATATTGGATAATTTTATGCAGAAACGAAAATAAAGGCGGTGCAATAATGGGTTCAATAGCTAACTTGATTGAAAAAGTCAGCGGTGCTTTAATGAGCTTTGATATATTGTCAGACTTACCTGATATATTGCTTGTTACCTTCATTATCTACGAGGGAATCAAAATTATCAGAGGTTCAAGAACCTCTCAGATTATAAAGGGCGTAATTCTTCTTGTTGTAGTTTACGGTCTTGTTAAGCTCTTCAATATGGAAGCCAGCGAATATCTCATGAACAAGCTGATTGAAAATTCGCTCATTATTCTTGTTGTTCTTTTCTCACCCGAAATAAGAAGCATTCTTGAAAGATTCGGCAGACGTTCACTCTCAAATATATCGTTGTTCGGTGGTAAGAATGACGCATCCTATGAAAAGACTCTGAGCAATGCCGTTAACAGCTTCTGTAAAGCTGCGGGCGATATGAGTGAGAGTAAGACAGGTGCTCTTGTTGTTTTTGAAAAAGACGCTTCTCTTCAGGATGTTATAAATACCGGTACGGTTCTTGATGCAAAAGCTTCCTCGGAATTGTTCAACGGCTTGTTTTTTAAAAATTCTGCCCTTCACGACGGTGCAGTTGTTATTAGAGATGCAAGAATTTATTCAGCGGGCTGTATTCTTCCGCTTACACAAAACGCCTCTCTTGACAGCGAATTGGGTACACGTCACAGGGCGGCAATAGGTATGAGTGAACACAGCGATGCAATCGTGGTGGTTGTTTCGGAAGAGACCGGCGCAATATCCTATTCCAAAGACGGTGTTCTCACAAGAGGCGTTACTGTTGCAAAGCTTCGTGAATTTCTTCTTGGTGAGATGGTACCCAATAAGGCTGAGGGCAGACTCAGTAAAGTGAAAAGGCTCAAAAAGAAAAGAAAAAAAGACGGGGGAAAAGATGAAACAGAAAATTAATATCAACACACTTTTTAAAAACAATAAAATCGTTTTCATTTTTTCATTTCTGTCTGCTCTTGCAATTTGGCTTATGGTTGTCATAAACGTCAGCCCCGCCACCACGAGAGTTATTTCTGACGTTAAGGTTATGATTGATACAGGGGTTCCTTCTCAGTTTGGCCTTGAGGTTTTCGGTCAGAGTGAATTTACAGTTGACGTTACCGTAAAAGGTAAAAAATATCTTATTTCACCCTCCGCTTTGTCGGGTGACGACATTGTTGTAACAGCTCAGACAAATAACGTTGATTCTGCGGGTAAGCGAACATTACAGCTTAAAGCAGAATCGGTGTCGGGTAACCGTAACTACACAATTGAATCACTTTCAATGAGAACGGTTGACGTTTATTTTGACACAGCCAAAACAGTTGAATTTGTCGTTGAGCCGAAGGTTGTAACCGATGGTTTTGAAATGGTGGAGGAGGGCTACACAAGCGGTGACGTTAATCTTTCTCACTCTTTTGTAACTATCAGCGGTCCCGCAACTGAGATCAACAGAATTGAAAAGGTTGTTGCCGAGCTTGAATTGAGTTCAGCACTCACATCAAATAAATCTGCTGATGCAAAAATAGTTGCACTTGATGATGCCGGTAAAAGTAATTTTAAATATATAACAGTGAATCACGAATCGGTTGTTCTGACTATTCCCGTTTTGAAGGTTAAAGAGCTTGAAACTATTGTAACCTTTAAAAATGCTCCTGATTTTTACGTTGTAAATTCGTTGACATACAGCATTACACCCGCAGTTGATATGTTCAACATCTCGGTTGATGAATATGACAAAACGGAAAATTTCTCTGTGGGCACCATTGATTTTAAATCACTTTCACCCACAAACAGGGTGTTTACCTTTAACAGCTCCGACATTGCGGTTGCAGAAGAGAGCGACACAGGCTATTACACGGTCAGCGTTAATGTTTCGGGCTTGAAGCAGGAGTATATTTCATTTCCTCAAAATAAAATCAGATTAAATAACCCCGGCAAAAAGCCCTATAGGGTTTCCGGGCTAAATAAATCGGTTGTTGTGGTAGGCGACGCAAAGGCGTTGGAATCAATAACCGACAAGGAGTTGACAGTTGAGGTTGATCTTTCCGAAGTCAATATTAAAGAAGGTCAGTCGATCTCAATTCCTGCGGTTGTAAACGTTAAAAGTGATAAGTGCTGGGTGTATGGCACATATACAGTTGACGTAAGCTTATAAAAATTGAAGCTTCAAGAAAGGAGAGTGGCTTATGATAAAAAGAATAATAGCAGGCATTTGTGTGTTTGTGATGGTGATAGCTTTTTCAGGCTGCTCTCTTAACTTCTTTTCTGTTGAAAGTCTTATGAGTCCGCCTACTCAGTCGGGTAAAAACGGCGAGGTGCAAAAGGCTTTCCAAAAGCTGATGTCAGGCAAGAACATACAGTTGAGAACTCCCGCAAACGGGGATTATCAGACGTCATTCATAATCATCGATATCAATGGCGATGAAAATGAAGAGGCACTTGTTTTTTATACTGATTCGGGTGTAGATGCTTCCGTGAGAATGGCTTTACTTGAATGTGTTAACGATACGTGGGTAATTTCTTCCGACGTTAAAGGCCCCGGCAGCAGCATTTACGACGTTTCTTTTGAAGATATAAACAACGACGGAGTTACAGATATTTTTGTCGGTTGGTCATTGTTTGATAACCAAACCTCCAGAATTGTCAGCATTTATGATGTGGTGCCCGGCGAGAAAGGTGTTTTCACAATAAAAACACTCGGTACTGAGTATTACAACTACAAAAGCTTCGTAGATTTCAATGATGACGGTGAAAAAGACCTTGTTCTTGTTTCACTCGACGACTCGGCAGATGTCAAAAAAACATATTTCCGTTGCTTTTCGATTTCGGGTGACGGTGCCCTTGTAAAATATTCCGAAACAAGAATCGACAGCGCCGTTTCATCGGTTCTGAAAATTCAAGAAGATAAAATCAGGGAGAATGATACCCAATATTCAAGGGTGTTTATAGATTGCCTTAATGCAGACGGCTCAATGTTCACTGAGATGCTTTATTGGGATAACGTTAAGCTGAAGGCCGTCAGGGGAATAAAAAAGCCCTCTAAGAACACTTTGAGAAATTCAAAGGTTTTTTGCAGAGATATTGACGGTGACGGCAAAATAGAGGTTCCTGTTAACATAAAGCTTTACGGCGACGACAAATCTCTGACTGTTAAGGTTGAAAACATTTCTTACACCTTCAATATGGTAAATTGGTTAAATGTTGCGGGCGATAAGAGTGAAGGTAACATAACAACGGTATTCAACCCCATTACTCCGTATTTTTACAGGGTAACAAGAAACACCGAAATCACAGTTAAATACGATGCCTTTAAACAGGCGATGGTGTTCTGTATATGGGATGAAAACGAAAAAGCCATAAAGGATGAGCTGTTGTCGATTTCTTATGCAAAGGCTGATTATGACGGTGAAACCTACGGAAAAGAGCTTTATTCCGATAAGTCCGGAACGTATTATTATCACATAACCTCCTACGGTGAGGATTTTGGTTTAACTGACGAGGGCGTTATGTCTTCATTTATAATAATTGAGTGAAAGTGAGTCTTGAAATGAAAAAGGTACTTATTGCTGAGGATGAATCAGCTATTCGTGAAATAATTGCCATAACGCTTAAACGTGCGGGGTACGAGGTAACAGAAACCTGTGATGGTCAGCAGGCTTTAGATAAATACAGCGAAATGAACGGCGAGTTTGATGTCGTTCTTCTTGATATTATGATGCCAAACGTTGACGGACTTGAGGTTTGCAAAAGGCTACGCAACGCCAGCAGCACGGTGGGTATAATTATGCTTACGGCAAAAACTCAGGAGATGGACAAGGTTTCCGGTCTTCTTATGGGTGCGGATGACTATATTACAAAACCCTTCTCACCCTCTGAGCTTATGGCGAGAGTTGACAGCGTTTACAGACGAGTTGCAATGAACAATCAAAGCAAGGCTCAGCCTGCCAAAAACGATAAAATCATTCTTGCACCCTTTGAACTTAATTTGCGTAACCGCACACTTTACAAGGACGGTAAGCTTATTGAGCTTACTCAGGTTGAATTTCAGATTGTGGAATATTTCTTCTCAAATGCAGGCAAAGCGTTGAGCAGAAACGACATTTTAAAACAAGTCTGGGGCGAATCTTATTTCGGCGACGAAAAGGTTGTTGACGTTAATATAAGACGTCTCAGAATGAAAGTGGAAGACGAGCCATCTATCCCTAAGCATCTGGTTACAGTATGGGGTATGGGTTACAAGTGGCTTTGATTTTTTAGCATTTATCAAGAGTGAGGAGGCGGGAGCGTGAAACTCAAAGGTATTACAAAACGTTGGGCAACAAATACTTTGTTGATTACTGCTCTCGTTTTGCTTGTTCTGGTAACAATCAGTATTTTCTTTGTTGTCGGTTATTACAGAGACTATGCTGCCGATTATCTTTCGGGATATGCCAATGAAAGCGTAACAACCTTCTTCAAGCCTTATGTTAACGGCACCGATGAGGTGTTTGAGCAAAAAGCGAAGGAGTTTGTTGACAGCTTTTCGGATAAAAGCAGGATGGAGGTTCAGGTAGTTAACCGTAGCGGTAAGGTTTCAATTTCTTCATCGGGCTTTAACGTCAATGAATCCATCGAGGAAATGGAAGATGTTCACGAGGCTATTGAATCCAACACAGGCATCAGTAAGTGGTCGGGCTTTAATTCAAACGGCGAACACATAATGATTGTTTCAATGGTTTTGCCGTCCTCCGGTGATTCTTTCGGCGGTGCCGTGAGATTTATAACCTCTCTCAGGGGGATAGACGGGCAGATAGTCGGCTTCACGTTTATTATTCTTTTCGTGTATTTATTGGCGTTGTTTTTTGTTGCTCTTTCGGGTCTTTTCTTTGTTCAGACAATTGTTCGCCCCGTTGGCAGAATTAACGATGCGGCAAAGCGCTTCACCGGTGGGGACTACGACGTTAGAATTAATTCTGACGATATAGATGAAGACGAAATAACCGAGCTTGCGGAATCTATAAACACAATGATTTCTGAGGTTGCCGCAACAGATAAATTGAAAAACGACTTTATTTCCACGGTTTCTCACGAATTGAGAACTCCCTTGACTGCTATCAAGGGTTGGGCTGAAATGCTCAAAGAGCTTGACGGCGAGGATAAAGAGCTTTCTAAAAGGGGAACTGAGGTTATCATCAACGAATCCGAGCGTTTGTCACGTTTGGTTGAAGAGCTTCTTGATTTCTCACGTATGCAAAGCGGCAGAATGTCTTTGAAGCTTGAAAAAATCGACGTTCTTGCTGAGCTTGATGAAGCTATATTTGTTTTCAAGGAGCGTTCAAAGCGTGATGGCATCGAGCTTCAATACAGCGTTCCCGATGTGCCTGCGCCCATGATGGCAGACCCCAACAGAATTAAACAGGTTTTCGTGAATATTCTTGATAATGCCTTTAAATACAGCAAACAGGGTGGCTTGGTAAACGTCACCGCAATTGTCGAAAACGGCAGCCTTAATGTTTTCTTTGCCGATACCGGTTGCGGTATTGCCGAAGAGGATTTGCCGAACATAAAGAAGAAATTCTATAAAGCCAACCTTGAAATCCGAGGTTCAGGTATAGGTCTGGCTGTTGTTGATGAAATAATAAAGCTTCACAACGGTGTGTTGGAAATAAACAGTCAGTTAGGTGTGGGAACAACAGTTGCAATATCTCTACCTGTTGAAGCTGTTGTCGAAGCCCCGGCAATTATTACAAACGAAATGATGGTGGACTCTAATGAGTAATAAAGATAAAAATAAATGTTGCCCCAAAATTTCAGTAGGCGGTCAGGCGCTTATTGAAGGCATAATGATGCAGGGGCCAAAGGGTGCGGCAATGTCTGTGCGCTTGCCCGACAAATCTATTGAAACCGAGATGCTTGAGGTGAAGCACGTCAGAGATAAATTCAAGCCTGCAGGCCTCCCGCTTATTAGGGGTGTTTTCAATATGGTTGAATCACTTCTTTTTGGTTTCAAGTGTATGGAGAAATCGGCAGAAAAAGCGGGTATAGACGACGAGGATGCAGACCCCGAAAAAATGTCAAAGCTTGATAAATGGCTCAGTGAACACTTCGGACCCAAAATGATGGCTGTTATCAGCGGAATTTCAATGGTTCTCGGCCTTGCGTTATCATTCCTTCTTTTTATGTATTTGCCGGCTATACTTGTTGATGCTTTTGATAAGTATGTGTGCAGGGACGCTCTCAGCAACCTTCATCCGCTTTTTGAGGGTGTTATGAGAATGGCTATCTTCGTTCTGTATATTTGGCTTGTATCTAAAATCCCTGACATCAAACGTGTGTTTATGTATCATGGTGCAGAGCATAAATCTATTTTCTGCTATGAAAAGGGTCTTGAGCTCACAGTTGAAAACGTCAGAAAGCAAAAACGCTTTCACCCCAGATGTGGAACAAGCTTTATTTTTGTTATTCTTATAATCAGCATTCTTATTTCATCGGTTCTTGTCGTAGTTTTCCCTGAAATTGATGACAAGCGTGCCGTGTGGATGGCAATAAAGCTTCTTATAGTGCCCGTTACTGTTGGCATAGGCTACGAGTTTATCCGTTATGCAGGCAAGCACGATAATTTGTTGGTAAGAATTTTTTCTGCCCCCGGTCTCTGGATGCAGAAAATCACCACCTGTGAGCCTACCGATGATATAATTGAGGTTGGTATTGAAGCAATTAAAGCAGTTGTTGACAAACCGGAGGAAACTGAGAATTGAAGAAGCTTTATTCAGTATACAGAGAAGCAGTGAAGGCTTTGTCAAACGCAGGGTGTGACAGCCCCGAGTTTGATGCGCAACAGCTTGTGGAGCATTGCTTCGGGCTCAATAAAACACAGCTGCTTCTGAATTCCGGAAGTGAGGTTGAGTTGGGTAAGCTCTGCTTTTTCGAGGAATGTGTGGCAAGGCGATGCAATCACGAGCCCTTGCAATATATTCTCGGAATGTGGGATTTCCACAGATTTTCGTTCAAGGTTGGTGAGGGTGTTCTGATTCCGAGACCCGAAACGGAGCTTCTTGTTGATTTCGCTGTTGACAGAATGTGCAACAAACCCTGCAACGTGATTGTGGATTTGTGTTGCGGCAGTGGTTGCGTGGGCTTGAGTGTTGCAAAGCTTTTCCCTTTGGCGCAGGTCTATTGTGTTGATATTTCCGATGAAGCTCTTGAGTACACCCGGAAGAATAAAGAGCTTTTATGTGCAGATAATGTTAAAATAGTCAAGGCAGACGTCCTTGACAGCGTTGGTTTTCTTTCTTTACCAAGACCGGATATGATACTTTCAAATCCACCATACATACGTTCAGATGATATCGACTCTCTCCAGGCAGAGATTGCCTTTGAGCCAAGACTTGCTCTCGACGGTGGCGAAGATGGTCTTGAATTTTACCGCTCGTTGGCAGAAAATTGGTTCCCTTATATAAACAAGGATGGTTGCATCGCTATGGAATGCGGTGAAGACCAGGCAAGAGATATTCTGAATCTTTTTGTCGATAAGGCTGAAAAGGGCAGAATAATTAAAGATGCTTCGGGGCTTGAACGTGTTGTTTGCGTTAACAGATAATTGTTGACCTTTTAATGTGTTTATAGTAAAATTTATTGATACGAAAGCAGGTTTTGTAATTGTTAAGTGAATTAATCGGCTTCCTGAGAGGCGACGTTGAATTTGTCGAGTTGTTTTTGTTGCTTGCCGCTACGAGCTTCGTTGTGTTCTGTGCAACACCGCTTCACGAATTTGCACACGCTTTTGTTGCGGTAAAGCTCGGTGATAATACCCCTCGCAACAGAGGTCGTCTGACGGTTAACCCGTTGGCTCATATTGACCCGATCGGCGCAGCAATGATTTTTCTTTGTGGCTTTGGTTATGCGAAGCCGGTTGAAGTACGTATGCGTAACTTCAAAAACCCGAAAAGAGATATGGCAATTGTTGCCCTTGCGGGTCCGCTGTGTAATCTTTTACAAGGCTTCATATTTGTGTTCATCAGTAATGCTTTGATTGCGTTGGCTGTTTCAACATCAAATTTGTTGTTCGTTAATCTGTCAAGATTCTTTTACTTTGCAACTATAATCAATATTAACCTTGCGGTATTTAACCTTATACCGACACCGCCCCTTGACGGCTCAAGGCTTTTAACAGCGTTGTTGCCTGCGAAGTATTACTACGGACTTATGAAATACGAAAGATATATTATGATAGGCTTGTTTGTTTTGCTTTTCACAGGCGTGCTCACAGCACCTCTTTCAAGGATATCAAGCTATATTCTTGTGCTTTTTGACAGCATAACATCATTGCCCTTTTAAGTGATTGATATGGAAAAGATTTCTTATAAGCTTGACGTGTTCGAGGGTCCCATGGACCTGCTCCTGCACCTCATAACAAAACATAAACTTGATATTTATGATATTCCCATTCTCGAGCTTGTGGAGCAATACACCTCTTACGTTCGTGAAATGCAGGAAGAAAATATGGAGGTTGCCAGCGAATTTCTTGAAATGGCGGCTCGCTTGGTGTATATAAAAACAGTTTCTCTGCTACCTGTTTATGATGAGGCAGAGGAGCTTAAAAATGAACTGAGAGACGAATTGCTCGAATACAGAGATTGTAAAATCCTTGCAGGTAAGCTCTCTCAAATGACTAACGGCTTCGATTATATGGTGCGTGATTTACCCGAAAGCGTAACACCGGATAACTCATATAAACGTCTTCACGAGCCTTCGGAACTTCTCAACGCTTATTCTGTTGCGGCGGGTAAAAAAATGCGACGTTTGCCGCCGCCCATTGACTCGTTTAAAGCGATTGTTACAAAGAAAATAGTTTCGGTTGGTTCAAAAATCGATTCTATTGTTACTTCTCTCAAAAAACGAAAAAAATGCAAGCTGTTTGATATTTATAAACAAGCGAAATCACGATCAGACCTTGTTGCGGCTTTTCTTGCCGTTCTTGAGCTTGCAAAAAACAAGACAATTTACGTTTCCGGTGACGGTGACGATGTGCAGATAGAACTTTTGGAAGGAATGGAAAATTCTTGAAAAAAAACAAAATGATAGCAATGGCTGAAGCAATTTTATTTGCGGCGGCAGAACCCCTGGAATATACAAAAATAGCGGCTGTTATGGGTCTGGATGATGACACAATGCTTTCAATCCTCGACGAGTTGACGAAAAAGCTTGATTCAGATGACAGCGGTGTGTGTCTTGTAAGGATGGACACTAAATATCAGCTGTGCAGTAAAAAAGAGTTTGTTGAGCCTATACGCTCAATTCTTGATTTAAAGCGTAATTCTCCGCTTTCACAGGCGGCGTTTGAGGTTCTTGCGATTATAGCTTACAATCAGCCGATTACAAAACCTTACATAGAACAAATAAGGGGTGTTGATTGTTCGGGTGTTGTAAACACACTTTGCCAGCGTGAGCTTGTTGAAGAAAAGGGCAGGCTTGACGTTCCCGGCAGACCGGTTCTTTACGGCACAACAGCCAATTTCCTCAGATGCTTTTCAATGAGTTCACTTGATGAATTACCGGAGCTTCCCACTGCTGATAGAGAGGTTCTTATGTCTGAGGTTGATAATGGGCAGCTTTCTATGTTTGACGGTGTCGGTGAGGAGGATGGCGAAAACGCTTCCGATTCAACGCAGGAGAGTTAACAGATAAAGGAGTGATGTGATGACCGTTTTATATGTAATTCTTGGTATCATCCTTTTCTTTGTTGTTATCTGTTCAATTAATCTTGGCGTAATTGTTGATTACGGCGAAGCGACAATCGTGAAAATAAAATGGCTTTTTGTGAAAATCACGGTGTTTGATTCCACTAAACCCAAGAAAGAGAAAAAGCCTAAAAAGAAAAAGAATGATAAAAAAGAAAGTTCATCCGAGGCATCTCCCAAAAAGGGAAAGAAAGCTTCCGCTGAAGCTGTTGATTCCCCCGAAACGGAGTCAACCGATGAAAAAACAGATGATTCAAAGCCTGCGGATGATAAAAAGGCTAAAAAGAAAAAACAAGGCAACAGCCTTATTAAACAGATTTACCTTGACCACGGTTATGACGGGCTTGAAAAAATGCTTCGTGCATTGGGCAGGTCCATTGGTGGATTTTTCGGTAAGCTTTACAAAACCCTTGTTATTGACGAATTGTACATAACAATGGTTACAGCGGGCTCCGATGCCGCCGACACAGCAATCAAGCACGGCAAGCTCTGTTCATGGCTTTATCCGGTGCTTGGCAAGGTTGTTTCAACATGCAAGGTGAAAAAATACGATTTTGATATAAGTCCGGATTTTCTTGCATCAAAATCAAGTGCAGAGGCTTATGTGCGTTTGCACGTTACACCTATTACAATTACTAATGCAATTATTGTTCTTGCATTTCAGTTGTTATTTAAAATTCTGTTTAAAATTCTTTTCTCTAAAAAGAAAAGTGATAAAAGCAAAAAAATTGCAGATGCAGTCAGCGAATCGGTAGCTGAGGTTGCAGAAGCGAATACTAATAAAACCAAGGAGTGTTAACAAATGAAAGAAAAATCAGCAAACGGTATCCTTACCACAACTATCGAAAAAGTAAGAGATTTAGTAGATGTGAGCACAATCATCGGTGACCCCATCAATCTGCCCGACGGTCTTACAATTATCCCTGTTTCAAAGGTTACATACGGCTTTGCTTCAGGTGGCTCTGACTTCCCCTCAAAAAACAACGTTGAGCTTTTCGGCGGTGCAGGCGGTGCAGGCATAACAATCAACCCCGTTGCATTCCTTGTTGTTAAGGATGGCGAGGTTACAATCAAACATATCGTATCTGACGATAACGCTATCGAAAGAGCAGTCAGCCTTGTTCCCGAAATGTTTGACAAGGTTAAAAACCTTAAAAAGAAGAAAGACGATAAAGCAGATTCAGAAACAGAAGTAGCTGAATAATTATAACTCAACCACCTGCATATTATTGTTTGAAAGCAGGTGGTTGGTTTGTTGAAAAGAATAATAGCTTTTTGTTTGATTTTCGGTGTTTTCATATCTTCTGTAGCGATTAAAGTAAGCGGTTCGTCAGTTTATGTTTCTGCATCTTCTGCTATACTTCTCAATGCAGATACCGGTGAAATCATCTATGAAAAAAACGCCTATGAAAGACGTGGGATTGCCAGCACCACAAAGATTATGACAGCTTTGTTGGCGATTGAAAAAGGTAATTGGTCTGAAGATGTTGCTGTTCAGGGGAACGATGTGTTGATTGAAGGCACTTCAATCGGGCTCAAAGCCGGTGATAGGGTCTCTTTGGAAACTCTTGTTTACGGAATGCTTCTTGAAAGTGGGAACGATGCGGCAAATGTAACTGCATCTGCTGTGGCAGGTGACAGAGCAAGGTTTGTTGACATAATGAACGAAAGAGCGTTGTCCCTGGGGCTTAAAAACACATCCTTTAGAAATCCGTCGGGTCTGACACAGGAGGGGCACTATTCAACAGCCTATGATATGGCTGTTCTTGCTTGTTGTGCGATTTCAAACGAAACCTTCCGCAATATTTGCTCCGCAAAAACCTACAGGGCATATTACGGTGGTTCGGATTGCTTCAGAACATTCAGAAACCACAATAAACTCTTAGGGAGCTGTGACGGTGTTTTTGGTGTTAAAACGGGCTTTACCAAAGCATCGGGCAGGTGTCTTGTCAGTGCAGCAATGCGTGATGATACGGTTCTTGTTGCAGTTACTCTGAATGCTTCAGATGATTGGAATGACCATAAAAAGCTATATGACCTAGGATTCAGTAAATTGGTATCAAATAAGCTGAATGTTGAAAAAGTTAAAATACCGGTGGTCGGATCCGATAAACAACTTATAGAAGCTGAACCTTGTGAAGATATAAATATTCGTTCCCTCAATAACAGCTATAAGGCAGACGTGCAGATGTTTTGTGAAAGGTTTCTTTATGCAGACGTAAAAAAAGGCGACGTAGTCGGGTTTGTGCGTGTTGTCGGGTATATGGGGCGTGTTCTTTTTGAAACAAATTTGATTGCTTCAGAAGGTGCGGCAAGGAATTTTTGAATTTTTAGGATGAAATAAATTATGGCTCAGGAAAGATTGCAAAAGTATCTGTCTGAATGCTCAGTTGCCTCCCGCAGAAAGTCGGAGGAGTTAATTAAAGCCGGCAAGGTTAAGGTTAACGGCAGGGTAGCACAGATAGGTGATAAAATAGATACAAAGAAGGATACTGTAACCGTTAACGGTAAAAAGGTTGTTGCGGTTAAACAGAAATATTATATAATGCTCAATAAACCGAGAGGCTATGTTACCACAATGAGCGACGAGCTTGGACGGAAATGCGTTGCCGAGCTTGTGCAAGACGTCGGTGCTGTTGTTTACCCCGTAGGCAGACTTGACCGTGATTCAGAGGGCTTGTTGCTTCTTACAAACGACGGTGAGTTTGCAAATGCTGTTATGCACCCGAGAAAGCACGTTCCAAAAACTTATCGTGTAACTGTACGCTCAAATATCAATGATGCCCAGATTGAAAAGCTTGAAAGCGGCATAGACATTGATGGCGACGGCAGAGAAACCTTGCCTGCCTCCGTCAGAGTCATTGAAAAAAGTGCTGCAAGAAGTGTTCTTGAAATCACTATTTTTGAGGGCAGAAACCGTCAGATAAGAAAAATGTGCGAAAGCGTTTCCCTTGAGGTTATTCGACTTAAACGCAACGCTGTGGGTTCAATTAAACTTGGTATGCTTCAGCCCGGTAAATGGCGTGAGCTGACCGATGACGAAGTTCATAAACTGCAGTCGCAATAATTGACAAGATATTTCATATTTAGTATAATCTTTAAAATATTTATCGTATAGAGGAATTAAAATGATCAGAAGTATGACAGGCTTCGGCAGAGCACAGATTGCCACCGAGGATTATAACATAACTGTTGAAATCAGAAGTGTTAACCACAAATACAGCGAGTTTTATATCAGACTCCCCAGAACGTATTCATTCCTTGAAGAAAAGGTAAAGGCGTTACTTGCCACCGAAATTTCACGAGGCAAGGTTGAATGCTCTGTTCAGATTGAATCTGTGGCGGATGAAAGCGTTGTTATTAGCGTGAACGAGCCCCTTGCGGCAGGTTACGTTAATGCTTTGGCTGATATTTCAGAAAGATTTGATTTAAAAAACGATTTATCCGCTCTTTCACTTGCGAAAATTCCCGACGTGCTGAGTGTCACAAAGGCTCCCGTTGATGAGGACGCATTGTGGGAGAAGGTAAGCGGTGCTGTGTCACAGGCACTTAACGAATTTGTCGGTATGCGTGTTGCCGAGGGCGAGAAGTTAAAAGCCGACGTTCTCTCAAGGGCAAAAACAATACTCGAAAATGTTGAATATATCGAAAAGCGTTCACCTGAAACTGTCAAGGCTTATTCCGAAAAGCTTCTTGAAAGAATCAAAACAGTTTTAGGCGATAATAACGTTCAGATTGATGAAGCAAGAATTCTTACCGAGGCGGCAATTTACGCCGACAAGGTAGCGGTTGCTGAAGAAACCGTCAGATTGAGAAGTCACTTCGACCAGCTTAATTCTATGCTTGCTTCCGATGCCGCAATCGGCAGAAAGATTGATTTCCTTGTTCAGGAAATGAACAGAGAAGCAAATACAATCGGATCCAAAGCACAGGATGTTGATATTGCACGCCACGTGATTGATATCAAAGCCGAAATTGAAAAAATCAGAGAACAAATTCAGAATATTGAATAAAGTGGGTGTCGTGTATGCAGTTGGTTAATATCGGATTCGGTAACCTTGTAAATGCCGAAAGAGTTGTTGCAATAATCAGCGCAGATTCAGCGCCCGCAAAAAGAATGGTTCAGTCCTGCCGTGAAAGAATGCAGCTCGTTGATGCAACCCACGGCAGAAAAACTGAGGGTATAATCATTACCGATGCGGATAGCGTTATTTTGTCATATTTGACAGTTGAACAGCTGTCTGCAAGATTTGAAAGGAGCGACGACGATGAATAAGGGCTTGCTTGTTGTTGTGTCTGCACCCTCGGGTTGCGGTAAGGATACCGTAATCAACGCTCTCAGAGAAAGTGATTTCAAATTTGAAAAAACCGTATCAGACACCACACGTGTAATGCGTGAGGGTGAAGCAAACGGTGTTGATTACACCTTTATTGATGAAACAACATTCAAAAACAGAATTGAAAACGGCTATTACCTCGAATACACTGTTTATAACGGCAATTTCTACGGCACACCTAAGTCAGAGGTTGAAAAACACCTTGATAAAGGCGAATGTGTGCTTATGAAAATTGAGGTTGAGGGTGCAGGTAACGTCAGAAAACTTATGCCTGAGGCTGTTTCAGTGTTTTTAGTTCCGCCCTCAATGGAGGAACTTGAAAAAAGGCTCAAAGGCAGGGGAACAGAAACAGAGGAAAGCTTTAAAAAGCGTTTCGAAACCGCTAAGCAGGAGCTTGCAAGAGCCCCTGAATACGATTACATAGTTGTTAACGATGAAATCAGTAAATGTGTTGAAAAAATACGTAATATCATTGAAACCGAAGGATTACGTTATTGCGCAATGAAAAATTTCGTCGATGATTTATTAAGATAAAAGAAAGGAAAATATATTATGCTTAATCAGGATCTCGGTAAAGTTCTCACAGGACACGTCAGCAGATATTCACTTGTTATTGCAACAGCAAAGCTTGCTCGTGAAATTTCTGATAAAAACCTTGAGGATAAAGTTATTACTACTGAAAAATCAGTAAGTGAAGCACTTGATAAGCTTCTTGCAGACGAATACAAAATTGTTGAGCCTGCAGAAATTGCAAACATCTGAATATGTTAAACGATGCTTGTTTTGCTGAGGTTGCTGTTGAGGGGTTGGCATATCATTTTGATGCACCGTACTCCTATTTGATTCCCGATGCTCTTTTTGAAGATGCAAAGCCGGGATGCAGAGTTATGGTTCCCTTTGGCAACGGTAATCGAAAAAAGCAGGGACTTATACTGTCCGTGAAGTCTGTTCTTGAAAACAGGGGACAGGTGAAGCTCAAATCAATATCATCGGTTATAGACGATGAACCGCTTTTTGATGAAGAAATGCTTTCACTTGTTACCTGGCTTAAAGAGAACACCTTTTGCACTCTTTTTGAGGCTGCAAAGGCTATGCTTCCGACCGGTATAGGTCTTAGTTACGTTGTGTCCTTTATGGCAGACGATATAGACGAGCAAAAGTTTGATAAGTTAAAAGATGAGGAAAAACGAGTTTTTTCTTATCTTAAAGAAAAGCATTCTTATATAAAGCGTGAAAAAATATTAGAGGACCTTGGAATTGATGCTACGTCAACCATTCTTGAAAGCCTTGTAAAAAAAGGCGTTCTTGTTACTAACGTTGATACAAAACGCAAAACAGGGGATTTAACAATTCAAAGTGTGCGTCTTGCTGTTGACGAAGAAACCTTGGAGGAGGCTTTGCCAACCCTTACGCCAAAGCAACGCAACGTCGCTAAGCTGATGGTGGATATCGGCAGTGCCTCAGTTAAAGAGGTGTGCTATTTTACAGGCGTTACCGTGGCTGTTGTAAAAGCCCTTGTAGCAAAAGGCTTGTTGGAGATTTTCGATAGTGAAATTTATAGAAAACCAAGATACAGCAAAGTAAAATCAAAAACTGAGTCACCGAAGCTCACGGCTGTGCAAAGCAACGCCTATGAGACTCTTTATACCAAATATAAAGAGCCAAAAGCTGCAGCGTCACTCCTTTTTGGTGTTACCGGTTCCGGCAAAACTCAGGTTTTTCTTAAATTAATTGAAAAGGTCGTGGAGGATAACAAGGGTGTTATAGTAATGGTGCCCGAAATTGCTCTCACTCCACAGACTTTAGGTATTTTCTATTCATATTTCGGCGACAAAATAGCCGTATTTCATAGCGCCCTTTCGGCGGGTGAAAGAATTGATGAATGGAAGCGAGTTAAAAAAGGCGAGGCAAAAATCGCAATCGGCACACGCTCTGCTGTTTTTGCGCCATTTGATAACCTTGGTTTAATCGTTATTGACGAGGAGCAGGAGCATACATATAAATCAGAAATGTCACCAAGATATCACGCAAGAGATATTGCACGATTCAGGTGTGCATATAATAATGCCTTGCTTGTTCTTTCCTCTGCTACACCGTCTGTTGAAAGCTATAAAAATGCTATTGACGGAAAATATACCCTTGTAAAAATGTGCGAGCGCTACGGTGAGGCGGTTCTTCCCGAGGTTGTTACCGTTGACGTTACAGATACTAAGGGTGCAATAAGCAATGAGTTGTATTCTGCAGTTGAGGAGTGTCTTGATAACAAAAAGCAAGCAATTCTTCTTATGAATCGCAGAGGCTTCAACACCTTTGCCTCTTGCGGGGCTTGTAAGACCGTTTTAAGCTGTCCTAATTGCAGTATATCGTTAACCTACCATAGCGCCAATAAACGTCTTATGTGCCATTATTGCGGCTATTCTGCCCAATATACGGATACTTGCCCCGAGTGTGGCGAGAAAAATGTCAGATATGCGGGCTTCGGCACACAAAAAATTGAGGATGAGCTTGAAAACATCTTCCCGGGTGCCCGTGTTTTGCGAATGGATGCAGACACCACAATGGCAAGGTATTCTTACCAGGATAAGCTGACAGGCTTTGCAAACGGGGAGTATGATATTTTGCTTGGTACTCAGATGGTGGCAAAGGGGCTTGATTTTCCCAACGTTACATTGGTTGGCATTATATCCATTGACCATCAGTTATTTAATGATGACTTCAGAAGCAGTGAAAAGGCTTTTGATTTGCTCACACAGGTTATCGGCAGAGCGGGCAGGGGTAGCTATAAAGGTAAAGCGTACATACAAACCGTTCAGCCCGAGCACGATATTATAGAGCTCTCTGCTATGCAGGATTACGAGTCCTTTTATGCTACGGAATCCGTTATCAGAAAAGCTATGGTTTACCCGCCTTATTGTGATATTTGTTCACTTACCTTTACAAGTGAGCAGCAAATACAGGCGTTAAACGGCGCAAAACACTTTTTCGATTTGGTTTGCGAGAGTGTTCAATCAGATTATTCTGATGTAAAGGTAAATCTTCTGGGGCCGATTCAGCCCCGAGTTTCAAAAATCAGCAATAAATACAGGTATGTTCTCACCATAAAATGCAAAAATAATAAGCGATTTAGAAATATGGTGTCGGATGTGCTTGTTAAATATATGAAAAACACAAGGTTTTCAAACGTCAGTGTTGTTGCGGATATTAATCCGCTGTCTTAAAGGAGAAAATAATGGCAAGAAGAAATATAAGAGTCGATGATGACCCGATTTTAAGAAAAAAATCAAGAGAGGTAACAGAGTTTAATGACAGACTTTTCGAGCTTCTCGATGATATGAAAGAAACAATGTACCATTCAGGCGGTGTAGGTCTTGCAGGGCCTCAGGTTGGCGTTCTTAAAAGAGTTGTTGTAATGGATGTCAGCGAGGACAGAAATGAGTTTATTGAGCTTATTAACCCTGTAATTACCTATGAAGAGGGGGCGCAGACAGGTAACGAGGGTTGCCTTTCTCTTCCCGGTCTTTATGGTGTTGTTACAAGACCTAATATTGTTAAAGTAAAAGCACAGAACC
>JAZRPC010000112.1:0-4332 GCA_045649005.1 Acutalibacteraceae bacterium
GTGTTGTAAAGAGAAGCGTTATCTGCGTGGATTTTGTAGTCAAGCATTGTGGGGCAATAATCTCTTGCGTTGCCGAGCAAATCCTCACGGATAATTGCTATTGTAAGACCTGCGGGAGCAACGTTTTTCTGCGCACCGCCGTAAACCATACCGAATTTTGTAACGTCAAGGGGCTCTGAAAGGAAGCAGCTTGAAATATCGGCAATAAGTGTAACGTCGCCTGTATCGGGAAGCTCCTTGTAAACTGTGCCGTAGATGGTGTTGTTAAGGCAGATGTATGCATAGTCTGCATCCTGGCGGAAATCTTCTTTTGTTGTTTTGGGGATGTAAGAGAAGGTTTTGTCTGCAGAAGAAGCAACGGCTTTACAGTCACCGTATTTCTGTGCCTCTGCAAATGCTTTCTTTGCCCACTGTCCTGTGATGATGAAATCAGCCTTGCCTGAACCGTTCATAAAGTTCATGGGAATTGCGGCAAACTGTGTTGAAGCGCCACCCTGAAGGAAAAGAACCTTGTAATTGTCAGGGATGTTCATAAGCTCACGAAGAAGTGCTTCGGCATCCTTGATAATTGTTTCAAATTCCTTTGAACGGTGTGACATTTCGGCAACGGACTGGCCGCAGCCTTCGTAATCAAGCATCTGCTCAGATGCTTTTTTTAATACTTCCTCGGGAAGCATGGAGGGACCTGCAGAAAAGTTATAAACTCTGCTCATTGTAAAGACTCCTTTATATAAAATAAAACTGACAGATTAAGTGTGGTAATCCCTTTTCACCTTACATTCTACTACCACGCTTATATATTATACCATATTTATTGTTATTACAATGAACATAAAGACGAATTTAACAAATTTTATAAATATTTTTTGTGAAAAATAAACACCCCTCCGTATAAGAGGGGGGTGAATAGATTTCATATTATTCTTTTTCGGGCGAAATAAGTCCGTAGCCGGTTTCGTTACGTTTATAAACAACGTTAATTTCATCTGTCTGGGCATTTAAAAACATATAGAATTTGTGGCCAAGAAGATTCATCTGCAAAATTGCTTCTTCAACGCTCTGTGGCTTGAGGGCAACCGTTTTTTCTCTTATGACGTCAAACTCGCTTTCTTCTTCAACCTCATCACCGAGAAAGTCGTCAATAACAAGCGAGTGCAGTTTTCTATCCAGCTTTGTTTTGTTTTTTCTGATTTGTCTTATAAGAGAATCCACGCATTCGTCAAGGGCATCTGTAATATTTTCTGCTCGCTCCTCTGCTCTGAAAAGAAAGCCACCCTTTGAAACTGTAATTTCAACAATCTGGCATGTCTTTTCAACCGTTGCAGTTACCTTAGCAGAAGCCTCTTCGCCGAGAAGTCGTTCAATTTTAGCTAACCTTTTCTCTGCACGGGTGCGAAAATCCTCACGAGGATTACACTTGCGGCCGATAATGGTAATATTCATAACAACACCCTTTCTTCTTGATAAAAATAAGGAGAGAAGCAATCAACCTCTCTCCTTTCAACTAAATTGTACCATTGAATCATATTCGTGTCAATATTTTTTATGCAATATTACCAACACAAATACAAAAAACAAATTGACAGAACAACATAATAGTGTTAATATTTTAGTAACATTTTAATAGGTAGGTGCCTTATGAAAAAAGCTATATCAATCATTCTCTCTGTAGCACTTGTGCTTTCTCTTTGCACAGTCTGCGTCAGCGCCGCTAATGAAAACACCGCTGACCTTTCTTATGCGGTTGCTGCAGACCTTCACTACACCCAGCCCGAGGAAGCCCTCACCTGGTATTCCGAAGACCCCATTTTCGGCTATGCAAACCGCCGTGCCGCAATGGAAAACGAAAGTCAGTTTATTATTGATGAATTTTTAAATCAATGCGCAGAGGATGATAACATTGAGTTTATCCTCGTCCCCGGTGACTTGACAAACGACGGCAAAATGTTCCTTGAAGACCACAAGGTTGTTGCCGAAAAATTCCGCAAATTCGAAAAGAAAACAGGCAAACAGATTTATGTTATCAACGGCAACCACGACGTTGGTATTCTTGGTGAATATTGCACAACAGGTATGTCAGAATTCATCGACACATACTACGAGTTCGGCTACAAAGAGGCTCTTGTAAGAACCGATTACGACTGCTCATATACTGCCGACCTCAGCGAAAAATACCGCCTTATCGCTCTTGATAGCTGTGACCACGACAAATCCACAGAAGACGGTATGACAGAAGAAAAGGTTCAATGGGTAATCGAACAGGCAGAGCAGGCAAAGGCAGACGGCAAGCATCCCATTCTTATGATGCACCACAACCTTCTGGATCACCTTCCTATGCAAAGAATCCTCAGCCGCAACTTCATTATCAGAAATCACACTCTCACCGCTGAACGTTGGGCAAACGCAGGCATCAAGCTTGTTTTCTCCGGCCACGAGCATTGTAGCGATGCTACCACATTCATATCTGCTCTCGGTAACAAAATCTCTGACTTTGCAACAACCTCGCTTTCAATGTACCCTCTTCAATACAGATATGTTGAAATGCGTGAAGATACAATCTCCTACGAAGCAAAAACAATTGAAAAAATCGACACCAACGCACTCTCTCGCACAGTTGAGGGCTACTCCAACGCTCAGCTCAGCGAAATGAACAAGGGCTTGAACGCTTTCGCAAAGCAATTCCTCAAAAACGGCGTTGAGTGGCGACTCGAAAGAGGCTTCCAGGATGAACAGCTCGGCATCAAAGAGGGCGACTTCTACTACGACCTCGTAAGGGATGCTGTTGATGGTCTCAACGACATTCTCAATATGCCTCTTTATGGTGAGGGCAGTGCACAGGAGCTCGGCAGAACACACGGCATTGAAATCCCCGACAGCGACTATAAAGACGGTTGGGACGTTGCAACGGAGCTTGTTGCCGCCCACTACGCAGGTAGCGAAAACTATCCCCTGAGCGGCAGAGACGTTCAGATTCTTCTCAAAACTGTTTCAATAGTGCTTCACACAGAGCTCGATATGATTTCCGAACGTGAATTTACACAGGCAACCGCTTCCCTTCTCAGCGTTATGGGTATGGGCTCAGCTATCGACCTCGCCGCAAAAATCTACGGTGACGCTTCCGGTATCAGCGCCGGCGAATATTTCCTTGTAGCCCTTCTTTCCCCCCTTCTTCAGTCATTCGCAAACGACGACGGTGTTGATGATAACAACGGCACTATCGAGGGCTACGGCTCAAACGATGCAATGGCAAACATCGGCGATAACTTAGGAAACTTCTTCAGCAAATTCTTCGACAACGTTGTAAGAATGTTTAAAATCTTCCTGAAAATGTTCGGCTATAACCTGCCGCTTTAATTTAAAACATCCAAAAAACACCTGTCTTGTTGCCCAAGTGTTCCTAGCGACACTTGGGCAGTTTTATTCGCCTTCGGCGAGTGATATTGCTATGCAGTGATATTTGAACTTCGTTCAAGTGATATTGCCTTCGGCAGTTTAAAGGCGAATAAAATATCACGAAAACCGTAAGGTTTTCATATCACGATTGCGTAAGCTATCATATCACTCTTTGCGTAGCAAAGAATATCACTAAATTAAAATAACTACCTGAAAAAGAGTTTCGCCTCCTCTTCTTCAGGTAGTTTTGTCTTATATCGTTGCAAACAGGGAGTTTGTGTACCAAATTCCATTTTCTCTAAAGAAAATGATCCTTATCAACCCTGAGCATTAGGCAGGTGTTTTTTAGTTGTAAGTTATTTGTAGGGGACGGTCTTGACCGTCCCGTTTTTTTAGTGGCAAGTTGCAAGTGGCAAGTGGCAAGTTTAGGGGTGCCTTGCACCGATTGTGTTCGGCTTCGCCGAGGCGGTTCGACCCCTACTTTTTCAAAATTCATAAAAAATAAAACCCATACAAAAAGTATGGGTTCTCTTTTTGGTGCCGGTGACCGGGGTCGAACCGGTACGGTATCGCTACCACTGGATTTTGAGTCCAGCACGTCTGCCAATTCCATCACACCGGCAAATATTACTAAGACATTATAGTATATACTTTTAAAAAAATCAATATGCAATTTAAAGAAAAATAAAAAATCACTTCTTTTGAATACAAAAAGAAAAAGCACTCGCTATTTGCAAGTGCTTTTTGGTGACCCGGACGAGAATCGTCAAGGCTTAGCCTTGACGATTTGCTTCGCAAATATCCTATTTTATGTCCCTTTCGGCTCCGCCTATGGCGAACCGCCGAAAGATGGACGTAGAGTTCGATTCTCTGCAATCACATTTTGGAACACAAAAAAGAAAAAGCACTCGCTATTGCAAGTGCTTTTTGGTGACCCGG
>JAZRPC010000113.1:0-7519 GCA_045649005.1 Acutalibacteraceae bacterium
AATTGTCTTCCTAAGACCGCTTGGCCTCCGACTTGGTTCATTATTTTAACGGCGCTTTTTATATGCTGGCAACCTTTACAAAGCCCGACGGTCTCAGAGGCACCTATATTCTCAAAAGTGACACACCAGACGGTATGTTCAAGCCCCACTCAATCGGCTCCGTTACACCCGATGGCTGGGAGTGCCTCGACGGTACGTTGCTAATAGAAAACGGCAAGGTTTATTGCGTTTTCTGCCACGAGCACACACAGATTCTTAACGGAACAATCTGCTTCGTTGAGCTCAGCAGCGACCTTACAAAAGCGGTCAGTGAGCCCATTGAACTTTTTGCGGCAAGCTCATTTCTTGACCGTGAGGCTACTGAGGCAGACCACAATGTAACAGACGGTCCGTTCCTTTTTAAAAAATCAAACGGTAAGCTGATTATGATCTGGTCAACCTGTAATAATGGTTACGTTCAATGTGTGGCAACGTCAGACAACGGCTCTGTTGACGGTAAATGGAGCCACCTGAAACCCGTTTTCGACGATGACGGTGGTCATGGTATGATTTTCAGAGATTTAAGTGGTCAGTTGATATTGACGCTTCATTGTCCGAACATATCACACGAAGAAAAGCCCATTTTCTTTAAAATTAAAGAAACAGAAGATTCCATCGAAATAGACGACTGACTCCCGGAGGTTAACTGTGGAAAATTTAGGTTATTTTAAAACAATACTGCTGAATTTTAAAGATCATATAGAAAACAGAACGCAGATATTGCGCCTGGCAATTGCAGATCTGAAAAAGACATATAACGGCTCTGCTCTTGGTTGGGCGTGGGCGGTTATAAAGCCTGTATTTACAATATTTGTTTATTGGTTTGCTGTTTCAATCGGCTTGCGTAACGGCAAAGACGTTGGCGACTATCCCTATTTGTTGTGGCTTGTGGCGGGTTTGATTTCCTGGTTCTTTATGAGCGAGGCAATTCTTGGCGGCACAACCTGTATCCGACGCTACAGCTACCTTGTAACTAAAATGAAATACCCCATAACAACAATACCAACATTCACAAACCTTGCGTTGCTTGTTGTTCACCTTGTTTTGATTGTGGCTGTAGTTATACTTTTTTGGATTATGGGTTATCCGCCCACAATTTATTTGTTGCAGTTGCCTATGTACACAATGCTTATGTTTATGTTCTTTAATGCGTGGGGCTTGTTTGCGGGTATGGTTTCTTGTATCAGCAAAGACTTTTCAAATCTCATAAAATCAATCAATATAGGCTTCTTCTGGTTTTCGGGTATCATCTGGAACATTGACAATATTGCAGACAGAAAGCTCATTGACGTATTTATGTCTGTAAATCCCATAACATTTATTGCATATGGTTATAGGGATTGCTTTATTTATCACAAATGGTTCTTTGAAGAGCCTTTTGAGTTAATTGTATTTTTGGCTGAATATGCGGTTATTGCATTTTTGTCAATCTGGGCATACAGGAAGCTTCGCAAAGAAATTCCTGATGTTCTGTAAGGGTGGTGCTTTGGTATGAGAGAAACAGTTATTGAGTTAAAAAACGTTACAAAAAAATATAAACTTTATTCAAGCACCCGTAAACGTCTTCTCGGTATTTTCTTTAAATTTATAAAATACAAAGAAAAACTTGCGGTTGATGATGTCAGCTTTGAAATTAAACGTGGCGAATCTGTTGCACTTTTCGGTAAAAACGGCGCAGGTAAATCGACTATTTTGAAAATGATAACAGGTGTTGCTTTTCCTACTGAGGGCGAAATCACCGTTAACGGCAGAGTAAGCGCATTGCTTGAGCTCAAAAGCGGCTTTGACGCAGAGCTGACAGGTCGTGAAAACATTTATCTCAAGGGTCACATTCTCGGTCTGAGCGATGATGAAATTAAAGCACTTGAAGACACCATTGTTGATTTTTCTGAGCTTGAAGCATATATCGACCAGCCTGTCAGAACGTATTCAAGCGGTATGAAGTCACGTTTGGGTTTTGCTATAAACGTTAACATCAAGCCCGAAATACTTATTGTTGACGAGGCTTTGAGCGTGGGTGACAGTGCGTTTAAAACAAAATGCCGTGAAAAGGTTAACGAGATAATAGAGAAGGATAACGTAACTCTTCTTTTTGTTACTCATCAGACTGCTGTTGCGGCGGAGTTCTGCACAAGGGGTATCGTTATGAAAAACGGTAAGCTTGTATATGACGGCGAGGTCAACGATGCGTCTGAGTATTATAAAAAAATAATGACAAAGAAAAAGCCGGAGGCTCCTAAGGCCAAGGGTAAAAAATAAATAAGGAGTGATTATATGTCAGGTGGAGTTTTATCAGGTATTATTTCAATCATAATGTCATTTATAACAATGATAACTTCAATGTTTGGGATAATTCAGAACAGACCCGATAATTCTGTTGTACAAGGATTTGAAACAAAGGAGGCAGGCGCCATGCGAATTATGTCATTTAACATTCGCTGCACAAACGTAGGAAAAGATTCTTGGGAAGACCGTATAGGAATCGTTTCTCAAACAATAATTGAGTCCGAAGCCGATTCGGTAGGTGTGCAGGAGGCTACACCCGAATGGATGGCGGCTCTTAACGAAACTATCGGTGATACATATGCCTATGTTGGTGTTGGTCGTGATGACGGCGATAACGAAGGTGAATATTCGGCAATCTTCTATCTCAAGGATAAATATAACGCTGTGGACAGCGGAACATTCTGGTTGTCAGAGACACCCGATAAAGTATCCTTTGGTTGGGATGCGGCTTGCAGACGTGTTTGCACTTGGGTTGTTCTTGAGAATAAAGAAACCTCTGAAAAATACGTTCACATTAACAGCCACTTTGATCACGTCGGCATTTCAGCAAGAAAGAACAGCGTGGATATGATTGTTAACAAGGCTAAGGAATACACCGATTTACCCGTTGTTTTCACAGCAGATATGAACGTTAAACAGGGTAGTGATAACTACAATCAGTTTATTGAATCCGGTGTGCTTCGTGATACTAAGTTTGCAACAACTAATACAATGGACTATTGTACATATCACGACACAAAGCCTCAGAATCACAAAGACGACGTTATTGACTACGTTATGATTAACGAGCATTTTGATGCGGCTTCCTACAGAGTTGTTACAGAGGGCATTGACGGCAGATTTGTTTCTGACCATTATCCCATATATGCAGACTTGATTATTAAATAAAAAAGTATAAAAATTAAAGCCATCCG
Organism: Acutalibacteraceae bacterium; assembly: GCA_045649005.1. Classification (GTDB taxonomy): domain Bacteria; phylum Bacillota; class Clostridia; order Oscillospirales; family Acutalibacteraceae; genus DTU089. Next base: position 3,240 of record JAZRPC010000113.1, read on the forward strand.
AGCAATCGGATGGCTTAATTTTTTGATTATTAAATCAGCTATGCACTTTTCCAACCTTTCTTTGGAAGAACTTGATAACCTCAACAATGGGGATGATGAGGAATGCAAGACCAAGCGAAATTGCGTAAGCCTTTGCGTCGAGGTGAGCAAATCCAAAGAGCTCTGAAAGGAAGTTGATTTCAACAACTGCAGTTGTGAGCAAGAATGAGCCGATCATTGCGCCATAAAGAGCGATGTTGTGCTTGCCCTTGAAGAGCATTGCAACAGCGGAGCCTCTCTGTGAACGCATATTGAATGAGTGGAAGATTTCACACATTGCCATAGTGAAGAATGCCATTGTCATACCTTCGCTGCTGTCGCTGATGTTGCTGAAAGCGAATGCAGCGCCTGTTTCAAGGCATTCAAGATATTCGCCGATATAGAAAGCGATAACAGTGAGAATACTTACGAGAACACCCTGATATGCACAGTCAACGCCGAGACCGCCGGAGAAAATACCGTCTGTTTTGCTTCTGGGCTTTCTCTTCATAATGTTTGATTCGGGTTTTTCAAGACCAAGAGCAAGAGCGGGGAAACAGTCTGTTACAAGGTTGATGAAAAGAAGGTGAGGAGCTTCAAGAATTACAAAGCCCATAATTGTTGCAAAGAAGATTGAAACAACCTCGGAAAGGTTTGAACCGAGAAGGAACTGGATAGCCTTGCGGATGTTGTCGTAAATTCTTCTGCCTTCGCCGACTGCGGAAACGATTGTTGCGAAGTTGTCGTCGGTAAGAACCATATCGGCAACGTTCTTGGTAACGTCTGTACCTGTGATACCCATACCAACGCCGATGTCAGCACTCTTGATGGAGGGGGCGTCATTAACGCCGTCACCGGTCATTGCCGTTACGTAGCCTTTGCTTTTCCAAGCGTTGACGATTCTTGTTTTGTGTTCGGGTTGAACACGAGCGTAAACGAATACGTTTTCAACGATTTTTTCAAATTCTTCGTCGGAGTATTTATCAATGTCGCTACCCATCATAGCCTGTGAATCATCGGTAAGAATACCAAGCTCACGTGCAATAGCTTTTGCTGTGTTGATGTGGTCGCCTGTGATCATAATAGGTGTGATACCTGCGCTACGGCATTCAACGATAGCATCCTTAACCTCGGGACGAACGGGGTCAATCATACCTGTAAGACCGATGAATATCATATCGTATTCAAGACTTGCGCTGTCGTAAGTTTCGGGAGCAGAAGCATATTCCTTGAATGCTACTGCGAATACGCGAAGCGCTTTGTTACCCATTCTTGTGTTTTCTTCTGCGGCTTTTTGGAGGATTTCGTTGTTCATATCAACAACTTCACCGTTAACGTAAGCCTTAGTACATTTTTTAAGAATTTCGTCGGGAGCACCCTTAGTGTACTGAACGAATTTTCCGTCCACATTGTGAACTGTTGACATCATCTTTCTGCCTGAGTCAAAGGGAACTTCACCGGCTCTGGGGTTAGCGCTTACAAGGTCTGCCTTTTTTAGACCGAGTGTTGCGGCATAGTTAATAAGGGCAACCTCGTCGGGTTCGCCTGTGCTCTTGCCATCTGCTTCAACTTCTGCATTTGTGCAAAGAGCCATAGCCGTTGCAAGGAATTTTTCATCCTCTGCATAATGGTCAACAACAGTCATAACGTTCTGGGTAAGTGTACCGGTTTTATCGGAACAGATAATCTGTGTACAACCAAGAGTTTCAACCGCGTTCATTTTACGGATAATAGCGTTCTTTTTAGACATATTGGTAACACCAATTGAAAGAACGATTGTCATAACCGCAACAAGACCCTCGGGAATAGCCGCAACAGCGAGAGCGATAGCGGTAATGAAAGAATGAAGTGCTACATCAAAGAATGCTGCACCATCTGCAAGGAAGTACTTAGCAACAATGTTGTATGCGAAAATAACGATACAAACACCGAGAACGAGCTTTGTAAGTATTTTTGAAAGCTGTTCAAGTTTGATTTCAAGGGGAGTTTTGTTTTCTTCAGCGGTAGAGATAGCGGTGGCGATTTTACCCATTTCCGTATCCATACCGGTAGCAACTACAACAGCTTTACCCCGGCCGTATACGAGTGTTGAACCCATATATGCCATATTTTTACGGTCACCAAGGGGAATTTCGTTTTCGTCCTTACCTAAAAGCGCGTTAACAAGCTTTGTGACGGGAACACTTTCACCTGTGAGGGCAGCTTCTTCAATCTTCATACTTGCACATTCAAAAATACGGCAGTCTGCAGGGATAGCATCACCTGCGTCAAGAAGAATAACGTCACCAACAACAAGGTCTTCACTCTTGATGTTTTCAACCTTACCGTCACGAAGTGTTTTTGTAGTAGCCGCGGACATTTTCTGAAGAGCCTCAACGGCTTTTTCTGCTTTGTTTTCCTGAATAACACCTAAAAGGGCGTTGATAAGAACAACAACGAGAATGATAATTGAGTCTGTGGGAGTTACAAATTTACCGGCTTCAATGATTTCTGTTGCTGCAGAGATAACTGCGGCAACAAGAAGGATAATAATCATAGGGTCCTTCATCTGGTCGAAGAACTTTTTAAGAGTAGAATCCTTTTTTGCTTCAGCAAGCTTGTTTTTACCGTTTTTTTCAAGTCTTGCGGCAGCTTCCGCAGAACTAAGACCCGCTTCGGAAGAGTTAACTTCTGTAAAAACAGCTTCTGCAGATTCGAGATAGTGCTTCATTTGCATCCATTTCCTTTCTTTTTTGAAGAGAGTAAAAAATAAAGACCTTTACCGTTTTGTTGCGGTAAAAGTCTCACTCTTTAAGGTATCGTCGGGCTGTTGCCGTAATGACGAGCGATACCGCACCGCTTTGGTACGAGTTACTCCCTTTTATTGGAATAAATTATACATTAATAATTAATTTTTGTAAATACTTTTTTGTAATTTTTACCTTTATTATATGAATACAAAGTTAATTTATTCTATGTAAGCCGCGTTATTGCGGCGATAAAATTACGGGTTGAAGTTGCTTGCCGTTTAATGCAAAGTCAAGTGTGTCGGGAATAAGCGAAAAATCTGCAACCATCGAGCTTGGTTTACCTGAAAACGAATCCTGACCATAAGGCACAAAATAAACGTTTTTATAATTGAGTAAGGCACCTATATTTTTAGCAGCGTTTGCTAAAGCATCGTTCGTTGAGGGCGCAATAATAAGCGGTCGGTTATTGCGTAAATGTGCCTTTGCCGCAAGTGTTACACAGGTATCGGTTACACCTGTTGCAAGCTTTGCCAGAGTATTACCCGTACAAGGAGCAATAACCAAAGCATCAAGAAGCTTTTTAGGACCTATTGGCTCCGCTTTTGGTATGGTGTGGATTATATCATTTCCCGTTATTTCTTTGAAATATGAACGCCAGTATGCCGCATCACCGAACCTCGTATCAAGAGTGTAGGAGTTTTCGGACATTATGGGAACTATATTATATTCAAGGCTCTTTAATTTTTTTACTTCTTCAAAAACAGTTTTGAATGTACAGAATGAACCACATACGGCAAAGCCGATTGTTTTCAATCTGATGACCCCCTCGCTCTTATTATTGGTAGTATTGAGCGACCGATTATTTCACCGGCGGATTTAGGTGCAACTTTACCGGGTAGTGAACCTGCTTTTATTACGTTGAAGGCTCTCTCTTTGGCACTTTGAAAATCTATGCCGAATGGCGCTGAGGCAATTTCTATCAAAATACACTCGGGGTTTATATTATCGAGCTCGTCAGCATTTAATACTCTTTTCGGAACGGTATTTATTAGGGCGTCAAATTGGTGGTAATCAGTTGAGAGTGTGGCGAAGCTTTTAGGAATGATGTTTTTTGTGAATGCATCTGCAAAATCACTTTGCTTACGTGCAAAAATCGTAACCTCTGCACCCAGCGCTTTAATTGTCTGCGCCAAAATTTTACCCACTCTGCCGTAGCCCGTGATAGCGCATTTCATACCGTGTATTGTAATGGGGAGCTCCTCGGTAAGGATTTTGATAACGCCCTCTGCAGTAGGAATTGCATTATATATTGCAAGCTCATCAAGCAGCATATAATCACACCATTGAGCCCCTCTTGCTTCCAACTCTTCACAAAAACTTTGGGGCATCTGTCCGCCAAAAAACATTTTATCCGAAACAGAGAGCGCGTATATGTCACTTAGTGTAACGGTACCGTCAAAAAGCGTCGTGTTTAGGGTTACTCTGTCGCGGGTCAGGGGAAGGGGGAGAATTATATAATCGGCATCATTTACT
>JAZRPC010000114.1:0-2680 GCA_045649005.1 Acutalibacteraceae bacterium
GCACCGAAGCTAAAGCAAACAAAATAAACACAAACGAAACCTATACCGGCGCATTAAACGATGAAAGCGATGTGGACTGGTACACCTTTAATGCAGATAAGGATTATTTCACCGTAAACTTCAAACCTGAAGACAACCTTAATGGAAACGAGGCATGGCATCTCTATGTTTATGACAGCAAGATGAATATTCTTCAGAGCTATAATTATGAGTTTGGCGGTTACAATACAATAACAACACCCGAGCTTCCTTATTCAGGTACAATCTATGTTAAGGTTTTAGCATATAATAGTGACGCAACAGATAAAAATTACAACTTAACTGCAACAACCGTTGAAGACGCTCATTGGGAAGACGAAGACAACAACACCGAAGCTAAAGCAAACAAAATAAACACAAACGAAACCTACACAGGCGCATTAAACGATGAAAGCGATGTGGACTGGTATACCTTCAATGCAGATAAGGATTATTTCACAATCAGCTTCCAGCCCCAGGATAAGACATATACAAAACAGGCATGGCATTTCCACGTTTATGATGAAGAAATGAACCCCATCGTTGAGTACAATTACCAATATAGCGGCTACAATACAATTCTCACTTCCAGACTTGCTCAGTCCGGCAAAATCTACGTTAAGGTTGTAGCATATAATAGTGACGCACAGGACCAAAAATATGAAATAACAGCAACTACATACGAAAATCTTCTTTGGGAAAACGAACCAAACAACAATTCGACAATCGCAGAAGAGATTCAGCAGGGCACAATTTACAAGGGCACACTTTTTAACGAAAAAGACGTTGACTTTTTCAAATTCAAATCAACTACCGGTGCATTTAAACTCAAGTTTATGATTGACTTGAACGAAACATCTGTTGATGAAATTAAAAACGGCTGGAAAGTTTCTGTTTACCCCGTGGATTCAGCAGAAAATATTTTAGGCGAATATGTTGTTAACAGCATCGGTTCTTTTGAAACATCTGTTTTACCTTATGAAAAGGGCAAAGAATATTTTGTTAAGATTCAGGCAAACGGTTCAAATGCACCTGTTGATTGCATCTATAATTTTGCAGCAATCGATGCAACTAACGGTGAAAATTGGGAGGTTGAAGCAGGTAAATTCGATTTCTCAAGCGCAACAACAATTAAAAGTGGCGTTAAATATTTCGGCAACTTCTACAACAAGAACGATGATGACTATTTCAAAATCACTGTTCCTGCAAGCGGCAAATTAAAGGTTAACTTCAACAGAGATGAATCTGAACAAGTGGGCAATGGTTGGTTCATTTACCTTAAGGATGCAAATGGTTCAACAATTGAAACAATTAATTTTGGAAACAGCTTGAATGCCGAGTGGGTATCATCCACGCTCAAAGCTGGCGGAAACTACTATATCGTTATGGTTCCTGCAGGCAGCAGTGTCCCCGCTACAAGTGTAAATTACAACATCAAGGTTACATACACAATGTCAACTCCCAAGCTTTCAAGCGTTAAAAACACATCCTCAGGTGTTGAGGTTAAGTGGGGCAAGGTTGAAGACGTTGAAGGCTATTACGTATATCGCAAAACAGGCTCAGGCAGCTGGGTGAAAATTGCAACCGTAAAGGGCGAAAGCAAAACAAGCTACGTTGATAAAACCGCAAAGAGCGGCACAAAATATACCTACACAGTCAAAGCATATGATGGCAAGGTTACATCAGGCTACGACAATACGGGCAAAGTAACTGTGTTCCTTAAAGCTCCCAAGCTTGCAAGCCTTTCATCCTCAAAAACAGGTGTTACAGTTAAATGGGAAAAAGTAAGTGGCGCAAAGGGTTACTACGTATATCGTAAAACAGGTTCAGGCAGCTACAAGAAAATCGGAACAATCAGCGGCGGCACAAAGGTCAGCTACGTTGATAAAACTGCAAAGAAGGGCACATCCTACACATATGTTGTAAAGGCCTACTATAACAGTTCATATGCAAGCGTTTCATCAAACGCAAAAAAAATCGTTGACAAATATTAATTATTAGTCTTCTTGAAATTCTCTGTCCAGGCTCTTTGGAGCCTTGGGCAGAGAATTATTTTTTAAAAATATTGTAATAACTTCTGAGATTTGCTATAATTCTCGACAGAATAAAAACAGGAGTTGCTTTATGGAAAAATTATCATTTGTTCTGAGCCTTCTTGGCTTGCTTTGTATTATTACTTCATCACTTTTAAAGGGCAAGAATATGAAAAAAATTCTTATTCTTGTTTTTCTCAGCAACGCTTTTGTTGCCGCAAGCTATTTTGTTGGTGGCAGCGGTCTTAACGGTGCGGCTTCCTGCTGTATTGGTGCGGTGCAATCAATCATCAACTATTTCTTCGACTCAAAAAACAAGCCTCTACCCAAATGGCTCGTTGCAATCTATGCCCTCTCGTTCATCGGCGTGAATCTCGCTGTTGGCGGCTTCACGGGGCTTTGCATTCTTGCAATAGTTGCTTCTCTTTCGTTTGTTATGTGCATCGGTCAGAAAAACGGTGCAAAATACCGTTTCTGGAGCATTATCAATATGATTCTTTGGTGCACCTATGACCTTTTGTCAAAAAACTACAGCGTGCTTGTTACACACGTTGTTCAGATGTGCTTCTCTGTTGTTGGTATGATTATCCACGACAGAAAAAAGAAAGACGATAATTCTGCGGCGGAGG
>JAZRPC010000115.1:0-13801 GCA_045649005.1 Acutalibacteraceae bacterium
CCAGCTTCTTGTTGAAATGGACGGTTTCGGTAACAATGAAGGTATAATCATTATTGCAGCAACCAACAGACCTGATATTCTTGACCCTGCACTTCTAAGACCCGGTCGTTTTGATCGCCAGGTAACTGTCGGCAGACCTGATTTGAAGGGCAGAGAAGAAATTCTCAAGGTTCACGCCAAGAATAAGCCTCTTGCTCCCGATGTTGATTTGAAGAGTGTTGCTCACGCAACTATCGGTTTTGTTGGTGCTGATCTTGAAAACCTTATGAATGAAGCGGCTCTTTTAGCGGCAAAGCGCAACAAAAAGGCTATTACAATGACTGAAATTGATGAAGCAGCTGTTAAGGTCGAGGTTGGTACTGAGAAGAAATCACATAAATATACCGAAAAAGATAAAAAAATGACCGCTTATCACGAAGCGGGTCACGCAGTTGTTGCATTTTATCTTAAAAATAGTGACCCTGTTTATGAGATTTCTATTATTCCTCGTGGAATGGCAGGTGGCTACACACTTTACAGACCTGATGAAGATTCGTCGTTTATGAGCAAAACCGAAATGATCGATGATATTATTTCGTTGATGGGTGGCAGAGTTGCTGAAAAGATAATCGGCGATGATGTGTCAACCGGTCCCTCCTCAGACATTTCCAGAGCTTCTGATATTGCCCGTGGTATGGTTACAAAATACGGTATGAGTGAAAAGCTTGGTCCGGTTGTTTACGGTAAAGATAACGACCAGGTATTCCTCGGTATGGATTATAACCACACCAAAAACTATTCAGATGCTTATGCTACACAGATTGATGATGAAATAAAGAATATTGTTCTTGAATGTGAAAATAAATGTAGAGCTATTCTTGAGGAGCATAAGGATAAATTAGTTATTGTTGCTGAAACCCTAATTAAAAAAGAAAAGATTAACAGAGAGCTTTTCTTGAAGCTTATGGATGATAACTATGACCCCGACTCAGATATTGAAGAGCCTGAGGTTGCAGAAGACGCTCCTGAGCAGACAGGTGAGGTTGCGGAAGTTGTTGAAAACGAAGTGACCGAAAGCGAAGCAAACGAAACAGAAGTGAACAAAGAAGAATAAATTAAACCTCGGTAACCGTGTGTTACCGAGGTTTTTTATCATTCAAAACAGTTGTAAATTTCTGTGTAATCGTTTACGTAGTAGTCGCAAAACTTTTTTACTTCTTCGGGGCTTGCTTTTTCAGATACGTCATTGATACCTATTATTTTGTAACCGGCTTTTTTGGCGGTTTCAATGGCATAAAACGCATCCTCAAAAACATATGTGCATTCTTTATTTGTTCCAAGGTGCTCTAGTGCAACGTTGTAAATAACCGGCGTGTCTTTTCCCGCACCAACGCTTGAACAGGTGAAAATTTCCGTGAAATAATCAAGTAAACCGTTTCTTTCAAGAGCTTTTTTTACAAGGTGCTTGTCTGTTGCAGTTGCAACGCACATTTTGACACCCTTGTTTTTCAAAAATTCCAAAAATTCAGTAACGCCATCCTTTTTTATTACTTCATTAAAATAAAAATCCTGAACAAGTGCATTAACTTCATTTACAATATCCATCACTGTTGCCTTGGGGTCAATGTTTTTAATGTAGTATTCAGCGGCTTGTACCATACTCATTTTAACAAATTCATCTTCTATGCCGGGCGGCGGTTCAATTCCTTTGTTTTTTAAAAACAACAAACCAATTTCGCTCCAGATGTGCATTGAGTCGAGCACCGTGCCGTCAAGGTCAAATATGGCGCCATCAATTTTCTTAATTCTATCAATAATCATTTTTGTTTCCTTTCGATTGTGTATTGTCCGTCGATGCCATTCCATATAATGCAGAGTTTACCGTCTGTTACAGAAATATTTGCGGCTTTTTCTATAAATTCGTTACTGATTCCAAGTGGAAAGTCGGGTGTCAATTCAATATTGCTTGCTTCATATAATAAATTGTTGATATTAACACCATTTGCATTACCCGAAACTGCAAATGCAGAGATATTACCTGTGTTTTCCTTTGAAAAAGAAATTGAGGTGTTTTTGATTACTGTCAAATAAGTGTTTTGGTCAATAAAAACCGCATTTGCGTTGTTCTCTGCTGCGAAGGAGGCTGCTTGAATGTTTGCAAAAGTGTGGTCTAATCTGCCGCCTAAACAACCGTAAATAATGAAATCGGAATATCCGTTTTCTAAACCATGTTTGATTGCAAGCAAAGTATCGGTATCATTCTTTTTTACGGGGTGTTTGATTATATTACCGTTTTGGGGTAAGTCACTTTCAAGGGAGTCAAAATCACCGATTATAACATCAGGTTTAATATTTAACTTTTTAAGTGTGTCATAACCACCGTCTGCGGCAATAACCAAGTCGCCGTTTTCGATTTTCAAGGTAAGCTCACAAACGGGTAATGCGCCGAAAATAATGCATTTTGACATAAAAAGCCATCCTTAATTCAAAAAGCAGAAATCTTTTTGATTTCTGCTTCGTTATTACTCAGGTTCAAGCCTCTGTTATATAGTTGTTTTCCAACAAAAACTCTTTTGCGTCTTTTAGAATTAACTTGTCGTTTTCAAACTTCAAGTTGTTGTAAGCATTCTCATAGGTTAACCAGATGTAATCCTCAATTTCTTCGGGCTGGATTCTTGTGTTTGTGTCATTAGTTGTACCCACAAAAATTACAACGGTTTTTTGAATTCTGTTCTGAATTGAATATTCAGATTTACTTTGGAAACCGGGGAATATATTTAACCTGAGACCTGTTTCTTCAAGAACCTCTCTTTTGGCTGTGTCTTCAAAGGTTTCGTCTTTTTCAACGTGACCTTTCGGAAAACTCCAGTTGGAGCTTCGCTTGTTTTTTATGAGAAGATATCTTATTTCGTTGTTAATTTTTCGATAAACAACAGCACCGCAAGAACGCTCATAATAGCATTCTAAAGTATAGGGTCTGTTTTTTGTGTAAAACTCAAGCAGCTTGCTGATTTCCCAATTAATAAATTTTTTCGATTTTGGGGAAGCGATGATTTTTTGCTCATTATTGTCCTTGAACCTTAGTGTTGCGATAATTCTGCCATCAAAATGCTTGACAGGATTATCAATTCCTAAAATAAATACACCTGAAACAGCAGGTGGGGGATGGAATTTGCCGATGGGCTTGCCGTGGTTAAGTTTGTAAACGCCGCCGTTAGACATATTTGTGCCAATCGGGTCGGTTACACTTACCCTGATTAACTTACCTAACATGAAGTAACCTCACAAAATAATAGAAAATCTAAACAATATTATAAGTCATTTTTTCTTTAGTTTCAATATGCAATCTATTTATAAATGTAAAAAATTTGAAGTTATTTTCATCAAAATAACATAAAATCGTTAAATAAAAGTGCTGTTTGTAGTTTCTTGATTGTTGATTTTAACAGGAAAGTATGATATATTGTTTTTGAGATGAGGTGGTTTTTTGAAACGTTTGTTATCAATTATCTTAGCTGTTTTAATTTTAGTTCCGTCTTTTGTTTTTAATACATTTGCGAGTGATGAGGGCTATGTTAAGCTCGATACTACTATTAGCGGCAGAATCGACTATAATCAGAAGCCATATGATTTTTCTTCAACTGTGACTAAAAGTTATTATAAAAAATCAGTTGGCTCAGCTGATTACCGTAGTTATTCTCTCTTGAATGATATGCAGCGTATGATTTATGACACCGTTGTAGATTCGGGTGTTGGTGTTTTATCATTTCATTTTTCTTTTGAATACGGTGAGTTTCCGATAAGCTATTTTTCAGGAGATTTCTTTAATGAGTTAATGAATGCAATTTCACTTGATAACCCACAGATATTTTATTATGGCGGGTATTCTTTGAATCAGGCGTATGTTTATAATGATCAGCAATACGTCGCTATGTTTGATTATGTTGTTGCTATATTCGATGGTGCTACATACGTTGAATCTGAGCTTTCTGCAAACTATAACGCAATGATGAATGTTGTTAAAACAGCTGACGTTGACCTTAGCAATAGATATAATTTCGTGAAATCAGTTCACGATTTTCTTTGTCAGACAGGTACTTATCCTGACTTGAACTCATCGGATTATACAGGTAACTGTCACGACGCTTACGGTTGCCTTGTTGAGAAAAAGCCGGTTTGTCAGGGCTATGCTGATGCTTTTAAGCTTTTCTGTGATTATTATAATATTCCATGCGTCTGTATAGGTGGCAAGGCTAATGGTGGTAACCATATGTGGAATGCTGTCCAGATGGACGATGGGTATTGGTATTTGATTGACGCCACATGGGATGATCAAGAGGCTTATGGCACGTTTTATGACTTTTTTCTTAGCGGAACAGATACGGTTTCGTCTTACGCTTTTGGCTCAAAGGTTTTCAAAGAATCACATGTAAACGATGCTAACATTTATTTGCCATCTTTGAATTATGCTACAAAAGAATACAGGCAGACCGATCATTTTACAGGATTTGAGGCAACGTATAACTGTGCAACAATAGATGATGAAAATTATCTTATTTTGTCGTATTTTGATGCATTTGATAACAACATTTATTATGATGGAATGTACGTTGATGTTGATAAAGATGAATTGGCAACGGGAACAAACCTTTCTCTCAAAAATTCAGAACAGTGGAACGTAGTTTTGGTTGGCGATTGTAACGCTGATGGTGTGACGGATTCAACAGACTATTCAGTTCTTGTTAATAATGCGTTACTTGGTGTTGCCCCGTCAGATGCTTGTGAATATGCATGTGATGCTAACTTGGATGACGTTGTTGATGTAATTGACGTAGCTATTCTTGAACGAGCCTACACAGGTAACAATACAAATATAGTGATTGAATAAAATAAAGAGTTTAAGGTGATTTGCCTTAAACTCTTTTTCTTTATTACAGGTTTTTGAATTGTTCAATTATTTCTGCTGCTTTACCGCAAGTCATAGGACCCTCGGGGCATTTTGAAACGTAGCAGCCGGGGCCGTAGAATTTAAAGACGTTTTTATCAGCGGTGCGTAATTTTTTAAGCATATCAACAGCGAAATCTCTGATTTCCCACTGTGCTCTGTTGCAGGAACGCAAACGCATAAACAAAAGCAATTCTCTGCCGTTGATTGTTGTAACGATATCAAGGGTGTTACCGCTGAGAAGAACGTAGCCGAGAAGTTCTTCTGGAATACCCGCTTTTTTGAGTTCGCTGTAAAGAGCGGCTGTTTTTTCAAATGCTTTGCAGTATCTTTCTTTAGTTTCCTCATTGACGCAAACAGTTTCGGGAATTATATGACGTGTTCTGTCAGTTAATGTAAGAGAGGGGACTTGTAATGACTGTATTCTGTGACGTGCAAAGTGTGTTAAGCAAGCAAGTGAAACGTTGTTTATTCTGAATGTAAAGGTTGCCGCCTCCAAGGGTCTCTGACGTTTGGAATTGATTACTTTTTCAATGATTTTTGAGCATTCCTCATCATCTTCAATTATTGAATCAACCTGTTTCGTGGGAAGGTTACAATATTCAATCAAAGCAGCTCTTGCAATAGCCTTTGAGGGGTCGGGAGTGTAAGCGAGGAGCTCTGTTGCATCCTCTTCTTTGATTAAAGCAACGTCTGCCTTGTAGTCAAAGCTGGGAACATCCTGCACTGTGGGGCGTCTTGCTTCGAAATCTGTGAAAATGCCGGGGGTCATTCTCTGTGCCTGCTCAAGAAGAGATTCACCGATTGCTTTGAGTTCGGGGAATTTTGAACCCCTGCCGTAAATCATAGCATAAAGCATATTGATTAATTCACGAGCATTTAAAGTGCAATAGAAGTTGCTGTATAAGGAGTAGGGCAGGATAAATCTTGCATCCTCTTTCGGAATACCGCTGTCTATGAGATATTGATATTCACCATAGAGGTAATCCATATGCTCTATGTATTTATCCTGAATAGCTTTTGATTCAAAATGAGGTATGTAGTAACCGAGTTTTGCAAAATCAACGTATCTTCTTGATTTAACGGTAAAAGATGCAAGACGGAACTCAATAACAAATTGCTCAACAAGAACTGAAACATTTTGGAATGCAAGGTTAAAAACTGTGTGCTCAAGCGTTGAAGTGTGGCCTGAACGTGTAACCTTTGAAATGAGATTTGCGTTTTTTTGCTCATCCTTTGAAAGCTCAAGAATTTCCAAAGCTGTTCCGGGTTGAGTTGATATTCTGCCAGAAGCCGCAGGGATTCTTTCGCCTGTGTCTGTCAAGCCGATAATAAGAGCTTTGGAGTTTGTGTTGAATTCGGTAGTCATATAATACCTCCGATTTGCATTTGAATTTTCTAACATTCTATCATAATGAAATTTTATTTTCAACATCTAAATAAAAAAACGCACGTGAGAAACACAATATATATTATATATATAAAATTATACATAATATCTTGAAAAAAACTGAGAGCTATGTTATCATTAACTGTGATTATGGGACTTTGTTGTCTGAAACCGTTTTCGATATATCGGGAGGTAGTTTTATGGCCATTGTAAAAAAAGAAGCTTACTATAATTCTTCAACAGGTTGCGACAAAATCCGTGCTTTAATCTGGTTCGATAACGAGGTCGAACTTCGTGGAGTTTTCCAGATTGCACACGGTGTTTGTGAGCATATTGACAGATACGACAATTTTGCAAGATTTATTGCTTCAAACGGCTTTGTTGTTTGTGGTAATGACCATCTCGGTCACGGTAAATCCGTTAAGGATGAAGATGATTTGGGCTTCACAGCCGAAAAAGATGGTTATCGTCGTTTTGTTGACGATATGCATATCCTTTATTCAATTATGCACAAGCGTTACCCGGGGTTGCCCTATTACCTTTTCGGTCACAGTATGGGTTCTCTCTGTGCAAGAGTATATGCAAGCACTTTTGGTTCTGAGCTTGCGGGTCTTGTAATCTGTGGTACCGCACAGATGCCTTCGGGTCTTGATTTCTCAATTAATACTCTTGATAAAATCGTCGAAAAGTTTGGTGCAAAAACCGTTAACCACGTTGCAGCAGGAATGCTCAACAAGTTCTCGTCAATTTCTATAAAAGACAGAACCTCTGACCTTGATTGGCTCAGCGTTAATCGTGATAATGTTAAGGCCTATGCCGAAGACCCGCTTTGTGGTTTTGAACTTACTCTTTCAGGTATAAGGGATTTGGCAGCAATCGGTATTATCGCCAGTGATTCTATGTGGCCCGCTACAATTCCCACCGATTTACCGATTATGATAATTTCCGGAGCTATGGATCCCGTTGGTTTTAACGGTAAAGGCCCTATTGCATGCGCCGATGCTCTTACCGAAAGTGGTCACGACCCGCTCGTTATTATTTATCCCGGTTGCCGCCACGAGATTCTTAATGAGGATTGCAAAGAAAAGGTGTATCTTGATATTCTCGGTTGGCTCAACGAAACTCTTTCCTAAAGGTGAATATTTTGCAAAAAGATTATCTTGTTTCTGAGTCAGAGCTTGAGATTCAGAAAGAATATATTAAAAAAGTCAATACTGTTTTATGCTCTCGCTATTCTGCTGAAGCCCCGAAAGCCTTTGTTCACACCTATGGTTGCCAGGGTAACGTTGCAGACAGCGAGCACATCAAGGGTATGCTTGTTGAAATGGGCTATGAGCTGTGCGACGATGTTGAAGTTGCCGACCTGATTCTTTACAACACCTGTGCAATCCGTGAGCACGCTGAAGACCGTGTTTTTGGTAACGTTGGTGCTTTGAAAAGGCTTAAAAAAGACAAGCCTGGTATGATTATTGCTCTCTGCGGTTGTATGATGCAGCAAAACCATATTTGCGAAAAAATCAAAAACAGTTACCCTTTTGTTAACCTCGTGTTTGGTACCCACGTTCTTCACAAATTGCCCGAGTTCATTTCAAAGGTTTTGTGCACAGGTAAGAGAGTTTTCTCTGTTGAAGACAGTGATGGTGTTATTGCTGAGGGCTTACCATCTTCAAGAGACAGCGGCGAAAATGCCTGGATTCCCATAATGTATGGCTGCAATAACTTTTGTTCATATTGCATTGTTCCCTATGTAAGGGGGCGTGAACGAAGCAGAGCCCCGGATTTGATATTATCGGAAGCAAAGGAGCTTGTGTCACAGGGCTACAAAAAATTGACTCTTCTTGGTCAAAATGTTAACTCCTACGGTAAAAACTGTGATTTTGGCGTGAATTTTGCGGAGTTAATAAGGCAGATTGATAAAATCGACGGTGACTTTACCTTTGATTTTATGACGTCCCACCCCAAGGATTGCAGCTTTGAGCTTATTGACGTTCTTGCTGAGTCTAAGCATTTCTGCGGTCATCTTCATTTACCTGTTCAGTCGGGTAACGACAGAATTCTTCGTGAGATGAATCGACATTATGACAGAGAGAGTTACCTCAAGTTAATCCGATACGTTAAAGAAAAAATACCCGGCGTTGATTTAACCACAGATATTATCGTGGGCTTTCCGGGTGAAACCTATGAAGAGTTTCTTGATACCGTATCTCTTGTAAAAGAGGTGCGATACGGCTCAATGTTTACGTTTATTTATTCTGCCCGAAAGGGTACCCCGGCGGCTACGATGCCTGACCCCATAACTAAAAAAGAAAAAACCAAATGGTTTATGGAGCTTTTAAAGGTGCAGGAAGAAATTGCCGCAGGAAATTAACTTGTTTATAAAAATTTTTTATAAAAATCATTTTAAAAGGAGTACAAAAAATGAAAGTAATCGAACTTACAAGACAGCTTGGCGCAGCTATCCAGGAAGACGAGCGCTACAAAGCATACGAAGAGGCACGCAAGGCTAATGAGGCTGACACAGCTCTTAACGACCTTATCGGCAAAATTAACCTTACACAGCTCAACTATCAGCAGGAAGCTGCTAAAGGCGAAGAGGCTGATGGCGACAAAATGGAAGGCTACGCTAAAGAATTTGAAGAGCTTTATCGTGAAATTATGCTTAACGGCAACATGGTTAAATTTGAAGCTGCAAAAACGGCAGTTGATGATATGATGAACGAAATTATGGGCATCCTTGCTTGCTGTGTTGACGGTCAGGACCCTGCAACATGCACACCTGAGCACCATTGCAACGGTAGCTGTGATTCTTGTGGTGGCTGCCACTAATTAACAATTATTTTCGAGGTAAGAAATGGCTAAGTTATCTCCGATGATGGAGCAGTATTTTGAGATAAAACAGAATTATCAGGACACGCTTCTTTTCTTCAGGCTGGGCGACTTCTACGAAATGTTTTTTGAAGATGCTAAAATTGCTTCTAAAGAGCTTGAACTTGTTTTGACAGGCAGAGATTGTGGTCAAGAGGAACGTGCACCCATGTGTGGTGTTCCGTTTCACAGCGCTGATGCATACATTGCAAAGCTTGTTTCAAGGGGCTATAAGGTTGCAATTTGTGAGCAGGTTGAAGACCCTGCTACAGCTAAAGGAATAGTTAAAAGAGACGTTGTCAGAATTGTTACACCAGGTACTGTTATTGAAAGCAATATGCTTGATGAAAGCAAGAATAACTATCTTGCATCCGTTTTTGTTTCTGACAAAAACAGCGGTATTGCTTTTATTGACATTTCCACGGGTGAGGTTCATCTTGATTCTTTTGTCGAGGGTGATTCAACTCAGAGCATAATTAATCGCTTAGGTTGCTTTTCACCCAGTGAGGTTATTATAAACAAATATGCGGCATCGGTTAAATCAATAGTCAGTTTCTTAAAAGACAGATTGTCGGTTGATTTTCAGATTGTTAATGAATTTGATTATGACTCCTCTTACCTCGAAGAGCTTATTAAATCGCATATTCCGGAGGCAGGCAATGATTTTGAAAGGTTTTCTGCTAATCAGAGTCTTTTGTTTGCCTTTGGTGCGGCTTTAAAATATCTTAAAGACGTTCAGAAAACTGACCTCGAAAATATTAATGAGGTTGATTTTTACAAAGAAGACAGCTTTCTTACTCTTGACCTTATTGCAAGGCGAAATCTTGAGTTAACAGAAACTCAGATACGTCGTGAGAAAAAGGGTAGTCTTCTTTGGGTTCTTGACCATACAAAAACAGCAATGGGCAAGAGACTTATCAGAAATTGGGTTGAACAACCCCTTGTTAACTACAATGCTATTCAACAGCGACAGAATGCTGTTGAGGAATTGACTGCAAATATTATTCTTCTTGATTCTTTAATGAGCAGTCTTTCAGATATGTTTGATATCGAAAGAATCATGACTCGAATAGTTTACGGCACGGCTAATGCCAAGGAGTTAAGAACTCTCAGCCAGACTATTGATAAGCTCTATGATATAAAATCCTCGCTTTCATCCGTGAAATGCAAGATGCTATCTTGTATTTATGATGAAATTGACTTGCTTGAGGATGTTAACAATTTAATTAAAACGGCGATAACAGATGAGCCGCCCTTTACCGTCAGAGAAGGCGGGATGATAAGAGCGGGTTATAACGCCGAGCTTGATTCTTTGCACGAAATTCTTACCAACGGTAAGGGCTTTCTTGCAGAAATTGAGCAACAGGAACAAGAAAAAACAGGTATTAAAAAGCTTAAAATCGGCTACAACCGAGTTTTTGGCTATTATATTGAAGTTACTAACTCCTTTAAAGAGCTTGTTCCCGAAACTTACATTAGAAAACAAACACTATCTAATTGTGAAAGATATATAACACAGGAGTTAAAAGAGCTCGAATCCAAAGTTCTTGGCGCTCAAGAGAGAATAGTACGCCTTGAGTACGAATTGTTCTCTGCTATCAGAACCGAAGTTGCAAATCAACTGGAGCGTGTGAGAAAAACCGCTAAAGCGGTGGCAAGGCTTGACAGCCTTTGTTCATTGGCTCACACAGCCGTTAACAACAATTACATTCGACCCATTGTTGATAATTCAGACGAAATCATCATTAAAAATGGTAGACATCCCGTTGTTGAGCTTATGCTTAACGGTTCACCCTTTGTTCCTAACGATACAGAGCTTAACTGTCGTGATAACAGAATTGCTATGATAACTGGCCCCAATATGGCAGGTAAATCTACATATATGCGACAGGTTGCCATAATAACCCTTATGGCTCATATCGGTAGTTTTGTTCCCGCATCCTATGCAAAAATCGGTGTTGTTGACAGAATATTCACCCGTGTTGGTGCGTCAGATGATCTGGCGGCAGGTCAGTCAACCTTTATGCTTGAAATGACCGAGGTTGCAGATATTCTCAAGAACGCAACATCAAAAAGTCTTATTGTTTTTGATGAAATTGGTAGAGGTACCTCAACATACGATGGTATGAGTATTGCGAGAGCTGTGCTTGAATACACGGCTGATAAGAAAAAAATAGGTGCAAAAACCTTATTTGCAACACATTATCACGAGTTAACCGAGCTTGAGGGTAGCGTTGAGGGTGTTAAGAATTTTAATACATCTGTTAAAAAGCGGGGTGACGATATCACCTTCCTTCGCAGGATTGTAAAAGGTCCCGCTGACGGTAGCTACGGTGTTGAGGTTGCGAAGCTTGCGGGTGTACCCAAAGCGGTTGTTGAAAGCGCAAAGAAAATTCTCAATACACTTGAAAGTCAGGAAAAGGTTTCTGTTACAGCTCCTGTTTCAGTTAATACAATAAACTTTGAAGAGGAAGAACAGCTTTCCTTTGGCTTTAACAGTAAAAATTCTATTATTGATAGACTTAAAAATATCGATGTTAACACGTTAACACCGATTGAAGCTATGACAACATTGTTCGAGCTTCAGAAAGAAGCTGAACAGCTATAACAGTTATAATTTGAGAAAGGAGAGTGTTTATGCCTCGTATTAATGTTTTACCTAAAAATATCGCAGACTTGATTGCGGCGGGCGAGGTTGTTGAGCGCCCTTCTTCGGTTATTAAAGAGTTTGTTGAAAACTCTCTTGATGCAGGCTCAAAAAACATTGTTATTGAAATAAAAAACGGTGGTAAGACTTTTTTAAGAGTTACAGACGACGGTTGCGGCATCGAAAAAGACGATGTACCCAAAGCTTTTCTTAGCCATGCTACAAGTAAAATTAAGTCTGTTGAAGATCTTGATGCAATCAGCACGCTTGGCTTTAGGGGTGAGGCGTTAGCATCGGTTTGCGCTGTATCTAGGGTTGAACTTCTGACATCAACCGACAGCGATAACGGTACAAGATACGTTATTGAGGGCGGTGAGGAGCTGTTCTTTGATGACGTGGGTTGCCCCATCGGCACAACAATAATTGTCAGGGATTTGTTTTTCAATATTCCCGCCAGAATGAAATTTTTAAAAAAAGATGTTCAGGAAGGCAACTATATTGCAACCATCGTTGAAAGAATAGCGGTGTCAAACCCTTCGGTTTCTTTCAAATTCATCCGTGACGGAAAGCTTCAGTTTGTTACACCCGGTGACGGCGATTTGAAGTCGGCTGTTTATGCAGTGTTCGGAAAGGATTTTGCCGATGGCTTGATTCCCGTAACAAATGAAATGAACGGTATCCGTGTTCACGGCTTTGTTTCTAAGCCCACTTGCGGTAAAAATAACAGAACCTCACAGATTTTCTTTGTTAATAACAGGTTTGTTAAAAGCGTTGTTTTTCTGAGTGCGCTTGAAGCTGCCTATAAAAACTCAATTATGGTTGGCAAATATCCCTATTGTGTGATGTTTGTTGAAATGCCTTTCGAAACTGTTGACGTAAACGTTCATCCGGCAAAAACCGAAGTTCGCTTTTATGAAGAGAAGCGTGTATTTGATTGTGTATATTACGGTGCTTTAAATGCCTTGCAGGATGATAAAACAAGAGTGAATGTTGTAATTCCGCAAGCTAAGTTTTTTACTCCGCCTGCTGATAAGGGTGAGCAACTTAGAATTTCAGATGAAACATTAAGTAAACCAAAGTCATTTGTCGTTAAAGAGTATGGTGTGCCTGTCAGTGGAAAAACCGAGGTTTTTTCAACACCACTAAAAGATAAATCTTCAACTCCCGAAAAAATTAACGAAGAGTATCTTAAACCCAAGGTTTCTACCATTAATATTGAAATCAAGCCCGCTGTTACGGGGGTTAACGATAACGCTGTTGCCGATTCTGTGAAAATACAGGAGGTGTTTAAACAGCCTGTTGAACAGACGATAGCATCAGAAAAAACAGCTATTGCTGTTAAAGAGTTACAACAAGAGAAAGATGATGATATTGAACCCGTAGTTGAGGTCGAGGTGAAAAAAGCGCCCGAGTTCAAATATGTCGGCGAGGTATTCGGAACGTATCTGCTTGCAGAAACCCAAAATAAACTTTTACTTATCGATAAGCATGCCGCACATGAAAGAATTTTATTTGAGAAATTCAAGGAAAGTCAGAAAATTAATTCACAACTTCTGCTTCAACCTGTTACGGTTGATTTGTCTGCAGATGAATATGCGGCGCTCATTGATGTAGAAAATGCAGAAATATTGCAGAATACAGGTTATGATATCACTGATTTTGGTGACAGGTGCGTTAAAGTAAATGCCTGTCCGCCTGAACTCAGCGGTGAGGATATTGTTTGCGCCGTTGTTGAGATTGCAGGTTATCTGGCAAATAACATAAAAACGCTTCTGCCCGAGAAAATTGATTGGATTTATCACTCAATGGCTTGCAGAGCTGCTGTCAAAGCGGGTAATTTTACCTCTGATTTTGAAGCACGTAAGTTTATTGAAACGTTACTTTTACGTGATGATATCAGATATTGTCCCCACGGCAGACCGGTTATGGTAGAGTTAACCGAAAGAGAATTAGAAAAACAGTTTAAAAGAATTAT
>JAZRPC010000116.1:0-15571 GCA_045649005.1 Acutalibacteraceae bacterium
AAGAATGAAAATCTACGGCGAAACAGTTGCTAACAGAGTTATCGCTATTAACAACGACGTTAAGCTTGATCCCGTTCTCAACATCAAAATGCAAGAGCTTCGTCTTGACGTAACAAACGAAATCCTCACTCTTGCTGCTCGTGAAGATGTTCTTAATCCCGTTATTGTTAAAACAGATGACGATTATCAGATGATTACTGAAATCGGTTACATGGAATTGGGTAACAAGGTTGCTATCTTTATTGCTCCCGGTGAATTTGATCCCATCCTCTTCTATGGCGGTCCTGAATCAGGCAGTGCTTCTTGGTACGGCACAGAGTGGGAATATCCCGACATCAAAGATCTCACACCTTGCGAAAACGTAATGGTATTCGGCCTTACAAATGACCAGGCAGGTTACGTTCTCAGAGATAACGAGTATCATTCAATGTTCACAGAGAACGAAGAAATCAACGTTATCTGCGACACAGCAGGCTCAGCGTTTGTAAATGCTTATATGGATCTTATCAACTCCTTGGAGTCTGCCGCATAATTAATATGTGTTTTGGGTGCTTTCCGAAATGGAAAGCACCTTTTTATTGGTCCCTTTAGGGGTGGAAATAAACCCCCGGTTCTACCGGGGGAAGAAAAAGGCTTTAGCAAAGCTAAAAACGGCGAGCTCAAAGCCGCCGAAGTAGTTGCAAAGAATTAATCCTCCAAGCAGAATGAATGTGGTTTGGCCGCCGCATTACAAAGTACAAGGAGGAATAATTAGTGAAAAAAGATAGTGAAATAAAATGTTCAGCACACTCAAAATACAGATACCAATATCATATAGTGTTTGCACCAAAGTTTAGAAGAAAAGCAATATATGGTGAAATCAAAAAAGATATTGGGGAGATATTAAGAAAATTATGTGTGCAAAAAGGTGTGGAAATAATAGAAGCAGAAGCGTGTGCAGACCACATACATATGCTTGTAAGTATTCCCCACACATAAGTGTAGCACAATTCATGGGATATCTCAAGGGTAAAAGTAGTCTTATGATTTTCGACCGACATGCAAATTTAAAGTATAAGTACGGTTCACGAACATTTTGGTGTAGAGGGTACTATGTAGACACAGTCGGTCGAAACAAAAGGTAATCGCAGAATATATAAGAAACCAATTAGAAGAAGATTACGCAGCAGACCAATTGAGTCTCAAAGAGTACACAGACCCGTTTACGGGTGTCAAGAATAAGTAAGCAAAAATAAACAGCCGCTCGTGAGCGGCTGCTTGAGATTGTAATGCGGTGCTAAACTTTCAGTGCCCCTTCGAGGGGCTAAGCCAGCATTCGCCCCTTATAGGGGCAGAGCAAACCACCAGTTTACTGGTGGTTATGATTTTGTCATTCTAAACAGAAATGTAACAGGTGTTTTGGCTCTTTGTCTATTTACAAAAATGTTGAAAATATGATATACTATTGTATATGTGTAATTATGCCCTGAAAGGTGATTTTTATGGAACGAAAAAGCGGAGTGCTTATGCATATTTCCTCGTTGTGGGGGGAGTATTCCTGCGGTAGCTTTGGCAAAGAAGCAAAGGAGTTTGTTGACTTTCTTGCCGAATGCGGTTTTTCATATTGGCAGGTGCTACCCTTCGGCTTGGTAGATGAATGTAATTCGCCCTATAAATCATATTCAACCTTTGGCGGCAACCCATATTTCGTCGATTTAACAGACCTTTTTGAAAAAGGGCTAATCTCTTCCGACGAATTAAACGGCGCACGCCAGTCAACACCTTACTATTGCGAATTTCCCAAACTTATAGAAGAAAGAGTAACGCTTCTCACAGAAGCCTCAAAAAGAGCAGGGATTGAGCTTCGTGAAAAAATCAACAGCTTTATTGATTCAAATAAATATCTAAAAGATTTCTGCGTTTTTATGGCGCTGAAAACAAAAAATGAAGACCAACCCTGGACTGCGTGGCAAAGCGAAGAATATAACAGTGAGGTTGAATTCGGCTGGCGATTTATTCAGTATATGTTCTTTAGCCAATGGGCAGAAATCAAAAGCTATGCAAACTCCAAGGGCATCGGCATAATCGGTGATATACCCATTTACGTTTCCTATGACTCAGCCGATGTTTATTTTGATAAAAGCCTTTTTATGCTTGACGAAAACCACAAAATGACCGATGTTGCGGGCGTTCCGCCGGATTATTTTGCAGAGGATGGTCAGCTTTGGGGTAATCCCCTTTATGATTGGGCTGAAATGGAAAAAACAGATTTTTCTTGGTGGAAAGACAGAATTTCTTTCGCACTTAACCTTTTTGACGGTGTCAGAATTGACCACTTCAGAGCTTTCGAGAGCTTTTGGGCGGTTAAGGGTGATGCAAAAACTGCCAAAGAGGGTAGGTGGATAAAGGGCCCCGGCATGAAGCTTATCAATGCCATAAAATCTGTTGCGGGTGAAAAGCTCATTATCGCAGAGGATTTGGGCGATATAACAAAAGAGGTCTATGAGCTTGTGGAAGAAAGCGGATTTCCCGGTATGCGAGTATTCCAGTTCGGCTTTTTCGGTGGTGACACACCACACAAGCCCCATAACTACATAAATAACTGTGTTGCATACTCCGGCACTCACGACAATAATACGCTCCTCGGCTATCTTTGGGAAACACCGATGGATATTAAAAAAGGCATTATGCGTTATTGCTCCTGCAACGAGGATAGGTGGAATGAGGATGGTTGCCGTGCAATAATTAAAACTATTATGAGTAGTGCGGCGGGTCTTGCGATATTCCCTGTGCAGGATTTGTTAGGTTACGGAAACGACACCCGACTCAATGTTCCCGGCAGGGCAGAGGGCAACTGGCTTTACAGAATAACAAAGAGCCAGCTTGATTTGATTGATAAAAACTATTTCAAAGATTTGAATGAACTTTACGGCAGGTAATATTATGGCAGATTTGAAGAATATCACGTTATTTTTATTGGATATGGACGGAACCGTCAATCTCGGCTATGACCCTATTGATGGCGCAAAGGAGTTTCTTTGCACCTTAAAGGAACAAGGAAAAAACTACATTTTCCTTACCAATAACTCCTCCCGAAATGCTAATGATTACGTTGAGAAAATGCGCTCGCTGGGCTTTCCCTGTGAAAAAGAAAATGTTTTCACATCGGGTATGGCGGCGGGAATGTTCCTTAGAGATAATAAAAAGGATTCCCTCGTTTTTGTTTGCGGAACAGAGTCTCTCAAGGAGGAGCTCAAAAAATACGGCGTGAATATCAGCGAGGATGGTGTTGGTGCTGATACGGTTCTTCTTGGCTACGACACTGAGCTTGACTACAAAAAAATCCGCATAGTGTGTGATCTTCTTGACGGCGGTGCAGACTATTATGCAACAAACATTGATATGGTCTGCCCCATTGAGGGTGGCAGATACCTGCCCGATTGCGGTAGCTTTGCCGATATGTTTGAAAATGCGGTAAAAAGGCGCCCCGTTTTTCTCGGCAAGCCCGACCGCACAATGATTGACATCCTCGCAAAATCAGAAAACGTTCCGTATGAGAATATTGCTATGGTGGGCGACAGAATTTATACCGACGTTAAAACAGGCATAAATGCAGGGGTAACGTCTGTGCTTGTTTTGTCGGGCGAAACCACCATGGAGGATTATAAAAAAAGCGATGTTAAACCGGACTATATTCTTGATTCGGTAAAAGATATTTATAACGTCATAAAGGAGGTTTGATTTATGGCAAAAAAGGTTATATCAGCTCTTGTGATTTTTGCGATGCTTTTTGCTGTCGTGTCAATGAGCGTTCCTGCCTCAGCAGTTTATGAGGATGGTGTGCTTTACGGTGACGTAAACGGTGACAAAAAAGTGGATACAAACGATGCAAAGGCTGTTCTCAAGGTTGTTGCGGGTATGGAAGCCATTGATGATGTAGCTGCCTTTGAACGTGCGGACATCAACTGCGACGGTGAAATCACTCTTTTTGACGCTCGTCAGATTCTCAGAGGTGCATCGGGCACCCTTAGTCTTCAGCCCTCGGGTGCATTCAACGGCTTTGAATGTCAGGACGGCATCAATTTAACCGAAGAAACTGTTGTTGCAATGTTCAACACCTATCTCAACAGAATAAAAACCGAAGAAAACGGCTACGCTGTTTCCTTTATCAAAACTGAGGATGACCAACTCACAGGCTTTGAGATGGGCGAGGTTGAATTTATCGGTATAAACTTTGGCTCAGCGTCAAGTGCTGTAGCCGGCTTGATACAGGATATTATCGTTTCAGAGGACGATGAATTTGTTACAACAAATATAAATAACGGTAGCCAGAACTACAGCCTTATGTCTATTGAGGGCTCCCCTTATGTTTCAAAGCTTTCTGTCGGTGACCTCCACGGTGTCAAGGCAAGCTACAATAAAGAATCAGGTGAGCTTACCCTCAAGGTTGCACTTGCCGACACAGAGATTGAGGGTGTTACACAGTCTGCGTATTCAAAGGTACTCAACACCGAAATAATGCTTGATGAAACAAACAGCACACTTGTGAAGCTTCTCGACAGCGACGCCGTTGATGCAGAAATGCTTCGTGAATTCAGAAACTGTGTTCTCACGCTTGTTCTCGACGGCGCAAACGGAGATGTTATTTCTTATAAAATTGAGTATGAGTCAGAAATGTATATTTCAGATGCTACGGTAAAAACAAACTCATTCTCGGGTCTTGCAAAGGCTAAAGATGTGCGCTTTTCAAAAACGCACTCTATAGAATATACCGGTTTCCAATGGGAAACCGCTCAATAAAACAGGGGGGATTTTTATGAAAAAATATGTTCTTGCCCTTGACCAGGGCACAACGAGCTCAAGAACTATCGTTTTTGACAAAAAAGGCAGAATAGTATCTAAAGCGCAGTTTGAATTTGAACAGATTTATCCTAAAACAGGCTGGGTGGAGCATAACCCCTATGAAATACTTGATTCACAGCTCCGCTCACTTTCAATGGCGCTTATAAACGGTAAAATTAACCCGAAGGAAATTGCCGCAATCGGCATCACAAACCAGCGTGAAACAACCATTCTTTGGGATAAGGACACAGGCAAGCCTGTTTATAACGCTATCGTGTGGCAGTGCCGCAGAACGGCGCCAATCTGCGAAAAGCTCAAAGCAGACGGGCTTGAGGATTATGTAAAAGAGCACACAGGTCTTCTTATTGACGCATATTTCAGCGCAACAAAAATAAAATGGATTCTCGATAATGTTCCCGAGGCAAGAACACTTGCCCTCGACGGCAAGCTTCTTTTCGGTACTGTCGAAACGTGGCTTATCTGGAATCTTACCAATAAACAGGTTCACGTTACAGATTACAGCAACGCCGCAAGAACAATGCTTTTCGATATTGAAAAGCTTTGCTGGGATGAGCATCTTTGCAACGAGCTGGGCATACCTATGAGCATTCTTCCCGAGGTAAGGGAGTGTAGCTCTGTTTACGGTTACGTTTCCGACGACGTGCCCGGTCTCAAAGAGCTTGCAGGCATTCCCATTTCGGGCGCCATCGGCGACCAACAGGCGGCTCTTTTCGGTCAGGCTTGCTTCAATGCGGGTCAGGCAAAAAATACATACGGCACAGGCTGTTTCCTTCTTATGAACACGGGTGAAAAACGCATCCGTTCAAAAAATAACCTTATTGAAGGCATCGCCTGGGGCATAAACGGCAAGGTTACCTATGACCTTGAGGGTAGTGCCTTCAATGCTGGCTCTGTTATCAAATGGCTCCGTGACGAGCTTCGCCTTATTTCCGAGCCCAGCGAATGCGATTTTCTTGCAGAAAGTGTAAGAGATGCAAACGGTATATATCTTGTGCCCGCCTTCACGGGTCTTGGGGCGCCCTATTGGGATATGTACGCAAGGGGTTGCATTGTGGGCCTTACAAGAGGTGTTAACCGTGCCCACTTTGCAAGAGCGGTTCTTGAAAGCATAGCATATCAGGTAACCGACCTTGTTGAAGCAATGTCTAAGGACAGTGGAATACTTCTCAGCGAAATGAGAGTTGACGGCGGAGCCTCTGTCAGCAACATTCTTCTTCAGATTCAGTCAAACCTTATTTCGTCCAAGGTTAACAGACCAAAGCTTGTTGAAACAACCGCCCTCGGTGCCGCCTATATGGCGGGTCTTGCCGTTGGTTTCTGGAAGGATTTTGACGAAATTGAGCGTGTCCGTGAGGTTGACCGTATTTTCGTCCCCGCAATCGATAACGATTCAAGAGAAAAGATGATGAACGGGTGGCATAAAGCAGTAGACCGTTCACGCAACTGGGAATAATTTCCTTATATCGCAGCATCTTTGCGTTTTGTTCAGCTCGCAGTACCTTTGTACAGCGTCGCTTCACAATTCCGCAAATCTGCTACAATCTAAGAAAATTATTGATGATTTTTTAAATTAAGTCATCAACTTGCCACTTTAAAATGCGGGACGGTCAAGACCGTCCCCTACTGGCGGCTGACGACTGGTGACTGGCAGCTAAGCAATCGGCACGAAGTCCCCCGAAACTTGCCCCTTGCAACTACGTTATTCGTTTCATCGGCGAAGAGCACCCGTCAGGGGGCGACCCACCACCTCGTCAGCACGAAGTTCCGCTTATCATTTTTTCGCTATGCAAAAAAATTCAACGCTTCACTGTGCTTCCTCTCCCCTAAAAAGCTTCGCTTTTTGGGGTCCCCGATAATTGGCGGGGTCCCCCTCCCTATGCACTTGCGTGCACAGGGATGATAGCTTCGCAAACCTGCAACATACCAATTACAATCGGCGCTTGCGCCCCAAAACTTGCCACTTCCAACTTGCCACTTGCCACTTAAATAAAGGAGTATCATGAATACAGAAACATTAATTATATTATTCGGTGCGCTGACTGTTGCACTTTCAATTATTTGCATTGTTCTTGTGCTTTCTTTGAAGAAAAGCAAAAATAACGATGCGATTTACGAGGAATTTCGTCGTAACCGTGAAGAAATGGCACGCTCCGGCAGAGAAACCCGTGAAGAAACAAATGCGGCTCTGGGCAAAATTGAAGAAAAACTCAGCACAATGGTGAAAGAAAACTACCAGAGCAGAATTGATATGACCGAGAAAATTTCTGCCTCCCTCAAAGCAATTCAGGAGCAAAATTTTCAAAGTGCAGAAAGACAGTCTAAAGCAGTCAGCGAATCTATTTCAAAAATGCAAGAGAGCAACGAGAAAAAGCTTGAAGAAATGCGACTTACTGTTGACGAAAAGCTCACACAGACTCTCACAACAAGGCTCAACTCCTCTTTCAAAACTGTTTCGGAACAGCTTGAAAACGTTTATAAATCTCTCGGCGAAATGAAAGAGCTTTCACAGGGTGTTACATCCAACGTAACCTCTCTTAACAGGATTCTTTCAAACGTCAAGGCTCGAGGCACCTGGGCAGAGGTTCAGCTTGAGGCAATCCTTGACCAGACAATCCCCGGTCTTTACGTTAAAAACTATTCGCCTAAAAACAACAGCGAGCATGTTGAGTTTGCAATAAGGTTTCCCAACAGCGACAAAAACGGCGAGGATATCTATTTACCAATCGACTCCAAATTCCCTCTTGAGGATTATGTGAGAGTATGCGAGGCGGCAGACAGAGCCGACCCCGACGCTCTCAAGGCGGCAAGAAAAGCCCTTGAAGACAGAGTCCTTGCAGAGGCAAAGGATATAAAGAAATATATCGTTGTTCCAAAAACAACTCCCTTTGCAGTTCTTTACCTTGCAACCGAAGGGCTTTATGCAGAAATTGCATCCTCAAAATCCGGCATTGCAGAAAAGCTTCAGGCGCAAAATGTTATGGTGGCGGGCCCGTCAACAATAACGGCACTTCTTAACTCCTTTGCAATGGGCTTCAAGGCTATGGCAATCAACGAAAAAGCCGACGAGGTAAGAAAGCTGCTTGCAGCGGCGAAGACACAGTACGAAACCTTTGGCAATGTCCTTGAAAAGGCACGCAAAAAAATCGACGAGGCGGGCAAGAGCCTTGACGAAGCACGCCACAGAAACGATATTATTCAGAAAAAACTAAAAGGTGTAGAAGAGCTTGAAACAGGCGTAGCCGACGGGATACTTGAAATCCCGGATATAACCTCGGCAGAAAATGAGTAAATAAATCGAAGAAGCACTGTCACGTATGACAGTGCTTCTTCTTTTGAAAAGGAGTTATTCGTTTTTTATTTATTTGGTATAACGTAAGCGATTGTTGTATCGTCTGCAAATTTAACAAATACAAGGTCGCCGTCATTGTGAACACAATATGCGTTATAGCAGGAATCGAAAACTTTTTTGATTTCATCAGAGCCTTTGATTTCTTTAATGGGCGGCGGGTCTTTGTATTCAGGTTGATAATCGAAAAACGAGGTTGTCGAAAGTGAAGAAGCATAGGTGAAATAGGGCGAATGAGTTTCGGGGTATTCGTTTAATGAATATTCAAACCAATCCTCTATGGGGATTGTATAAACTTTTTTAATTTCTTTCGTTTTTTCAAAATATTCATAAAGCCCGATATCCTTCAACGCTTTTACGGTGTTTTTCATATCATCCGAAATATAGAAGTGGCAACCCGATGAGTAATCCTCATCAATGTATATCAAAAATGATAATGTGCCAAGCTGGCGCTTTTCGGGCTTGAACCACTTTTCACCTGATGTTTCGCAAATGTCTTTGTATATCGCTTTTCTCAGAGTCAGATAGTCTGCTTCCATTATTTTTTCGAGAACGGTATTTTCAACACCATATTTTGATATGATAGTTAAATTTGCACCCGCATCGGTGTATTCACAAACATCGTGGGTGTATTCGTCCTTGCTGTCGTTCTCTTCCGGCAAGAGTAGGGTTTTATAATATTCCTTAACAGTATTAAGCTCCCAAAGAGAAAAAAGGTTATCCAAGCATTTCTCGTCTAAATAATTGAATGATCTGTATTTTGTGTTGCCGTTTTTTAAGGTGTACCTTACCTCAAAAGCACATGCAACGGTACCGGGGCCGCTCTTTGCGATTGCTTTTTGCGTGTCACAAATTGTCTGAATGTCCTTTGGGTCTGTAACCGGTATTCCGGTAAGCCACTGTGAGGCAACCTGGTTTTCAAAAAGACTGCCGTCGGGATCGTTCAAAAACTCATTAAATGGAATAGTCAGATAAACTTCCTCAATATCCTCTGTTGCAGGGGGCGTGTAGTATGTTCCAAAAACACCGGTTAGCGAAATAACGGTAGCAACGGCAACGGCACACAACACCGTAACGGCGGCCAAAAGCCCTGTTTTGAGCTTTTTGAAAGAAAAGTGGATAATAATGTTGCAGGCAAGTGCGCTCAGCATCGCAATAACTGTGCCGATTACGGTGAAAACAAGCAGTTTTTTCACGGGGGAAACAACGTGATATGTCCCTGCGTATGCCGTGAAATATGCGGCTAAGCCCAAGGGGAGAGTGAGCGAGGTTACAAAGACCATAAATTTGCTTTTTCCTTTAGCGCCGATTTCCTCAACCTTGTAGCTTTTTGCAAAATATCTGCGCAGAAAAGCGAGCGTTGCCACGCTGACAGATATCCAAAAAACAGCGAAAATAACACCAAGAATCGGAAGATAACCAATTTCTGTATCTACTAAATATTGTTCGTGCCAATCGCCATAACCCAATTGTGATAAAAATATTCTTGTGGGGTCTGCTTTGCCTATAATATATTCAAAGCTTTCGGTGTAATAATTTGGGATATAACCGTAAAGGAAGTTGGTGGGTACGGCTACCGTGAGGAATCCCACAGCCAATGGTAGCAATCCAAGGCTCAGTGTACCCGCAATAGCTTCGATTCTTTTACCTGTAAAAAGGCTTCCGAAAACACCTGCGGTGAAAGAAAAGATGAAAACGGCAATCAAAGAAAGATATTCTTCAAAAAATAGCAAAATAAGCTTTTGTGACAAGCCGAATTTATTAATGTTGATGGCAAGTGCACCCACCATACAAGCTGTGATCGTTGTAAAAAAACAAGCTATGGGGATGTTTATTCTGTTTAAAAATACGGTTTTGCGTTTAACCGCATGGCTGAAAAGAGCCAGGCAATAATCCTTTTTTTGTGCAAATGAGAATTGCAGCAGAGAGGTGACGGCACCCGCCAAGGCAAGAAGCGTATAGCTTTCGACTTCAGAAATACTAAAATTATAGCTTGGGTAAGTATATTCTGTACGCAAGCTTTCGCTGAGCTCACAAACGAGCGTATCGCCAACCTTGTAAGTCGGGCCGAAGGTGTAAAGAAAAAGCGTTATGGACGTTGCGATAATCACAAGGGCGGTAAAAATACTCAAACCCTCAAAAATATCTTTTCTCGCAACATGTTTATTTAAAGAGAGATTTGATTTTTTCATTATCTGTCACAGCCTCCGTTTCTTCTGAGAATACTTCGTCAAGTGTAAGGAGCGTAGTATTGACCTCTACCGCACCAAGACTATTGAGCTTCTGAAGCTCGGCTTCAACGTCACCGCAAATTGTGAGATATGCCCTTTTGCCGGATATTTTCAGCTTTCTGTAATTGATTGCGGAAAAATGCAGCTCTGTTACGGGCATATTAAAGGTCATTTCAACCTTTCTGTAATGTTGGCTGACATCCTCCAACGGGCAGGAGAGAATAACGCTTTTGCCGTTGATGATCGCTACTTGGTCGCAAACGCCGGCAATTTCTCTCAAGTCGTGTGAGCTGATTATCACCGAAGCCTCTGTGTCATTTATATATTCTGTTAGAAGCTTTCTCACAAGCTCTTTTTTGTGTGGGTCAAGCCCATCGAAGGTTTCGTCAATCAAAAGGTATTTGGGCTTTGCGGCAAATGCAATAGCAAGGCTTGCCTGTCTTGTCATACCCTTTGAAAGGCTTCTGATGCTTTTTTTCGGGTCAAGTCCGAAAATATCGCATAATTTATTAAGAATATCAAAATCGAAATCGGGGAAGTAGCTTGCGTAGCGCTTTGCGGCTGATTTTATCGTTGCACCTTTGGGGAACCAAAGATTATCCGGCAAATAGAAAAGCGAAAGGCGCTCGTTGTTGTTATCAAAAGCATCTTTTCCGTCAAGGAGTACGCAACCGTTTTCGGCTTTGTAAATTCCGGCGCAAACATTAAGCAGGGTTGTTTTGCCGCTACCGTTAAAGCCTGCGAGACCCAGAACGGAGGAATCATCAACCGTCAGCGAAATGTTTTCTATTGCGGTAAAATCGCCGTATTTCTTAGTTACGGATTTGATTTCAATCATCTGTATCACCCTTTTCGTATATTGTTTTTGCCAAAGAAACAACCATATCATAGGTCATTCCTTTTGCTTTTGAAGAAGTGAGAATACGCAATAATTCCTTTTGTGCGCTGTCGAGAACAATTGTGTTTGCGATAGCGGAATCGCTGATGAAAACACCTTTTCCGGGTACGGAATAGGTCACCTGCTCGGTTTCAAGCTCCTGAAAAGCCCTTTTAACGGTGTTGACGTTCAGTTCCAGGTCTGAAGCCAGCTGACGTATCGAGGGCAGCTTGTCACCGGGCTTGAGCTCACCTATATTAATAAGGTTAAGAATTTGCTCCTTTATTTGCTCAAAAATCGGTGTGCGACTGTAAGGGTCAATATTTATCACTTCGTCACCTCCTTCGCAACTGTGATATGTGTGCTATCACAGTTACACAGTAACATATATTTTCCGATTTGTCAACACAAAAAAAGAAAACCGCTACTCAAAAGAGTAGCGGTTAATATATATTAGGAATTTATCTATCAGCCGATTGCTGCACCGATGAATCTGAGAAGAACGTTGATGTAGTCAAAGATTACAAGAAGGAAGTGAAGATCGCCGAAAGCTGTGTTGTAATCAGCAGTGTGGAAAGTATCTCTTGTGAGAACTGTGCCACAATCAAGGCATTTTGTAGATTCTGTTCCGTTAGCAACAAAGGTCTGGTCGTTGTTATAAGTCCAAGCGCTGTCGTCAACAGTGTGGGGCTGAGCGTCATGAGGCTCGCCGCAGCCTTCACAAACAATAGCGTGGTAACCGGGCTTTGTTGCTGTGTATTTACCTGTTGTGATGTTTACGTAGCCGTCTGACCATTTATGCTGAACAGAAATGGGAGAGTAGAAAATGACTGTATTGTTGAAGAATACAGCAACCTCTGAATCGTCAACCGAAAGGTTGCCTGATGTTGAGGGAACAGTTGAGAACATGTTCTTTGTGTTTTCGTTGTATTCAAGAGATGCAGTTACACCTGTTGACAACTGGAATTCAATTACTGTGCCTTCCAAAGAGAATTTCTCTGTATCATAGAAATCAGTTCTTTCAGGCTTGGAAATTGTAACGATAGAGCTTGCAATGATTGCGGGGAAGTCTGCAAATGTGCCGGGGATTTTAAGGTCTGTAGCAACCTTGAGGTTTTCAAGAGCGCCGCCGATAAGGTCATCACTACCGGATGTTGAAGGAAGTGAGAAGCCCTTGATGATAACTTCGTAATCAAGCTCACCGAAAACAGAATCATCTTCGAAGGTGATAGAGAAGGTTACATCGATTGTTTTACTTTTTGCACCCTCTCCAACGTTCTGGGCGAAAATTTCAAAGAATGCATCGGGATCAACGAAGTAGTCAACACCGTCAACAACTGCAGAAGTAACCTCTGTAGTGTATGCTTTTGAACCACCTTTGCCAGCAACATATTTGCTTTCATCAACCTTAACGGAGATGTCAAAGTTTGCAGCGTTAAGCTCAGCCAAGCTGGTGATTTCGTATGTTACTGTATCAGTAAATGTGAGGGAAGCAGCACTTACGCTGATGCTCATTATTGTGAAAAGCATAGCAACAACAAGAACTGCGGAAATGAGTTTTTTTGCTTTCATTGTTTAGTGCCTCCTTGGATTAATAAATGCCGACAAGCATCTGGATAAGACCAACAGCGATCTGGTAAATGTAACCAATGATTGTGCTCTCCAATGTTGTCATTGTATCGAAGTCGAAGAGGTTTGCGAAGTGCTCAGAGCCGGGGATGCTTTCTGTGAAAGTGCCGCCACAGATTTCGCAGGTACCTGTTTGTGTCTGCATAACAAAGATTCCGCCGTCATCGTTGGGGATCCACTCGTTGATAACGTGCTCCTCAAAATCGCAAAGCTCGCCACAGCCGAGGCAATATTTACCGTGACCGTTGTCGATGCAAGTGAGCTCGCCGAGTGTGTGCTCAACTGTGATGGCAACGCTGCCAACAAGCTCATTTCTGTAGTAAACGAAAACTTCTGTGTCGTTAACAGAAAGAAATTCGTTAAGAGCGGGAACGAAGCGGAAGTTCGCATCGGTTGCAGTGTATGCAACTCTTGTGCCGTCAACGTTGACAACCAAACCCTGGGGGTTAAAGCATTCAGCGTCTGTGTAAGCTGTTTTTGTTGCTGTGTCAGCTATTGTAACAGCAGCCATTGATGAAACGGCAAACGGAACAACAAGCATAACAACTGCAAGCATAACAGCAAGAGCTTTTCTTGTTTTCATGATAAATTCCTCCAAAATATCTAATATATGTAAGAGCATTATAACACAAATGTTTTCAAATGTAAATACACAAAATACAGTTCCGATGTATTATTATTGTATAAATATTGTGCTTTTTGCAAATATTGTTATTTTTAAGAAAAAAACGGGTTTTTGTTGACTAATACTCAAGGTGGATATATAATCCCCATAGGTGATAAAAATGATAATCAAAGGATTTCAGAAGCTGACTCTTTTAGACTTCCCGGGTAAGACCGCCTGCACGGTTTTCACGGCGGGTTGTAATCTTCGTTGTCCTTTTTGCCACAATGCGCTGCTTGTAACGGAGCAGAACGACGTTTTTTTCAGCGAGGAAGAGATTTTTGAGCATCTTGAAAAGCGAAAAAACGTTATAGACGGTGTTGCGGTAACAGGCGGCGAACCTCTTTTGCAAAAGGATATTGAGAGATTTCTTTACGAGATAAAGGAAAAGGGCTTTCTTGTCAAGCTTGATACAAACGGTTGCTACCCCGAAAAGCTTGATGGCATTCTTCAGCTTGGGCTTGCAGATTATGTGGCGATGGATATAAAAAACAGCCCCGAAAAATATGCACAGACTGTTGGTGTTGAGAATTTTGATATCGCACCTGTTGAGGAGAGTATACGGCTTCTTCAACAAGGTGGCGTTGACTACGAATTCAGAACCACCGTAACTGCCGATTTCCACACGGTTGAAAGCATTGAAAAAGCGGCGGAGTGGATAAAGGGCACGGAGAAATATTTTCTTCAGAATTTTGTTGATTCCGGCAACCTTATTGACAGCGCCTGCAAGGGTGTGAGCAAGTCTGAAATGTATCTTATGCTGGAGGCGGCAAGAAAGCATATTCCCACTGCCGAGCTTCGAGGAATCTGATTTTCTCAGATAACATATATGGAAAAATATGACTGATATGTAGCTGTTGACCACAAGATATAGTGTATCTGACCACTATATCTTGTGGTATTTTTTTATGTTTTTGATAATCGACAAAATAATACACAAAAAGACAGGTGGGGATATGTGCAAATTTGCTATATTTTGCACAAAAACCACCAATATCTTGTGTTTGCAAGAAAAATAATTCGAACACAGACACAATATATTGTGTTTTGCTATTGACAATAGTGTGTGTATCTGCTATTATTTCTATCGGTCGGCATTTCGTCAATGCCAGAAAAAATAAAGAAATTAAAAGAAGGAGAAAGTCTATGTATCAGGTAATTAAAAGAGACGGCGACGTAGCAGATTTTGACATATCCAAAATTGCGGTAGCCATCAAAAAAGCATTTGAAGCATGCAACAAACAGTATAACGACAACATCATCGATTTCCTTGCACTTAAGGTTACAGCGAACTTCGAGCCCAAAATCAGCAACAACCTCGTTGCTGTTGAGGACGTTCAGGACAGCGTTGAGTCTGTTCTTGTTCAGGCAGGCTATGCAGATGTTGCGAAAGCATACATTCTTTACAGAAAAAACCGTGAAAAAATCCGTAATATGAAATCAACAATCCTCGACTATAAGGATCTTGTTGACAGCTATGTTAAGGTTACAGACTGGCGTGTAAAAGAGAACTCAACAGTTACTTATTCAGTCGGCGGTCTTATTCTTTCAAACTCCGGTGCTATCACGGCTAACTACTGGCTCTCTGAGGTTTATGACGAAGAGGTTGCAAATGCACACCGTAGCGGCGACATTCACATCCATGACCTTTCAATGCTCACAGGTTACTGTGCAGGTTGGTCTCTTAAACAGCTTATCCAGGAAGGTCTCGGCGGTGTTCCCGGTAAGATTACATCTGCTCCCGCAAGCCACCTTGCAACACTTTGCAACCAGATGGTAAACTTCCTTGGCATTATGCAGAACGAGTGGGCAGGTGCTCAGGCTTTCTCTTCATTTGACACATACCTTGCTCCCTTTGTTAAGGTTGACAACCTCGACTACAAGCAGGTTAAAAAATGCATCGAATCCTTCATTTTCGGTGTAAATACACCTTCTCGCTGGGGTACACAGGCACCCTTCTCAAACATCACCCTTGACTGGAC
>JAZRPC010000117.1:0-22682 GCA_045649005.1 Acutalibacteraceae bacterium
AGTAGCAGTAGGCGGTGTAGATTTGTCAGTTTATGGCTTGAGGCCTTGTGTTTATTGGAAAAATCTTTCAACCTGCACCCTGTTCACAAATTGTCAGCCAATGTTTAAAACACAACGGTTTAAAAGACAATGTTTAAAATGTTTATAACTTTCTGAACATTGTTTAAAAAATGTAGAAGAAATTAATCGTTTTTCTCGTTTTTAATGCTCTTCATAATGTCATAAACCGTGGTTTTGAGATGTGGGTTATCTTCCATTTTGCTTTCTGAGGATTCAATAGAATAAATAACGGTTGAGTGCTTTTTACCGCCAAACTGGTTACCGATTTCTTCATAAGTTAAGTCTGTAACCTCTCGCATAATATACATTGCAAACTGTCTTGCGTTTGATATTTCTGCTTTTTTCTTGTTTGAGCGTATATCATCGGGTGAAACACCGAAGCTTGAAGCAACCTTATCTATAATGTTGTTTATAGTTACCTCTGTTGGCTGTGCGTAATAGATAATATCTTTTATTATTACGTTTGCCTGACCGATGGTGGGAACCTTGTTTTCTATTGAATAGATAGCGTAAAGCTTGTTAACAACGCTTTCAATCTGGCGAACGTTATTCTTGAGTCTTTCTGCTATGTACCCTACAACATCGTCCGGAATTGTCATATCAAGCTCTTCAGCCTTCTTTTTGATGATTGCAATTCGTGTTTCAAGAAGTGGGGGCTGAATGTCTGCAAGAAGGCCCTGAATAAGTCTGCCTTTGATTCTTTCGGTAAGAGTGGGAATATCCTTCGGGGGACGGTCAGAGGTGAGAACAATCTGACCACCGCCGCCGACAATGGCTTCAAAGGTGTGGAAAAATTCCTCCTGAGCAACGTCTGTTCTGCCGATGAATTGAATATCGTCCATAAGAAGAACGTCTGCATGCCTGTATTTATCGTGGAAATCTGTCATCTTCTTTTGCGAAATGTGGTCAAGAATTTCGTTAAGGAAATTTTCACCGCTGGTGAAGATAATTTTTTTATTAGGAAATTTTTTTTCTATTTCGAAGTGAATAGATCTGAGAAGGTGGGTTTTGCCAAGACCGGAATCGCCGTAAATAAAAAGTGGGTTGTGAATCATACCGGGATTCTC
This sequence comes from Acutalibacteraceae bacterium, assembly GCA_045649005.1. Lineage (GTDB taxonomy): Bacteria > Bacillota > Clostridia > Oscillospirales > Acutalibacteraceae > DTU089. Next base: position 1,128 of record JAZRPC010000117.1, read on the forward strand.
GGCAACAGCCTTTGCGGCAACAAAAGCAAACTGGTTTGTTGAGCCCTCAACAAAGTTGCCGAAGGTGGGCACGTTGCGTTTAGCTTCAAAGCCGGAGGAGCCGTTTTCACTCTGAGCTTCTGCTATTTCGTCTTTAACTACAAGCTCAACGTTTATTTCAAACCCCAGAACGTCTGCGCAGGCTTTTTTAATATTCTGATAAAAGCGTTTTTCAATAACGTCTTTTTTAAAGCCGTTTGAAACCTCAAGAACAAGGCAATCGGCATTTTCAAAGGAAAGAGGGATAAGCTCATTTATCCAGGCATTCATAACCGCATTTGAAAGATTTTCTGCAAGGTTACTGTACACGGAATTCCACAAATCTTTTAAGCTATCCAAAATTTTCACCCCAAATTTTCACATTTATATAGTATTATCTATATTTATATATATATTCTATAACAGTATATCATAGAGAGTGCACTTTTTCAAGCAAAACACAAAAAAATATCGACAAAATACACCCCGAATGTTCAAAAAAATTAAGTTTTTAAAAACTGAAAAAATAATGGTAAATTTGTTGCTTTTTGCGAAATAATCCTGTAATATTTATTATGTAAAAATATACACAAAACAGAAAGGCGAAAAATGATTTATAAAAACAAAAAATGTCCCGTGTGTGACGTGCATTTTTCAGAAAACGACGATATTGTCGTCTGCCCCGAGTGTGGCACAGCTCACCACAGAAAATGCTGGAAGGCTCACGGAAAATGCTTTAACCACGACCGCCACGGTGAGGATTTTGAAAGCGTAAAAGAGGTTGAAGAATACAGTGATGCACCCGATTCTTCTACAGAAGAAAATGCTTTTTCACAGGCAGAAGAAAACGAAAATCTCGGTGGAGATAATGCAGCACAAATAGGTGAAATAATCGATTCTTTTGAAAAAAAGGCTGAGCAAGAGGCAACAATCGACGGTGAGCCGCTTCTTACCTATGCCGCCGCTGTGGGCAAAAAAGAAAACTATTATCTTGTACGCTTTATGCACATTGAAAAAGCAAAGCCCAAAAGCCTTTGGAACGGTGCCGCATTTTTGATTCCGCTCACCTGGGCGTTATACAGAAAAATGTATAAAATTGCAGCAATCGTGTTGGCGTTATATATGGTTCTGTTAGGTGGCCTTGTGTATTCTGTTTTCAGTAACGGCGAGCTTGTGAAGGCTAACGAAGTCTGCCTTCAGGAGGACCCCGCATACCTTACAAATGTATTCAATTATCTTAACGGCGACGATAGTGTGAAGCTTACAAAAGCGCAAACAAAGCTTGTTGAAGAAATGCAGAATATTGAAGTACCTATAGCCGTTCAGGTGCTAAGCTATGTAATAACCTACGGTGTCAGAATATTTATGGGTATGAAGGCAACGCTTCTCTATTTTGAGAAAATAAAAAAATCAATTACAAGGGCAAAGGGCCTTGGCTTCAGCGGTGAAAGATTGCGATTATATCTGACCCGCAAATGTGGAACATTATCCATTCTGATAACAGGTATTGCCGCATTATTTGAAGTATATTTATTCTTTTTCTAATCAAAAAATACAGAAAGTGGTGATTTTATGCATACGCCACTTGCGGACAGAATACGTCCGCAAAGCTTAGACGATATAGTGGGTCAGAGGCACCTTATAGGTGAGGGCAAGCCCCTGAGAAACATCATCGAATCAGGTGAATTGCCGAATCTTATATTCTACGGTCCGTCGGGCACAGGCAAAACAACCCTTGCAAGAATGATTGCCAAAAAAACCGACAGAACTCTGAGAAAGCTCAACTGCACAACAGCGGGCACACAGGATATCAGAGACATTGTGAACGACCTTAACGCATTTACCGCCCCAAACGGGATTTTATTGTATCTCGATGAGATTCAGTATTTTAACAAAAAGCAACAGCAGACTCTTCTTGAGTATATTGAAGACGGGTCAATTACACTTATCGCTTCAACAACAGAAAATCCATATTTTTACGTTTACAGCGCAATTCTCAGCCGTTCCTCGGTTTTCGAGTTTAAGTATGTTACTCCGGATGAAGTGAAAAAAGCGGTTGAAAGGGGCTTCGACCTTCTTGCAGAAGAAAAGGGCGAGGAATTTCTTGTTGAAGACGGGGTTTCACTTCACATTGCCACAGCATGCGGCGGTGATGTAAGAAAATCTCTTAATTCTGTTGAGCTGTGTGTTCTTGCGGCTAAAAAGCCGGGCGAAAACGAAAAACGTATAATCACTCTTGAAAGTGCAAAGCAGCTCACACAGAAAAGTGCTCTCAGATACGACAGGGAGGGTGACGAGCATTACGACATTCTCTCTGCTTTTCAAAAATCAATGCGTGGGTCTGACCCCGACGCCGCTCTGCATTACCTTGCAAGGCTTCTTGAGGCGGGTGATATGACCTCGGCAATACGAAGGCTTCTTGTTTGTGCCGCAGAGGATGTCGGTCTTGCATACCCTATGATTTTGCCGATTGTGAAAGCCGCAACGGATATTGCGCTGCAGGTTGGTATGCCTGAGGCAAGGCTACCCCTTGCAGATGCAGTTGTGCTTGTCTGCAACTCACCAAAATCAAACACGGCACACGACGCAATAAATGCGGCAATGAGTGATATTCAGCGTGGAAAAAGCGGCTCAATACCCCGCCAGCTTCAAAATAAGCATTTTGATGGTGACGACGCACAGGTCAAAGGGCAGTTTTACAAATACCCGCACGATTACCCCAACAGGTGGGTCGAACAGCAATATTTGCCCGATGCTCTTAAAAACGTTACATATTACCAATACGGTGATAATAAACAAGAGCAGGCGGCTAAAGAATATTGGAGCAAAATTAAAGGAACAAAAGGGGGACGTTAAAATGAAAAGAAAAATCGGGATTTTAGCATTGGTGCTCGTTCTTATAATGAGTCTTTTCACCGTAACGGCTTTCGCAGAGGAGAATTTTTCACAGCTTCCCTATTCACAGGAAGAGGCTTTGGAAGATTTCGGAACAGTTGACGAGTATTATGAAGATATGTTCGGCGAGGCAAGTGACACAATGCTTGGTGCAGTGCTTTGTATGTTTATTTGCTTCTTTCTTTTCATACCGCTTGTGGTGACGATGATAATTCTCATTGTTATGAACAGCAAAACAAAGAAAAAGCTTCGTGAATATAAATTTATTTACGGTGAGATTTCTGATATTCCTCGTTATCCTCAAAATAACTATGGCTATGCACCCTATCAGCAGGCACCGACCGTGACTCCGGTTCAACCTGTTACACAGCCGAATGTGATGCCTAACACTTCCCCTATGGGTGTTAACCCGTCAAGCTTTGTTCCCCAGGGGAATGAAAATATTCAGCAAGGGGGTCAGCAATAATGAAAACAGTTAAAAGATTATCTCTGACACTTCTGGCAGTATTATTGGCTTTCTCGGTTTTCTGTGTCTGCGTTTCGGCAGAGGGCGACAATAACGACATCATTCAGAATGACAAGGTCTATGCCGTTTTACCCGAAGGCTACGTTATTTCGGGAGGCTACAACGGAATTATATATTTTGATGAGGATATAAATCTCATTAATTTTCTTGTTGTAAAGAATGAGATTGCTCCAGAGGGTATTCAGAAAGCCGATTTCAACAATATAAAATCAGCATTTATTGAAAACTATATCTGCGACCAATATACTCTTAAATCAGATGTAACATTAAATATTACAAAAACTGAAGAAAAAACTGTAAACGGCTTGAAGGCTGTTGCGTTCAGAGGCAATTATTTTGTAGGTATGACCGAAGATGCCGAGGATTTGGTACCATTTGAGTTTTACAGCTACGCTTTTGCCACTAAGGAAGACGTTTTCTTTGTTACATACGAGCAGTTTGACGGCGTGCTCGATAAAAAGGATTTAGAAGAAACCTTGAAAAGCTTCACAGTTAACGGAACGTTCTTTGAGGGTGAAAGCCCCACCGTCAACCATAGCTTTGAAGGTGCAATCACATACGACGAAGCAGTTAAGAATGCGGACGACGGCGTATACAGCAACATTGATGCAGAAACTATGAAAATTGCCGCTGTGTTTATTTACGGCTTTGCCCTTATACCCACATTGGGTATTGTAATCGTTATAATTGTTGCAGCTGTGAAATACAGCAAAAATAAAAAACAGCTGAGAAAATACGAATCACTTTATGGGCAGATAAACGGAGGATATGCAAACCCTTATCCGCCAATTAACAACGGCTACAGCCCTTATACTCAGGGCTACAACTCTCAGCCGAGCTACAGCCCCTATACAAGCAACCAATATGCACAGCCACCTGTTCAGCCCGTACAGCCTGTGCAGAACACTGTGGAAAACACAGAAAATAAAGAAAACCAATAAAACAAGAGGTGCTCAAAATGAAAAAATTTCCTATAGGTATCATCATCAACAGCTTCAGAACAGACATCCCCACTTCCGTTAAAAAAGCGGCGGAATGCGGTGCACAGGGTATCCAGGTTTATTCAACCCATGGCGAGATGGCTCCCGAAAACCTTTCACCCGAAAAAAGAAAAGAGTTTTTAAAACTTGTAAAGGATAACGGTCTTATTATCTCCGCTCTTTGCGGTGACCTTGGCGGCGGCGGATTTATCCACAAGGATCTTAACAAGGAAAGAGTTGAAAAATCAAAAAGAATACTTGACCTTGCAAAAGACCTCGAAACAGATATCGTAACAACCCACATCGGTGTTGTTCCATCTGATCCCAACCACGACCGCTACAAAATTATGCAGGAGGCTTGCCACGAGCTTGCAGAATATGCGGATTCAATCAATGCTCATTTTGCAGTTGAAACAGGCCCCGAAACAAGTGCAGTTCTCAAGGGCTTCCTTGACAGTCTCGAGTCAACAGGTGTCGGCGTGAACCTTGACCCCGCAAACCTTGTTATGGTAACAGGTGACGACCCTGAGCTGTACATAATCTCAAAAAATACATCGTTCACACCCACGCAAAGGACGGCAAACAAATTTTCTTCCGTGACCCCGAGATAGTTTATGGAATAAAAAAGGATGTTATCGTAACAGATGATTCCTTCATTGAGGTTCCCCTTGGTGAAGGTAGCGTGGATTTCCCCAAATATCTTGCTGCTCTTGAAGAAATAGGCTACAACGGTTTCTTGACAATCGAGCGTGAGGTTGGCGACGACCCTGCAAAGGATATCAGAGCCGCAGTTAATTTCCTTAATTCACTTATGAAATAAAAAAATGACTCCATAAACATTTCGAAAATGTTTATGGAGTCATTTATATTATTTATCATGCTCTGATGTAAACACATCTGCAACCTCGCTTATTGTGATAAAAGCGTGGGGGTCGGTTTCGTGAACAATTTCTTTCAGCCTTGCAACCTGAAAACGGTTAACAATGAAATAAATCATTGTTTTGGGCTGGTTGGAATAACCGCCGATAACCTCAATTTTTGTTGTTCCCGTTTCAAAAACCTCACCTAAAATGAAGCATATATCATCAGGCTCTGTAGTAACAATCATAGCGCATTTTGCACGGTCAAGACCCTCAACAATAAAGTCAACTGTTTTAAGAGCTGCACCATAAGCAACTATTGAATAAAGAGGCAAAATCCAGCTATCAATTATGATTCCACAGATAACGTAAAGTGCAACGTTGTAAATCATAACGAATGTGCCAACGGTTATGCCTAGTTTTTTTGCAAAAACAACTGCCATAACCTCAATTCCGTCCATTGCACCGCCGTAGCGGATGGCAATACCGCTTCCGATACCTGAAATCATACCGCCGAAAATGGCACAAAGCAACAAATCCGTTCCCGCAAGGGGAGAAGCAAGGTTAACGTCTATTGGTAAAACGTCGGTTATCAGCCAGGCAACAAGCGAATAAATTCCGACGGTGTATATAGCATAAACCGTGAAATGAACGCCCTGTTTTTTGAGACCGTAAAGAAACAGGGGTATGTTTAAAACCAAAAGAAAAATTGAAAGGGTCAGGTACTCGGGCGTAACCTGAGAAAGGAGCATTGAAGTTCCCGAAATTCCGCTGTCGTAAAGTTTTACGGGGTTTAAAAACACGGTAACACCAAAAGCATTTATAATACCCGCAACAGTTAGAAGGACAACATTTTTAATTCTAAATTTTTTTACATTTTCAAGGATTTTTTGTTTTCTCGCTTCGTTCATGGTCATCTCCAAAAGAATAATAATCTGTTGATATTATAGCATATATGCAAAAATAAGGCAAATAAAACAACCTCCTCTTATGAGAGGAGGTTTATAGTTGAAGGTGGCAACCGGCATCTAAAAAACCGTCTCTCGAAAGAGAGACGGTTTTTTATAAATTACGCTTTTTTCTTTGTAACAGCTTTAATAACAAAGAGTGTGCCAATCATAAGAACGAATGAAATCGGGAGAACAATCATCCAGTTGGGAATGAAGCCTGCTATAACGTAGCTAACAGCAGAAACGCCTGCAACAGTCATTGCATAGGGTAACTGAGTTGAAACGTGGTTGAGGTGGTCACACTGTGCACCGGCAGATGCCATGATTGTTGTGTCGGAGATGGGTGAGCAGTGGTCGCCGCAAACCGCACCTGCCATACAAGCAGAAATAGCAACGATTGTAATTGAATCTTCTGCACCGAATACTGAGAGCACGATGGGGATAAGAATACCAAATGTGCCCCAGGATGTGCCTGTTGCAAAAGAAAGACCAACAGCAATAAGGAAGATAATTGCGGGGAGAAGAGCCTGGAAGCCTGCCGCACTGCCCTCGATAAGCTGAGAAATGAAAATCTTTGCACCAAGGGAGTCTGTCATGGCTTTAAGAGTCCAAGCGCAAGAAAGAATCATAATTGCGGGAACCATTGCCTTGAAGCCCTCGGGGAGAGATTCCATAATGCTCTTGAAGGTAAGAACTCTTCTTAAAAGGTAGAATACAACTGTGAGAATAATGGAAACGAATGCACCGTAAGCAAGGCCAACAGAAGCATCCGCAGCAGAGAATGCATCAATAAAGCTTTCACCGCTGAAGAATCCACCGGAGTAAATCATACCGATAACACAGCTAACGATAAGAATGATGATGGGAACGATAAGGTCACAAACTCTGCCTTTTTCGTTAACCTCCATTTCTTCAATAGCCTGTTTTGTGCCGCTTGTGAAAAGGTCGCCTGTATCAATGGCATTTTTCTCGTGTTTCTTCATAGGACCGTAGTCAAGGCCTGTAACAGCGAGGAAAATCATCATTGCGATTGTGAGAAGAGCATAGAAGTTGTAGGGAATAGCCTGAATGAAAAGGCTGATACCGTTTTCTGCACCTGCGCTGTTTGCAAAGCCTGCAACGGCTGCTGCCCAGGAAGAAATGGGGGCGATAATGCAAACGGGGGCTGCAGTAGCATCAATAAGGTAAGAGAGCTTTGCTCTTGAGATTTTGTGGCCGTCTGTAACGGGGCGCATAACTGAGCCAACTGTGAGACAGTTGAAATAGTCATCAATAAAAATGAGCACGCCGAGGGCAATTGTTGCAAGCTGTGCACCAACTCTTGATTTGATGTGTGCAGTTGCCCATCTGCCGAATGCAGCGGAGCCGCCCGCTTTGTTCATCATTGCAACAAGTGCGCCGAGAAGAACGAGGAAAATAAGAATACCCATATTGTATTCGTCTGCGATGTTTGCAATGAAGCCGTCGCTTACAACGTGGGAAAGAGTGCCTTCAAAGTTACCCTTTGCATAAATTGCACCGCCAACGATAATACCGATAACAAGTGAAGAATAAACCTCTTTTGTTATAAGGGCAAGAACGATAGCAATAACGGGTGCAAGAAGTGCCCAGAAGGTTGCATAAGCGGGGATAGTGCCCTGAACGGTAGCGATAGCCTTTTCTGTGTGGGCATCAAAATCCTTGTCGATTTCTATGTTGTCTGCATAATGCTCAGAATAAGTGAGAGCATCTTCATACTCGTTGAGGTCAAGGTCAAGAGGGCCTTCATCCTCATCGTATGTGATGATAACGTTGTCAGCATTTGTCTGCTGGGCTACGTCGTCAGCCTTTGCATCACCGTTTGCGGAACACATTGTACCCAGAGCAAATGTGAAAATGCACACGATAAGCACAGCGAAAAATCTGCGTTTTCTTTGGTTTTTCATAAAACCATCCTTTCTTTAAGAAACAAAAAATCATGGCTGTGAAAAACAGTCATGATTATAAATCAATGATAGCTCTCCACAAATGTGACAGTCACTTTGCTGTTAACAAAGCAACCAACAAAAACGAATCCGGGCATAGCGTTTTTGTTTCGGCGATTTCCCCTTTCGGCTTCTTCTTTGCCCCGCAGCTCTGAAGCCTAATCTTGTCAATCGCACCTCTACCTAATTTTTATATTTCAAATTTACAGGCTTATTGTATAATGAGAGTCGTATTTTGTCAATCTATGTTATATTTTTAACATAGATGTCATTTGTGGAATATCTGATATTTTTTAAGGTCTTTAACTAAAGCATCGATTGTCTGATATCTTTTTGAAATCTGCGTATCGGTGCATTTTTTGATAATTCTGCCGATTTTACCCGAGGGGATTGTGACGGAAGGGTGTTGCTTTGTCAGCATTTCGTTGAACATAACACCAAGGGCATAGATATCCGTGGGCGGTGATGATTGTGAAACGCCGTATTGCTCGGGGGCGGCATAGCCGACAGTTCCGAGGTTTGCGGTGTCTCTGTCACCGGAGCCGTTCATCAGCCTTGCGGCAGAAAAATCAATAAGAACAGCTTTGTTTTGAGGTGTGATTATGATGTTACCGGGCTTTATATCACGGTGGATTATGCTTTTTTCGTGTAAAAACTGCAAGGCCTTGCAAACGTCAAAAATATAAGAAATAACGGTTTTTGCGGAAAGTGACTGTTTTTCCACAATAGCTGAAAGGGCTTCACCGGGGACATAGTCTTCAATAACAAGAAGATGCTCCTCGCAGGAGCATACCTCGAGCACAGCGGCTAGATTTTCGTGATTTTGCCCCCGAAGCTCTCTGTAAATATGGTCGTTCCTGTTTTTAGAAAGGATTCTGACCAGCTTATTATCGCTGTTTTTGTGTTTAAAAACCTCTATTTTTGAGGTATCCTCATTTTTCAAAACTTCAACAGAAACGTATTCAGATTCAAGAGTATTGTTGATGAATTTTTCATATGTGCTCATGAGTTTTTCAAAGCCTTTTCGCCGTTTTCAAGAATTAGCTCTTCAGTCTGCCTGAGAGAATATTTGTGGTTTATTGCATAGATGATTATGCTGTCACGCTTTATTTTCGGGTAAAGTGCCGCCCATTCGTAAATACGCAACGCCTCTTGAAAAATATCAATTTCACAGGATAAAGCAATAAGAATTTTAATCAACATATCACGTGAAGGGTGCTTCTTCCCTTTTAAAATATCATAAAAGAACGTGTAGCCGATATCAGCTTTGTTGATGATATCGGTTTTTTTCATGTTGCTTGCTTCAATAACCCTTTTCCAGAAGGAGGCTATATCGTTGTTGAGAAAACACCCTTCGTTATTGCATAAATATTCACTGTAAGAGCAAGTTTCAAGCTTCAACTGATTCAATAAATCTTCGGTATTTTTGTTCATAACGAACCCCTTTCGTTATTCATAGATGTAAATATTATCAACACGTGCATCGTTTACAAGTGTTTTCTGGTTAGGATGCCCGTCCTGTATATAAATGCTTTCGAGGTTTTTAAAGCATCTGCCGTTTACAACGTCAGAGGGTGACATTGTCAAAACAGTTTTTGGGATATAGAGAGTTTTTAAATATGAATTTTTAACATATTGCCCATAAACCATACTGTTTTCAGGAAGCGTGAGCTCGGTAGTCTTGTTTTGCGGTGGATATGAACAGATGATATTATCGTTGCCGCTACTTTTATAAAAGGCTATTCCGTTTATATCGTAAGCGTTGGGATTGTTGTCATCAACAAAGATGTTTTCAAGGTTTGGGGGCATTATTGATTGATCGGGGAAATGCTTTGCATCTTTGTGATAAATAATCTCTTTAAGGTTGATTGCATCACCGAGGTTGCACGCACCTTCAATGCCGTTGCTCCATTCCGGGAGCTTTAAAGATGTGGTGGGGGAAGCAGGACAATAATAACGCATAACCCACCCTTTACTGCCAGAATAATACAAACCTCCGTCGGCAAATCTGTATTGATTGTTTTTAGTAGTGATTTTTTCAATCGAGGGGCAATCGTATGCAAAATGATTATAAATTCCAAGGTCTGTATCCGGCAGATTGATTATTCTGAGATTTTTGCAGCTCGTAAAAACTCTTGACCTTATCCACAGATAGGGTCTTTTGCTGTCGTCTGCAAAGGTGACTGTTACAATGTGTGGGTTATTCTGAAAAACGTTCTGATTAATTTCTGTTACGTATTTTCCCTCAATAACTGCGGGAATTGTTACGTGGCTTGCGGTGCCGTTATATTTGTTTATTGCGGCGTATTTTTCAGAAAGCTTGTATTCAAAATCGCTGATTGGGGTTTCAGCGGGCGTGCTTTCCACCGTTGTTTCAGGTGTTGTGGGAGCAGTGCTTTCCTGGGTTGAGGGGGGTAAAGTTTCGGTGTTTCCCGTTGTTGTCGAGGGCTGAGTTTCGGTGTTCCCCTCGGTTGCGGGTTGGGTTGTTGACGGCTTCATTACAGGCTGTGTTTCATCATCGTCATCCCCGAAAAGCTTGTCGAAAAAGCTTTCTTTCTTTGTTGTTTCCACAAGAGTTGAGCTGTTGTTTTTATCGCCACTATTTTCTTTTTCTGTGGATGAAGAATTAAAAATTTTATCAAAAAAGCCTTGTTTTTCAGTAGTTGAAACGGTTACAACCTTTGTGACCTCAACAACGTCGAAAACCTGTTCGCCATTGGTGTTTGTTACTGTTTCGCCGTTTTCCTTCGTAACGGCAACGGCAGAGGTATCTTTAAGAATTGTGGTGCCGGGATTTGTTTTCAAGCTGTCTTGAGAATTTATAGTTTTCATAGCAAAAATGCAGATTCCCATAACAAGCAAAAAAGCCGCAAAAACACCAATGCGGCAAAATAATTTTTTTGTTAACCTCGCTTTTAAAATGCCGAAAAAGGCAGTAATGCAAGAACCGTTTCTGCTTGTAGCTGCAACAGGGCGCACCTCTGACTTTTTAAAGCTTTCAATATCTGTGAAGCAAAAAAGGCAAAATGCAGCTTCCTCGGGAAGTGCTTTTCCGCAATTAGGACATTTTCTTTCCAAACCATAACCCCCAACAAATCTCTTCAAAACAAAGAATAATTTGTTTTTTGTGAATTGTCAAGAGTGTAAAAAATGAGTTGCCGAAATATGCTAAACAATAATAAGAGCAACAAAAAAATCAAAAAATTGTCAGAAAATGCCGTATTGTACTCTGTCAGAGAATAGCATTTCACTTGTATATTTGGTTTAATATGACTATGTAAAAAAATAAGGAGAAATGATTATGTTCTGTACAAAATGCGGTCACCAAAATCCAGATGATTCAAAGTTCTGTATAAAATGCGGTGGTGCGTTAAGTCAGGCTCCTGCGAGTCAGCAAACGGCACAGCCTGTCTATCAACCTGCCGTAACACCACCAACGTATGCTGCACCGGCACAGCCCACCAAAACTGGAATGAGCAAAAAAAAGAAAATTACAATTATCGCAATAGTTATCTGCCTTGTAGCGGCACTTGCGGTTGGTTTTATTGTATATTTCGAGGTTGTTCCGCTGGGAAAGAATTTAAAACATTGCGCTAACTGTGGAAAAGAAGTAGGGGTTGTGTATATTTACAAAGATAAATTTTTCTGTAATAAAGAATGCTGTGATGAATATAAGGGCTTGAATGCCGATGATTCATCAGAAGAAAATTCTGCAGAGGATTCATCAAAGGGTGAATTTTCAAAGTCCGATGTTCCGTCAGATGCCATACAGCTCGATGGCCATTGGTATTATCTTTATTCTTTAGATGATTTTTCCGATTGGGAAGAGGTTGAAGAATTCTGTGCCGATATGAACGGTTACCCGGCCACTATATCATCATTAAAAGAAAATACCTTTGTGCATGATAGCGTTATTGATAACTATCAGTTTGATAATGTGTATTTCGGTTTAGTTAAAAACGGCTCATGGAGTTGGACAAACGGCGAAGAAGTGTCATTTGAAAATTGGAGTGATGAGAGCGGAAATGGTGAATATGCTGTTTTTTCACCCGATAATGCAGACGGTGTGTGGGAGAAGAAGGATTTTATTTCAAAAAAATTCGCTACTGATGCTGTAACGGCTAAATCTGCCGAAGCAACGTCTGTGTTGATAGAAGCAAGCACTACTCACTATGCAAACAGAATTTTTGATGGCGATACATCAACTGCCTGGGTTGAGGGTAGTGAAGGAACAGGCATAGGCGAATCCGTAACAATAACCTTCGAAGAAAAGTATCAAATAGAAGAAATCACAATAAATGCAGGGTATCAGAAAACACATGACCTTTATCTGAAAAACAGCAGACCCAAAGAAATAACGCTCACATTTGCAGATAGCACAAGCGAAACACACGTGTTAGAGGATGTTGACAAGGCTCAGAGCATAGAATTGAGCTGCCCCGTTATGACTGATGAGGTTGTTATAACAATCAATTCCGTATATCCCGGAACTACCTATGAAGATACCGCTATTGCAGAAATTGATTTTACAGCTTACCCGAGTGAAAATTATTTTATTTGCGAATGGGGTAAATATTAATTTTGGATTTAATATAAGGAGAAAAAATATGTTTTGTACAAAATGTGGATGCGAAAATAATGATAATGCAAGGTTTTGTCAAAAATGCGGCGCAGGGTTTGAACAGGTACAGCCTGCAGATAAGATAGCTGTTGCTCAACCCATAGGGCAGGCTGTTGCTCTATGTCCCCCAAAAGTTAAAAAGAGCAAAAAGAAATTAATCATTATTGGTGTGATTGTTGCTGTTATTGCAGCTATTGTTGGTTTTATTACTTACTCGCTTTGTGAAAGCGGTAATATTAATCGTTGCTGGAGATGCGGGAGAATAGAATACCGTACAGATTGGGAGTTAAACGAAAAAGAATATATGGCATTTTGTTGGGAATGTGAACGTGCATATTTAGAAGAATATGAACAAGAAGAATACGATAGTTATGAATAATAAGTGTAAGACATTGTAATGTTAAATAATTAAAGGAGATATAACTATGTTCTGTCCTAATTGTGGCAAAAAATTTCAGGGAGTCTTTTGCCCCGCTTGCGGAACAAAGCTGGTGCAGCTTCAACCGCTCAATACAGAACCGCCGGTTGAACAGGCAGAGTCTCCTGTTGTTAAAGTGCCTGTCACTCAGCCCCTTGTGGTTGAATCTGCAGAAGCACCTGTTTTTGAGGAACCGGTGGTTGAGTCTGCGGCAGAGAAGCCTGTTTTTGAAGAATTTACAAATGAATCTGTTGGCCAGGGTGGTGAACAGCCATCTTCAGATGCAAAAACAATAAAAAATCCTTTGATTATTAGCGGGGGAGTAATAGTATTTGTAGCTCTTTTGCTTATTGTTAACAGCATTTTTAATTTTGTTGTTATATGCAGACAATGTGGAGCATTTGATGTTTCGTTTCACGGTAGAGAATATAGAGCGCCGATATGTCATTTTTGCTATTATTCAGATATTTCTGACGAATCTGTCGAGATAGAAAATAGCGATGTTACACCACAGAAGAAGCCTGTGGCTGATAAAGACAAAAACAACAATTCTGATAAAACCGAGAGCAAACCCGATAAAAAGGAACCGGCTAAAGAAGATAGTAAACAAGAACCAGCAGCTAATGAGAACACATCTGATGAGGTAGAAGAGCCCGCAATTTATTTCTCAGAAATCCACGGGCTTTCTTACGATGATGCTACAGAAAAGCTTGATAATGCCGGTGTGGATTATTACCATACATATGTTTATTCTTCCACCTATGACTTCGATGAAATTGTTAACGAGGCTCGTGGCGGTTGGACAGACTCATCATATGCTTATTCAGGTGATACGGTTGAGCTTTTAGTAAGCTATGGCTCTTTAGAAGATGGTTGGTATTATGATGAACCAGATTATGATTCTGATAATATAGTTACTGAAAGTGAAACTGTATATGATGTTTACGTATATTCGGTTAATGACCCTATTTTAGATGCAGAGGGAATTACATGGGAAGAATTTGTCGAAAAATATGATGAACATGCTTGTGGCCATGTTTCCGAAATGACTGTTGATGAGACACTTAAATTTGAGTGGGCAAATACTTTCATGGAGGTTTTTTGCTACGAAACAGTAACTTATTGGCGATATGATTATGAAGTCTGGGATTAAGACAGCTGAGTGAAAAGGAGGAACAAATATGTTCTGTACAAAATGTGGTTTTAAAAATAAAGATGCTTCAAAATTCTGCGAAAAATGCGGAACAAAGCTGGAGCAGCTTCAACCGCTCAACACAGAGCCGCCGGTTGAACAGGCAGAGCCTCCTGTTGTTAAAGTGCCTGTCACTCAGCCCCTTGTGGTTGAATCTGCAGAAGCACCTGTTTTTGCTGCACTTACATACGAATCTACAACAGAACCTGTTTCATTGCCCACTAAAAAGGCAAAAAAGAGCAAGAAAAAACCCATTATTATTGCGGCGGTATCAGTGTTTATTGTTGCTGTAGTTGTTTTGGCGATTTATTTATCTGATTCCTGCAAAAGTTGCGGTAAGCCTCGAAACGGTAATCCTGATTGGCAATATGTAGCGGATTGTGGCCCCTTGTGTTGGGATTGTTATAGTTCTATTGTAAGGCAGGTTCTGGATAACGACGCAGCGTACTATACAGATGCTTATTGGGATTACTTCGATGTTGTAACAGATTGCGAAACGCTTCGTTTCTATACTGATGTCTATTTGGGCACATATACAGAACATAGCGACATTTCGGATTATTATTATGAGTGGAGCAGCTCAGACATCTATGCAACAGTAGATGTTGAAGTAATAGGGGAGGAATGTTGCAAGGATTACGGCTTTTCTAATTTCGGAGAGCTTCTGAATGATTTTTTTGAAGAAATTACTGATGATGAAGATGTATATGCATTAGAAAAAGGTCGGCTCGCAAATGGTTTACCTATGGTGGCGGGTTGGTACAGCTCAGATAATGAAGATTGCTTGGTAATTGAAACATATACAGATAATTATTATTACTCATTCCGGATTTATTCTGATGATAACAATGTATTGGAAGAGCTTTATGATAGTATTTACTACATTGAAGTTCAAAATTACGACAATTAAACTACAACGTTATGTTGTTTATTAAAAAGAAAGGAGATGTGGCTATGTTCTGTCCTAATTGCGGTCAGAAATTCGAGGGAACTTTTTGCCCCGCTTGCGGAACAAAGGTTGAAGCACCTGCTACTCAGCCCGCTGTTCAGCTGAATTCTAACCCTATTGGTGCCGTTGCACAGCAGGCCCAATCAAAATTGAAGGGAAAATTTAACAAGAAAATCGGTATTATTGCCGGTGTTGTTGCGGCTGTTGTGCTATTTTTGATTCTCAGCATTCACGAATGTGAATGGTGCGGCGAATCCTTTATGTTCGGTGGCGAAAAAATCGAAATAATGGATGAAAGCGGTTGGATATGCGATGACTGCACGTCAGACCCCTTCGGCAGTTGGTTTTAATTAGAAATTAAGCATCAAAAATCCCGTATGGTGAAGGTCAGGGTTGCTAAGGACAGTTTTCTTTAGAAAAAACGGAATTTGGCACACAAACTCCCTGCTTGCAACGATATAAGACAAAACTACCCGAGGAAGAGATTTTTCGGGTAGTTTTTTTATTTAGTGATATTCTTTGCTACGCAAAGAGTGATATGATAGCTTACGCAATCGTGATATGAAAACCTTGCGGTTTTCGTGATATTTTATTCGCCCTTAAACTGCCGAAGGCAATATAACTTGAACGAAGTTCAAATATCACTGCATAGCAATATCACTCGCCGAAAGGCGAATAAAACTGCCCAACTGTCCTTAGGAACACTTGGGCAAAGCCATACGGGATTTTTATGTAATACTTATTTATAAAGAGGACCGTAAGCGTCGCAAGCACGGAAGTCTGCACTTTCAAGCTCCTGTGTGCCGAATGCGTTCCAGCAAGCGGGACGGAAGATTTTGCTTTCGTCAACGTTGTGCATTGAAACGGGGATTCTGAGCATGGAGCAGAGAGTGATAATATCTGCACCGATGTGACCGTAGGAAATTGCGCCGTGGTTTGCACCCCAATGGTTCATAACCTCATAAGCAGAGGTGAAGGGACCTTTGCCTGTGAGAGTGGGAGCGAACCATGTGCAAGGCCATGTGTAGTCTGTTCTCTTCCAGATTTTGTCAGAAACTTCATCGGGAAGAGCTACTGTGTAACCTTCGCAAATCTGAACTGTTGGTCCAAGGCCTTTAACAAGGTTGAGACGAATCATTGTTGCGGGCATTTCTGCACGTGTAAGGAAACGGCTTGAATATCCGCCGCCACGGAAATAACCGTTGTCGGCTGCACACCATTCAGTTGCATCGTTCATAGCCTTGATGTCTGCCTCTGTTACGTCATACCATTCCTTGATAATGCCGTTGCCGTTTTCATCCTTAACCTCGCCGCAAGCGTCAAGGCAGCAAGCGCCGGAGTTGATAAGGTGAATAAAGCCCTGGGATTCTTTAGCCTTGCCTTCAAGGTCATAGCCTGTAACTCTCTTAACAGCTTCGGGGCTCCAGTATGTACGAACGTCTGCGAACATCTGGGGTCTGTTTGTGAGAAGCTTCATGAAGAGCATGCTGACACCGTTGAGTGTGTCGTTCTCTGTTGCGAGGATGTAGGGCTCTCTTGCACCGTTCCAGTCGTAGCTTGTGTTGAGCATTGCCTCTGCAAAGTCAGCGTTGGGATAGAAGTCTGTCCACTGTCTCTGACCCTGGAAGCCGGCTGCAATAGCGTTGTGGCCAACCATTTCTTCCTCTCTGCCTTCGGGGAGGTTTTTGTTGCCGTTCATAAGGTCTTTGATGATGCACATCATTTTAACTGTGAATTCCCAGTCTTTTTCCTTCTGCTCGTCGCTCTTTCTTACAAATTCGGGGTTTTTGTCGAAACCAACCTTGCAGTTTTCTTTAACCCATTTGTATGCTTTCTGGTATTCAGCCTCGTCATAGATGCCCTCTTCCATTCGACGGATAACTTCAACCTCGTCAACGGATTCAACACGCATACCGAGATATTCCTCGAAAAAGTCTGTGTCGATTGATGAGCCTGCGATACCCATGCAGATTGAACCAATCTGAAGATATGACTTGCCCTTCATTGTTGCAACAGCAACGGCACTTCTTGCAAAGCGGAGGAGTTTTTCTTTAACGTCCTCGGGCATTGTTGTGTCGTCAGCATCCTGAACGTCTTTGCCGTAGATACCGAATGCGGGGAGACCCTTCTGAGCGTGTGCGGCAAGAACTGCTGCAAGGTAAACAGCACCGGGGCGCTCAGTTGCGTTGAAGCCCCATACACCCTTGATTGTTGAGGGGTCCATATCCATTGTTTCGGAGCCGTAGCACCAGCAGGGTGTAACAGAAAGAGTAATCATAACCCCTTCCTTGCGGAATTTTTCAGCGCAAGCAGCAGCTTCTGCAACTCTGCCGATGGTTGTGTCAGCGATAACAACCTTAACGGGCTCGCCGTTTGAATATTTAAGATTGCTTGTGAAAAGCTCGGCTGCAGCTTTAGCCATGTTCATTGTCTGCTCTTCAAGAGACTCACGAACCTTGAGGGGGCCACGTCTGCCGTCGATAATGGGACGAATACCGATTACGGGATATTCGCCGAGAAATCTGTTCTCTGCCATAGTTATTATCATCCTTTCAACTGTATTTGCAATACAGAATATTTCATTAAATAGTATAACATAAATTAAATTGTTTTCAATCGGTAAAGGGTAAAAAAATAAGTGATTATTATAGTGAAAATGACAAAAAAGCTATACTATATTATATATATAGCAAAAAAGGGATGTTGCAATAAATTTCATTTTGTAATCGAATTTTGCGGAAATTACGGATTTTTTGTTTATATTTGTGTTAATGACTAAATAGAAAGGGGGTTTATAGTGCAAAATGCACATTGAAAAAGAGGGGTAAGTGTGTTATAATGCCAAATGTTGTTACAAAAGGTTACAAAGTTGTAATAATTAGTTACAACCTTGGCATAAATATTAACAGAAATATTACGAAAGGCAAACAATATTCTATGACACAAAGCAGAATTAAAAGAGTTTCAGCAGCTTTACTTGCTGTTGTGCTCACAGTAGCTTACGCTTTCAGCGTCAGCGCAGCTGCCCAAAGCCTCGAATACTCCGCCTCATCCTCTTATAAAAACAGCAGCTATTACAAAAACCTTATGAACGTTCAGCTCACAGGTGACCAGGTAACAGACATTGTCAACGTTGCCAAATCACAGGTAGGCTACCATGAGGGTTACAGCTCCTACGATTACTCGGGCAACACAGTCGGCTACGGTAACGTTACCGAATACGGCAGATGGTACGGTAGCCAGAGCTATTGGTGTAACGTTTTCGTTTCTTGGTGTGCACACGTTGCCAACGTTCCCGCTTCTGTTTTTCCAAAGCTCACAAGTGTGGGCAACTCATACTATTCAACAATGCCCGCAGTCGGCGCAGAGTGCTTCTCGTTCTCTGCCGGCAAGGCTCTTGAGCCCGGCGACCTTATCTTCTCCTGCACCTGTTCAGGCTCTTATGGCTGTATCGACCATGTTGGTCTCGTAACAGACGTTGATGAAAATACAATTTACACAGTCGAGGGCAATATGTCAGACCAGGTTCTTGCTTGTGAATACCCCGCAAGCACAGGCTACTCACCCCGCTTGCGTGCAAGAATAAATTATGTTGCAAGGCCCTGCTACGAAAACAACAGCACTACCGTTTCCGGTCTTGAAGATGCTTCTTCAACAGTCGAGTTAAACGGCAACGTTTATGCATTGTTTGATTCAAGTGTCAGTTACTCAGCCGGTGCCGAGCTTTGCAAAAAAGCAGGCGGCGTGCTTGCAGGTGATTTAACTGACGAAGAAATATCAGCACTAGCTTCTCTTGCAGATCAGGGCGAGCTTCAGAGATATTTTATCACAGATAAAAACGAATGTGCCGTGCTTACCGAAAACGGTAACGTTTACAAGGCTTCTGAAAACAGAAGCAGAACAGGTTTTATCTGCAAAATTTCCGTTGACGAAATGAAGCCCTCAAACACAGCTTCCTTCGGCGGCAGCAAATATGAGATTTTTGATGCAAGCGTAACCTATGCTCAGGCTAAGGCTATTGCCGAGGCAAAGGGCGGCTCCCTTGCAACGGTTGACAGCGAAAATAAAGCGATGATGCTTTCATTGCTTCTTAAAAATTCCGACAAATACTTCACAGGTGTTCAGGGCACCGAAGAAGAGCTCAAAGCAGTTTGCGATGCTTTCAAGGATGAAACAAAGTTTTCTGAAGAAAACGTAGCGGTTCTTCTCAATGACGGCTCAAGAAAGCTCGGTGTTGGTGAAAAGACAGACCTTGAGGGTAAAACGGGCTTCATCGTTGAATACAGCGACAGCAAAAAATGCACCGTTATTTACGATGCAAACGGCGGCGAAAACGCACCTATTGAAAAAATCGTCAACGAGGGCGATAAAATGGTTGTAACAGACGTTGCCCCCGTAAAAAAGAATGCAACCTTCGCAGGCTGGGCATACACCGCAGATGCAACATCTGCCCAGGTTAAGGTCGGCGCAACAATAGCCCCCAAAAAGGATATTACCCTTTATGCCGTATGGGCTTAATAAAGTTATATTAAACTTCTCTTTCGAGAGAAGTTTTTTATTTTATAAACGCTTGACAAGAAAATCAGATATAATATAATAACTTTGATTGAAATAAACAGAGGTATAAAAATGGTTACACAAGAACAAATAGACAGAATAAACTTTCTTGCCAGAAAATCAAGGGCAGAGGGTCTTACAGAAGAAGAAAAGAAAGAGCAGGCGCAGTTGCGTGCCGCATACGTTGCCGCTTTCAAGGAATCTCTTGTAGGTACACTTGAAAATACCGTTATTCAAAGACCCGATGGCACAAGGGAAAGAATTACAAGAAAAGACAATTCGGAGAGAAATTGATATGGCAACAATAAGGCAGGCAAGGCTCAGCGACCTTGCTGACGTTGAGCATATCTGCAGAATGACTGCGGGGCCCGTTTGCCAAAAGGAGCCCATAATCGGCAACAGGGTTGCGAAGATGTATTCAACCTATTACATCCGTGAGTGCACAGACACTTGCTTTGTTCTTGCAGACGATAACGACAAAGCCGTTGGCTACGTTTTGTGCGAGCCCGATTGCAAGCGATATCAGCGTTTATACCGAAAAATCGACGTTCCCGCAATATGGAGGCTGAAAAAATCAAGCGGGCTTGAGGCTTGGTGTTTCCCCGTGCCTTACAGGGTGTTCGGCATAAAATACCCCGCACACCTGCACATAGATATTCTTGATGAATACCAGGGGCAGGGCTACGGCACAAAAATGATTGATACTCTTCTTTCAAGGCTCAGAGAAATGAAGGTTCCCGGTGTTGTGCTTATGGCGGGTGGCGAAAATAACGGCGCCATAAGATTTTATAGCAGAATAGGCTTCAAAATGCTTTTGCATACAAAAATGACTGCCGTAATGGCAATAGATTTAACCAAGTAGAGTGATGAATATGGCAAAAAAACCGGTAACGGCAATAATTCTTGGTGCGGGCCACAGAGCAATGGCTTATGCTGATTATTCTCTTCAGCACCCCGAGGATTTGAAAATAGTCGGTGTGGCAGACCCCGACGAATACAGACGAAAAATGGTACAGGAAAAATTCGGCTTTTCGGATGCTTGCTGTTTTTATAATGCAGAGGAGCTTGCAAAGGTGCCGAAATTTGCCGATGCCGTAATAAACGGCACGATGGATGAACAGCACGTCGAAACCTCAATCCCCGTGCTTGAAAAGGGCTATGATATGCTTCTTGAAAAGCCCTTTGCCGTAAACGATGAAGAAATGGGCAGACTTATTGACGTTGTTAAACGCAACAACAATAAGGTTATGATATGCCACGTTTTGAGATACACGCCCTTTTATTCTGAAATAAAAAACAGAATATTAAACGGTGACATCGGTGACGTTATCAACATTCAGACCATTGAAAATGTCAGCTACCACCATCTCTCAACGTCATTTGTCAGAGGTAAGTGGGGCAATTCCAAAAAATGCCACACCTCGATGCTTCTTGCAAAATGCTGTCACGACCTTGATATTATGATGTGGCTGATGTCTCCCAAGAAGCCTGTCAGCGTGTCTTCGGTTGGCTCACGCTTCCAGTTTATTCCCGAAAACGCTCCCGAAAATGCGGGTACACGTTGTCTTGTGGATTGTCCCCACGTTGACACCTGCAGATACAGTGCCAAAAAGATTTATCTTGAC
>JAZRPC010000118.1:0-5663 GCA_045649005.1 Acutalibacteraceae bacterium
AAAGCTAAGGTTGACAGCGCTCCCGCAACACTCAAAGAAGCTGTTTCTAAAGACGATGCAGAAGCTGCAAAAGCTAAGCTCGAAGAAGCAGGCGCAAAGGTTGAAATTAAATAATTTAGTTTTAACAGATTTACTCCTCGGTCAGACGACCGGGGAGTTTTTTTAGTGAAGAAGCAATAGTGAATAGTGAAGAGGTAGGGTAGGTTGCGTATTAAAAGTGGATACATCGAAGTGGGAATGATGAATATAATTAAGAGGTGTTCATGGTCAGGTGGCAAATGGCAGGTTAAGTGGTGTGAAATTCTGTGTCAACGTACTGGTTGATGTTTCTTGTCGGCTGACGGTGGTGGAAATTTCGCAAAATGGGCATAAGTAGGTTTCGCTTCAGCCAATTCTGTTTTCTGTCTTTTTATATGGAGTTACGCAATATTCACGTTCGGTTTTCGTAAAAGTGCGGAATTGTGAACAAAAAATATTGGCGTAATTGTGCAAATCGTCAAAAATAAACAAAAACTAAAAAAGGTGTTTACAAAAATTGGTGTATGTGCTATTATATAGCCGTAACAAAGGTACGGAACATTCCCGCTTGGGTTTGTCGGCCGGCTTTGAATACAATTAAATTTTTTATTTAAAGGAGTTGTTCGTAAATGTTTAAATTTATGAAGAGCAAAAAGGGTTTCACCCTCGTTGAATTGATGATCGTTGTTGTTATCATGGCTATCCTCGTTGCAGTTGCAGTTCCGATTTACTCAGCTGTTACAAAGAATGCAAGAACAAAAACTTGCCTTGCTAACCAGAGAGAAATTCAGTCTCAGTTCAACAACAACCAGATGAGCGGTATCCTTACACTCGCTGCAGGCGACAAGTACACACTCACAACAAACAGTGAAGGCGACGGCGGCGATTGGGCTTCAGTAGCTGGTAACGATGAAACAGCAGTTATCGCTGAACTCTTCCAGGAAGTTCCTTACTGCCCCGTTGAAGGCAACGTTATCCAGGTTAACATCACAAAAGCTAACCTTTCCGGTAGCGAAACAGAGAGCTTCAAGATCGACACAGAATGTGTTGGTGCAGAAGAAAGCCACAACGCTGACTAATATTTAGTTAATTGTTAACAATGACCCTCGGAGTAATCCGAGGGTTTTTTGTTTATATTGATATTATAAAAAAAGTGTATTTCTATTTACAAAAACGGATAAATGTGGTAATATTGGTTCGGGAATAAAACGTAACTTTAAATTAATATGGAGAGGCGTTAAAAATGTTTAAATTATTAAAATCTCGCAAGGGCTTTACCCTCGTTGAGCTTATGATTGTTGTTGTTATTATGGCTATACTTGTTGCGGTTGCTGTACCCATTTATTCGGCAGTTACATCCAACGCAAGAAAAAAGACCTGTCTCGGCAACCAGCGTGAGATTCAGTCGCAGCTTAGCAATGCTGAAATGGGCGGCGTGTTTAAGCTCAAAACAGGTGACGTTTACACAATTACCACAAACGACGAAGCAGAAAACGGTGAATGGACTACCAGCACAGGTGCCACACTCGATTCCGACACATTGGATAGCCTTTTCCAGGAGCCTCCTTTCTGCCCTGTTGCCGGCAACACAATTGTTGTCACCATTACAGAAACTAATTTCAGTGTTGATGAAGAGGGCTACAAAATTACAACTGTTTGCGACAAAGATGGTTCAAAGGAAGTTCACGGTTCATAAAATGTTATTTAACTCCCGGTGTATTCCGGGAGTTTCTTTTGTTTACTGTTATTTG
This sequence comes from Acutalibacteraceae bacterium, assembly GCA_045649005.1. GTDB lineage: Bacteria > Bacillota > Clostridia > Oscillospirales > Acutalibacteraceae > DTU089. The sequence goes on from JAZRPC010000118.1 coordinate 1,770, forward strand.
TTGTTATTGATTTTAATAAAGTAGTGTGTTATAATCATCATATATGTAATGAGGTGATGTTGCAATGTATAGATTTTTAACTTCAAAAAAAGGCTACACCTTCGTTGAGGTGCTTATAGTTGTTCTTGTGTTGGGTATTCTTGTTGCAATTGGTGTGCCGATATTCACAGGCGGCATTAAAATGCAAAAGGTGAAGGATTGCAACAACCAGAAGGTTGTTATTAAAAGCACTTTCCAGGAAGCAATGACCGGTATGATGGACAATGGCAAAAGTCAGCCTAAAATTTATTTTAATAAAATTCAGGCAGACCATAAAACGACCTATCCCGGCGACGGTAAAACAGGCAATAATGATGATGCATTCGTTGGAAAAGAGTGTTTCGTTCTTATAGAAGACCAGGAAATTCCCGGCAAGCTTGCATTCACACTCGGCGACCTCAGAGGGGGTTATCGTGATATTAACGTTGCACCTGAATATAATGATGGTTGCCAATACGGAACATTCCTCAAAAAGAAAAAGCTTAAAGATGTTAAGTTTTACAGTTACCTTGCCAACTATGAAATCCCCGTATGCCCCTTTGATGATGATGAACACGATTACTATTACTATATTTTCGAGGACGGAACAGTTCTTTGTTCTTGCCCCGATTGTAACGACTGATTGGATGTTAATATGAAAATTAATGAAAATTTTATTTATAAAATAATCGCAGGTCAGCCGGTTGTTGTGCCGGTTGGCGAGGCGGCAAAAAAGCTTAACGGAATAATTTCGCTTAACGGTCCTGCTGAGGTTATCTGGAAATGTCTTGAAAAGGGCATGGCTTATGATGATATCGTTTCTGCTGTTAAGGCGGAGTATGATGCCGAAACAGAGGTTATTAAAAGCGATTTAGATAAATTTCTCGCTAAACTGAAAGCCTATGGCATTGTTGAGTGAGGTTGCATTTTGAAACTTAAAGTAGCAGATTTAACAGTAGATATCAATATAAAAAACGATTTGCTTTTATCACGTGTTGAGCCGTATTTGTATAGCGGTGATGATGAGGCTGATATTGTTTTTACCGTTAGCGAAAAATACTATGAGGACAGGCAGAAGGAGTCGCCCCACCTCACTCTTGGTGAGTGCGAATATCTTTGGAGCGGTGGCTTTTTCTATGAGCAGCTGGCAAAATACAACGGCTTGATGCTGCACGCTTCCTGTGTTGAATACGGCGGCAAGGCATATTTGTTTTCTGCCCGCTCGGGTACGGGTAAATCCACACATACGCATCTATGGTTAAAGTATTTACCCGGCTCAAGAATAATAAACGACGACAAGCCCGCAATAAGACTTGTTGACGGCGTTTTTTATGCTTACGGAACTCCCTGGAGCGGTAAAACAGATGAAAGCGTAAATATCGGTGTACCGATTGCAGGTATATGCTTTCTTTCAAGGGGAGCTGAAAATAAAATTAAAAGAATCCCCGGCATAAAGGCATTGAAGCAGTTCCTTGACCAGACTGTTCGCCCATATGACAAAGCACTGATGGATGATATGCTTGAAACGCTGAACCTTGTTTTGACAAATATTCCTATTTATGAAATGGAATGCGATATGTCAGAGGAGGCTGTTCAGACTGCCTTCAATGGCATGAAATAAATTACTAAGGAGTAATTATAAATGGCAAAAGAAAAAAAAGGTAATAAAAAAGGCAAGAAGATTCTTCTTGCGGTTCTTTGCTTTCTTCTTGTTGGTTGCATAGTTCTTTTTGCAGTTGGCTACAACTGGTGGAAGGGTATAAAAGATGCACCCCCTGACGTTGTAGATACAATGGTATATGACTTTGACGACGAAACTCAGCCCGAGGCTTTGGCAGATGACCCCGAATTTGATGAGATCTTTGAGGGTAATGCAACAGAGTTCAAAGAAAGCATTAAGCAATGGGCAACAAACGGCGCAGAGCTTATGTACAGTAATAACGTTATCAACGTTCTTTGTATCGGTGTTGACACCAGAAATAAGAACACAATTTCGGGTCTTACAGACTCAATGATTCTTATGTCAATAAACACCGAAAAGGGAACAATCACAATGACATCTATTATGCGTGACAGCTTCGCATATCTTGAGTCACCAAGCGGTGAGGGTTCATTTAACAAAATCAACTCTGCATTCCCGTTTTACGGAATCAATAACCTTATAAACACATTACAGAATCATTTCAAAATCCGAATAGACGGCTACGCAATGATTAACTTTGCATTTTTTAAAGCGGTTATTGATAAGTTGGGCGGTGTAACTGTTCCGGTTCAGCAATACGAGGCTGACTATATCAATAAATGCTATGGATTCTCTGTTGAGGCGGGCTCAGCAGTAACACTCAACGGTGACGAGGCTCTCGGTTTCTGTCGTAGCCGTAAGTGCGACTCCGATGGTGACGTTAGCAGAACAAGGCGCCAAAGGCAGGTTATGACGGGTCTTTTGCAGAAGGCTGCTACAATCAAAACTACCGAGATAATGGGTTATATCAAAACCTTTATGCCATATCTGGAGACAAGCTACACTGAGACAGAGGTAGCTTCTCTTGCAACAAAAGCGGTTATCGGCGGATGGGCTAACTTCTCTGTTAACCAGGTTCTTATGCCCGATGAAAGCTCACGTGAGGCTCATTCCGGTTCAGTTTGGTATTGGGCGGTCGATTACCCCTTGGCGGCTAAAAATCTTCAGGAAGCTATCTATGGCAAATCTATTATAACTCTTGAAGAAGACAGAGTTTCGCCCCTTGATTTGAATTAAAAAACAACCCCGAAGCGTTAGCCGAGTGTTCCTAAGGACACTCGGCAGTTCTATTCGCCTTACGGCGAGTTGTATTGCTTCGCAGTTCTATTGTGCTTTGCACAGTGTTATTGTTCTTCGGACAGTTTTATGCGAATAAAATAACACTGAAGCCGCAAGGCTTCAATATCACTTTTGATTTATCAAAAATATAACTGCAAATTTTAATTTGCAATATCACTTATACTAACCGAAAAAACTTATTTCAGAATATAATAATTGTTCTTAAAGTATATAACCCACTATGACACTTTCAGACCGAAAGTGTCTTTTTTTATAAAAAGAAAAGTGGAAGAACACTTTTTTAAGTGTCTTCCACCAGACTGTTTTTCTGTCCTTAGTAACCCTGCTCATTTACGCTTCGGGGTTTGCTTTGTAAAAATTAATACTCAGGAATCTGAATTTCAACTTCTCTGCCAAGGTCGGATGAACGAGCGATACCGTCAATAATAGCCTGATTGTAAATAATCTGGCTTGAAGGTACGGGTGAGGGAAGGTTGAATTCAATAGCATCGATAAAGGAACGAATCTTTTTGTCGAAGTTGTCGCCGTCGTTGGTGCATTCGGGGATAACGGTTTCAACACATTCACCGGCAATGTTATGGTAAATTGTCATAGGACCGCCGATTGAACCGTTCCAGCATTCTGTTGATGGGATTCTGAGACCGCCTTCGGTACCCATAATGATTGTGTCACCGGGTGTGTCGCAATGCATTGCCCATGCAATACGGAAGTCGAGAACAATGTCGCCCTCCAGACGAACGTATGCAGCAGCGAAGTCATCAACACCGAAAACCTCTGTGTATTCGGGTTTCTGTAAATACTCGGGCTTTTTACCGAAAATACCTGCTTTGAAACCTGTAACAGTTAAGGGCTTGGGATAGCCGATTGCATTAAGAACCATATCAAGAGAATAGCAACCAATATCACCGAGAGCACCGAGACCTGCAGTATCCTCCTGAATGAAGGATGTGCCGAATGGTGTAGGAATACCCATTCTTCTGCCGCCACCTGTCTGGATATAATAGATTTTACCAAGCACACCGCTTTCGCAAATCTTTTTAACCATCTTCATATTC
>JAZRPC010000119.1:0-13420 GCA_045649005.1 Acutalibacteraceae bacterium
AAAACAGGTGCAGAAATCGTATATAGTTCAGCCGACCATACCAAAGAAAATATGGGGCTTATCACTTGGAAAAATGCTCCGGATGGCAGAATATTGAAATCTGATGTCACCATAGCCAAGAATTACCTTGATGAAAAACAAATAAGACAGTTAGAGCGTACTGTTACAGGTTACTTTGATTATATTGAAGACCTTATAGAGCGTGAAAACACTTTCACAATGGAACAGTTTGCCGAGAGTGTGAACGAGTTCCTTGAGTTCAGAAAATATGATATTTTACCTGATAAAGGAAGAATATCTCATAAGACTGCTGAGCAACACGCTTTTGCAGAGTACGATATTTTCAATCGCACACAGATTATATCTTCCGATTTTGATAAGGAAATAAAGAGATTAACTGAAAAGAATAACCAAAAGAATTAATTGTTAATACAACCTATGCAAATATAATATAAATGAAAAATTCCCCGTTGGGAAAGCAGTAAAGCTGCAATCTCAACGGGGCTAAAATATTATGTTAAGTTTTATAGAGGAAGTATGGAGAAACCCCTACACTTTCTCTTTTTTCTTTCTTTGCCCATATGTTAAAAAAGGCACAACAATAAACAAAAAAGTCAGACTAAAACGCCCCGCTTTAGCCGGGGCAAGCTGAGCAGTCGGCTGTCCAACCACCGCAGTTACGGGCAGAAGCCCGAACCCACTTAAAATGAAATTCACTGCTTATAAAACACAGAAACTGCAAAAACAGTTCCTGTGGTGATTTGTGTGTTATATTAGCTATTTGTTTAGGGTTTGTTTGATAAGAGTAACATTATTATATGTTTTTCTTGTTTTTGAAATATATTGCAAACGAAGCAATAAATACAATAATAAAAACGCAAGATCCGATTATTATAAATACGGGCATAATATCACTAACACCGCTATAAAAATTGCTTGTTCCCGATTGATAGCTAACTGACAGGGTTTCATCGTTAAAGATAAGATTTCTTTGCTGGATGTTGTGTGTGTTCTCGTCATCGCAGACATTTTCTGCTTTGAATTTTTCTGCGTCTTCAAGATTTTTAAAACGAAGTTCTTCCTCTTCTGCAAGCTTTGTTTCTACCATATTATAACCGCTTTCGCTATATTCGAAAATATCTTGCAATGGCTCAACATATAAAATGTATTCGTCCGTTTCTTCTGCGTAATCTTCATAAGTGACATAATACAATGTCTTTTTACCGGTTACATATTCCTTAAGTTTGTAGTACTCCATTTCTGCTTCCTGTTCAGAGTCATACTGATAGCCTACACCTTCAGGAAAACTGTAAATGGTGTACTCTGAGGTCTCGTGCCACGCAAAGATAAAGGGAAGAAGAAAAGTAGCTGAAACAACAACAGTAAGAACAATCGAGGTAACTTTAATATGCTTTCTTCGATAAATTTTTTGTTCAGGTGAAAGACTTGTCTCTACAACCTCAAATTTTTTGTATAAAAACGAACGAATTAAATATGCAATTATGCCACCAACAACAGTTGTTGCGGGTAATGCGGCAAAAAGGAAAGACGGAGCATCAAAAAGAACATCGCATATAAGACCTAACAAAGTTACTATTGCTAAAAAATTGACAACGGTAATGTATTTTATACATTTTTGTGTATTGCCTTGTATCGTTTCTTTTTCAATAATATCTTCATTATGTAAGCTGGATGTAAAATTATTAAAAGCAACCAGAGTGACAGCAATTGAAACACCGCACAAGAGCAACACAATCATATATCCAATCCATAAAACATTGTAATTATAAACAATATCACATATGGTATATGCTAACACGAGAGCTACGGCACCCAAAACAATTGAAACAATAGAATTATTTGTAAATTTAATCATTGTTTTTTCGACTAAATACTTAACTCTTTCTTCGCTTTTACTATCTATGCTTTCGGCGGAAGAGGCTTTTATTATCCGCTCTCCACGTAAAAGTTCATCAACTGAAACAGAATATAATTCCGCTATCACGGGAAGTATTGTTATTTCAGGATAACCTTCATTACACTCCCATTTGCTGATTGTTTTGTTTGACACATTTAATTTGTCAGCAACTTGCTGTTGAGTTAATCCGTTGGCCTTTCTTAATGCTGCCATAAAAGAACCCATAGTTTTCTTTTCCATAAAACACACTCCTTTGCTGTTTTCTTCGATTATATTCTCTAACAAAGAGATATGCTTTTCAACACATCATTAGTGGAATTTATCTGCGATTCGTGGATTGTGAGTTGTAAACATTTTTTATTTCAGCAAAAATAAATCTTAATACAACTAATTATAGCACACAAAAAGATTGGTTTTCAAGTTTAACACATATGCTTGAATTTTCTAAAAAAGTAAATATTTGAATTTTTCTTATCTCAATAAAAAATGCCCAAAGCCTTGATATATAAGGCTTTGAGCGATGGTGCGGGAAAAGGGACTTGAACCCTCAAGAACTTACGTTCATATGAACCTGAATCATACGCGTCTGCCAGTTCCGCCATCCCCGCATATCATATTTAGTTAAGAAGTAAGAGTGAATAGTGACGAGGTTTTTCTTTATCAATCAGTTTTTACATATCACTCAGCCGTTGCGTCCTGTTTCCCAGACGGCAAGGGGTATTCTAACATATAAACTATGCTCTGTCAACAAATATATTCCCCTTTATCCGTTTAATTCTGCCTCAAATTCGGGCATTATGTGGGTTGTGGTTGTGAGAAAAATTACCATCATTTCGCCATAGGGATATTCGTTAAGGGATTTATCCTTGCTGGCTCGTTTGCTGTTAAGCTCTTTGTCGATGGTGTAAATGGCGACAAGAGTATCTTTATTTCTGATTAATCTGCCATTTTCGTCTTTTGTTCCGTCGAATTCAAGCACAATGTTGCCGTTGCCATCAGGCACGGTGTAAAAAGCAACCATCTTTTTGGGGTCTGTGCCGTATTTTGTGACTACGGCGTTTATATATTTATTCTCGGGGTTGTCAGAAAATTCCATTTCGCCCGTTTTTTCGGGCTTTCTCTGCGTTGTGGGCGGCTCGGTAATTTCGCCTGTTTCCACTTCTGTTGCGGGAGCTACTTGTGGTTCGGTTGTTGTGGGGGCTGTGGTGTTTGGGGCTGATGTGCTTTCACTCTCACTAGAGGCGGGCACATTAACGGTTGGCTTTTCACCCACAATGGCACTCTGGGTTTCGTGGGGTAGGGTTTTGTATTCTATAATGGTTGTAGACTCGGAGGACGGCTCTTTTCTGTCTATTGTTGCCGTGCAGGAGCACAAAAAAACTATCGACAAAACAAGCATAAGCGAAATTATTGCCTTTTTCACGTTCTCATCTCCCGAATTAAAGTTCTTTAAAAATATACCATAAATAAGAATGCTCTGCAACAGTATAATTATTTTTCTTTTTCCTTTTAAAATACAACACGATATTAAACAAGTGTTTAATGTTTCGCTTTTGGCGAGTTTTTTTACAAAATTGCTTGACTTTGTCGGAAAAAACCGATATCATCATCATAGTTTCTATTTTAATGGTGGTGTAGCCACTAATTTTTTTGCTGTTAAGCACGGAGGATAAAATGGGTAAACCTTGCAATTATTTTTCTACTATGAAGCCCATAAAGCTCATAGACGTTCCAGAAAACGAAAAAACCTGGTTGAAGCATTACGGCACAATGCCCGAGCACGTTCAATACCTTGACGGCTCAATTTACGACATGTTCACACAGGTTGCCGCAGAGCATCCCACCCTGCCCGCTCTTGAATTTTTTGATGTTGAGTATTCTTTCAAAGAGTTTGACAAGCGTGTTAACATTGTGGCACAGGCTCTTTTAAAACAGGGTATCGTTGAAAACGAAAGTGTTACAATCTGTATGCCCAACATCCCCGAAGCAATTTTCCTTGTTTATGCTGTTAACAAAATCGGTGCTGTTTGCAACATCATCCACCCCCTCAGCGATATTCAGGAAATCAAAAATGCTGTTGATGTTACAGAATCCACAATAATTTTCACAACCGACGCATCCTATGCCAACGTAAAACAGGTCGGCGTCGAAACTGTTGTTGTTATTGATGTGAGCACAAGCATGAAGCCGCTTCTCAGAATGGCATACAACCTCAAGAGCAGAAAACAAATGAAATATGACTCTGACGCTATCCGTTGGAAGGATTTCATCGCAGGCTTCAGCGGAACCTGCCCCTCGGCAAAAAGAAGCAAGGACGACCCCGCAGTTCTTATTTACAGCGGCGGCACAACAGGTAAGTCAAAGGGCATTGTTCTTTCTAACCTTTGCTTTAACGCTCTTGCCACACAGTGCTATTCCGTATGCCCCGAGGCAAGACCCGGTGCATCAATGCTTTCTGCCCTCCCCATTTTCCACGGATTCGGTCTTTGCGTTGCAATCCACGCTCCCCTTATGCTTGGTATGAAATGCATTCTCATCCCTAAAATTGACATTAAAAAGCTTAACGAAACAATTCAGAAGAAGCAGCCCACAATTCTCCCCGCTGTTCCCACAATGCTCAAGGCTATTACAAATAACAAGAGCCTTGGTCCCGACAGCTTCAAAAGCGTTAAGGTTATTCTCAGCGGTGGCGACTACCTCCCCACAGACCTCAAAGAAAAGGTTCTTGAATATTTCAGAGCATGCGGCTCTTCAACACACATCAGAATCGGCTACGGTCTTTCAGAGGCTACCGCATTCTTTACCGCCACAGCCTACGGTGCTGAGGATATTGACAACATCGGCATCCCCAACCCCGACACAATGATAAGAGTCTGCGACCCCGCAACAAACGAGGTTCTGCCCGATGGTGAAATCGGTGAAATCTGCGTTAACGGCCCCACGGTTATGCTTGGCTACGTCAACGAAAAAGAAGAAACCGAAAACGCCCTCAGAATGCACAGCGACGGCACTCAATGGCTCCACACAGGTGACCTTGGTTATCTTGATGACGGTGTTCTTCACTTCACATCAAGACTCAAGCGAATGATTATCTCAAACGGCTACAACATTTACCCCACAGAGCTTGAAAACATCATCAACAAATGCAAATACGTTGCATCAAGCGTTGTTGTCGGCATCAAGGACAAGGTTCGTCAGGAAGCACCCAAGGCGGTTATCGTTCTTAAAAATGGTGTTCAGCGCACCGCAGAAATCGAAAAAGAAATCAAGGATTTCTGCAAGGAGCACCTTGCCAAGAACGCTCAGCTCAAGGAAATTGAATACACCGATGCGTTGCCCACAACAAAAATCGGCAAAATCAACTACAGAAAATTTGAGCGCAAAAAAGACAAGGACGAAGTCGAAACAACTGAGAAAGAAACAGTTAATAAATAATGAAATCCCCCGATGAAATTCATCGGGGGATTAGTTTATGGTTTTATTTTACTTTTATTGTTTTGCTGTTTCCCAAACAAGCCAGACCATCGTCAGTATGATTTGCGTCACGCCATGCAACAACTGCATAGGTGTATTTTTTCCCTGATTCCACGCTACTGTCTATGGTAGATGTTTTTCCGTCATCTATAAAACGAAAGCTTTTGAAATATTCGTCAACGCCTTCTACCTTTCTATAAACAGCATAGCACTGTGCATGCTGAGATTTTTCCCATGAAATCTTTACACCGTCAGAGGTTTCTTTAACAGAAACAACATCCACAGGAGCAAGTCTGAATATATATCTTTGAGTTGACCAATTCATATCACCAAAGGTTCCCTTATAGCTTGCCCTGAGATAGTATATGTAGGTTTCGCCTTCTTTTGCCGTTTTATCAACGTACATAAACACGCCGTATTGATCTTTTTCTAAATCAGCGGGGTCAAGCACAGCAATCTGCTTTTTGGTATCTGTGCCTTTAACTTCTCTGTAAATGTAGTATTTATCGGCTTTTTTGGAGGGGTCAAAACGAAGGAGAATGCCATCCTTTTCGTTACTAGGTGTATAGAGTGCATAGGTTTTAACATATCTGCGGCTGAGACCTGTTTTGTTATAGCTGCTGCCGTAGCTGTCCTTATATGCCCTTACTGTGTATGTATAAACCTTACCCTCTGCTACAGAGGTATCTTCAAAAGATGTTTTTGTTGTATCGGCAAGCTTTGACCAGCTTGTTTCGCCTGATGCTTTTCTGTAAACTCTGTATTTTGTTGCGCCCGAAACCTTGCCCCAGGAAATCTTGATACCGCCACCTGTGTTTTCTGTTTTTGAAAGCTTGGGTGTTGCAACAAACACAGTTTTAACGTTTTTGGTTACACTGGCAGCTTTGCCGTTAAGAGCTTTTACTGTATAGGTGTATGTCTTGCCGCTCTTTGCTGTTTTATCTGTGTAAGATGTACCTGTTGTTACCTTGAGAGCAGTCCAGCTCTTTTCGCCGGATGCTTTTCTGTAAACCTTGTATTCCTTTGCACCGCTGACTTTACCCCAGGAGATTTTAACGCCTGAAGCCTCGTTTGATAACTTTGCGGTAGGTGCTGCAAGATATTTCACAGAAAGACCGGTTGAGTTAACAGCACTTGCTGCAGAATCCTTATATGCCTTTACTGTGTAAGAATAAGTCTTGCCGCTCTTTGCTGTTTTGTCTGTGTAAGCGAGCTTTGTTGTGTCTGCAAGCTTGGTCCAGCTCTTTTCACCGGATGCTTTTCTGTAAACTCTGTATTTTGTTGCACCTGAAACAGCATTCCATTTAATTTCAACACCGTCTGTTGCGTTCTTTGCAGAAGCGAGCTTGGGTGTGGAAACAAATGTAATTTTTTCTGTGTCATAAGAGCTTGCAACTTTACCCTTAAGAGCCTTTACACCATAGGTATATGTTTTGCCGTTCTTTGCGGTTTTATCTGTAAAGGATGTGGAGGTTGTTGTTTTAAGAGTAGTCCATTTAGACTCGCCTGCGGCTTTTCTGTAAACCTTGTATTCGGTAGCACTTGCAACCTTTTTCCAGGAAATCTTAATACCGCTTGTTGTTGTCTTCAATTCAAAATCGGGTTCAGCAAGATGTGTTTTTGTGAGACCTGTTTTGTCATAAGAGCCCCAGCCAACAATGTTGCATGCTCTAACGGTGTATGAATATTTAACACCGCTCTTTGCGGATTCGTCAACATAAGAGGTTTTTGAACCATCGACTGTATCAAGACCCACCCAGCTTTTATCGTTGGGGCCTTTTCTGTAGATTTTGTATTTTGTTGCACGTGTTGAAGCCTGCCATGTAATTTCAATACCGTCTTCAACGTTTGTTGCGCTGAGAAGCTTAACAGCCTTAGGAAGAACTGAACCGCCGTTGTTCATAGTAAGAGTCTGTACGGTGTAGGCATCCATATACTCTTTTTCGCCGATTTTCTGTGCTGTAAGACCTGCAAGGTCATATTTGTTGGGAACCTCTTTTGCGATGTAGCCGTATGTGGGGTGCTCAATCATTTCATAGACTGTGTACTCGTAATCTATCTCGCCGGTTTCCTCATTGTAGTAGCCGATTTCCTCAAAGCCGTATTTCTTGCCGTTTTCATCGAGGGCGATATCATACGCCATTTTTTCTGAGGGGATGAAAACATTTTCCATATATGCGGGAATAGCGCCGTTCATTTTAACTGTGTAGCCCGCTTTTGCAGGGTCAATGGATTCTTCGGAAACAGGGGTACCCACGTATCTACCAAGAGTTCCGTCGTAAACTACAGAGAAGAGGAAATACTTGCCGTTGGGCTCATATGTTTCGTAGTCATAGTCCTCAACACCTGCGTATGTAACACCATCCTTAGTAAAAACAGCGTCGAGGTAGTCGTATGTGTCCCAGAAAAGGTCGTATGCTTCGACCTGCTCATAAACATTTACTGTATAAGGCGCTGTAATAATAGCGCCACCGGCTTTAACCTTACCCTCAAGCTGAATGAGCTTTGAGGTGTCTGTGATGGTTGAGCCATAAACCGCAATAGCCGCACCATCGTATTCAACGTCTGAATAAAGCTTGAGGTTAACGTCTTTTTCAGCCTTAAAGAACGCTGCTGTGTCGTCTGCACTTATTTCAACCGCTGCGGGGTAATTTTTGAGCTTGTTTACAACGAGCTCGCCTGTGCCCGTGAGGGTTACAGCGCCGCCCCATTTCATACCGCTGGAGGACAGATGCATAATTTCGTTGTAGCCCGAGAGCTTGATTTTGAAATCGTCACCCATACCAAGAGTTACAAGAACCGCATTCTGGTTTCTGAAATTTTTGAGTGTAAGGGTGTTTTTCTCTTGATTGTAGCTGATTGTGCCGAAGGATGAGGGAACACCAAAGCCTTCAATCTCGGGATAAACGTAATAAATCTCGGGCAAATAAAAATCGCCACTCAAAATATCTTCTTCGGTAGGCATAATCAGAACACCTATTGTGGACATCTGAAAATCGCCGTTGAGGATTTCTTCCTCGGTCATGTTTTCAAAGTCGTTAGGATACGGACCGTTTTCAGCGAAAACAGTAACAGGCATCATTATCGAGCATAATAAAATAACCGATAAAATAACGCTTAAAAACTTTTTCATAGTATCACTCCTTATTATTATTGTGTACTGTATTAACAGGGTAACACAAACAATGTGATTTTGCAATAGTTGACAAAAATTTGTAATAATTTCACCCTGTTTTGTAACACTTGACGGTCAGGTGACCATTTAATGCGAAAATCGAAATTCGGAATTATCCGGTCACAAGCCCCGAAGCTTGACACTAAAAAACCCGACGTCGTTCTGACGTCGGGTTGAAGTTCAAAAATTATTTATACAAGGGGTATTTTGCACAGATTCTTGCAACATTTTCACGGATATAATCTGCGCTGTTCTCGAAATCTGTTGCGGCAAGCTTGATATATTCTGCGATATCAATCATATCCTGTGCCTCGAAGCCTCTTGAGGTAACAGCTGCCGTGCCGATTCTGACACCGCTTGTAACAAAGGGCTTTTCGGGGTCGTTGGGGATAGCGTTTTTGTTGACTGTTATATGAACCTCATCAAGTCTGCGTTCAAGCTCCTTACCTGTGATGCCGAGGCTTCTCAAATCAAGAAGAAGCAGGTGGTTATCAGAGCCGCCCGAAACGATGTCAACACCCTGTGCAATAAGTGCATTTTCAAGAGCCTTGCAGTTTGAAACAACCTTTTTGCCATATTCTTTAAACTCGGGCTTGAGTGCCTCGCCGAAGCAGATTGCTTTTGCGGCAATGATGTGCATAAGGGGACCGCCCTGTATGCCGGGGAAGATTGCTTTATTGACTTTTTTTGCGATTTCTTCGTCGTTTGTGAGGATGATGCCGCCTCTGGGCCCTCTGAGGGTTTTGTGAGTTGTTGACGTAACAACGTGCGCATAGGGTACAGGTGACGGATGCATTCCTGCAGCAACAAGACCCGCAATGTGTGCCATATCAACCATAAACAATGCGCCAACGCTGTCGGCAATTTTACGGATTCTTTCAAAATCAATTATTCTTGAATATGCGGAAGCACCCGCAACAATAAGCTTGGGAGCGCATTCCTTTGCTTTTTTCTCAAGGGCGTCATAGTCAAGGTAGCCATTTTCGTCAACGCCGTAGCTTTCGAAGTTGAAATATGAACCGCTGACGTTAACGGGTGAGCCGTGGGTAAGGTGGCCGCCGTCTGCAAGGCTCATGCCGAGAACTGTGTCGCCGGGTGTGAGAAGTGCAAAATAAACGGCAAAGTTTGCCTGTGAGCCTGAGTGGGGCTGAACGTTGGCATATTCACAGCCGAAAAGCTTTTTAAGGCGTTCGATTGCAAGGCTTTCTGCAATGTCAACGTATTCACAGCCGCCATAGTATCTGCGTGAGGGGTAGCCCTCAGCATATTTGTTTGTAAAGATGCTGCCGCTTGCCGCCATAACAGCGGTGCTTGCATAGTTTTCGCTGGCAATAAGCTCGATGTTATCTGCCTGGCGGTTGCTTTCTTTCTCGAATGCTTCAAAAAGCTCTGCATCCGCCGATTTAAGAAGATTGAAATTCTCGTTGAGATAAGCGTTCATTTTTCTTCCTCCACAATATTCGATATTCGTTGAAAATATAATACAATATTTCCCTTTTCTTTGCAACAAAAACACGCCAAGTTTATTTTTTAACGTAAAACTTCTGTGTTATGAACAAAACAGGAGCCTATGTGAAAGTTTTTTTGGAATTTTTTATATTGCGAAGTCACAAAATAGTGATATAATAAATACAGTTATGATTATGATTGGGTGATATTATGACTACACAGGAGTTAAAAAACAAAATAATTGAAGCCAAAAAAGCCACAAACACCGTTATTCTCGCCCACACCTACCAGGAGCCGGATATTATCGATGTGGCAGATGTGACAGGCGACAGCTTCTTTCTCAGCAAAAAGGCGGCTGAGCTAAAGGCTGAAAGAGTTGTTATGTGCGGCGTGCGCTTTATGGCAGAAAGCGTAAAGATTCTTTCCCCCGAAACTGAAACGGTTTTGCCCGTAGCGAGTGCAACCTGCCCCATGGCGGAACAGATTTTGCCCGAAAGAGTCAGAAAATTCAAAGAAGAAAACCCCGATGCTTGCGTTGTGGCATATATCAACACAACAGCGGCACTCAAGGCGGAATGTGACGTTTGCGTCACAAGCTCCTCTGCAATCAAAATAGTCAAAAATCTTCCCGAGAAGGATATTCTTTTTATCCCTGACCAACACCTTGGCTCCTTTGTAGCCAAAAAGGTGCCCGAGAAAAATATCATTCTCTGGGATGGTTATTGCCCCGTTCACGCACTTCTCACAAAGGAAGATGTGCTCCAGTGTAAAAAGGCGCACCCCGACGCAGTTTTCGCCGTGCACCCCGAGTCACCGGCAGAGGTTGTGGCGCTTGCAGATATGGTGGGTGCAACAAGTGAAATTATAAAATACGCAAAAGAGCAACAGGGTGAGGTCATTATCGGCACAGAGCGTGGCGTTGTTGACTACCTTGCAATCAACGAGAAAAACGGTGAACGTTTTATTCAGCTCGCCCCCGAAAAGCTCTGCTGCGAGGATATGAAAAAAATCTCTCTTGAGGATGTTTACAATGCAATCATCGGTGATGGCGGTGAAAACATCGAGCTCCCCGAGGATTTAAGAAAAAAAGCTCTCAAAAGCATAAACAGGATGTTGGAATTGGGGTAATAAAATGAACCTTTCCTCTTTAAAAAAGCATTATAGTGTTGTTATTGTGGGCAGCGGTCTTGCGGGGCTTTACGCTGCGCTTAATTTCCCGCAGGAGGTTGATATCCTCATGCTCTCAAAAAAAGAACGGCACCAATCAAACAGCTCCCTTGCGCAAGGGGGCGTTGCCTGCGTGCTCGACCTTGAGGATGACAGCTACGATTTGCACATTGAAGACACGTTAATTGCAGGCGGCAGGGCAAACGACCTTGAAGCCGTGACACAGCTTGTGACAGAGGGGCCCGCCGACGTGCTCAAAACCATTGATTACGGCGTGGAATATGACCGCTATGAAAACGGCGAGCTTGTAAAAACTCTTGAGGGCGGCCATTGCAGAAGAAGAATTGTTCACCACAAGGACACATCCGGCAAGGAAATGGTTGACAAATTGATTATTGCCGTTGAAAAGCTCCCCAACGTGACGTTGGCGGATGAAACAATGGTGACATCCATCAGCCGCATCAAAAACGGCTTTAAAATAAACGTTATGAGCGACGACTGCCACAAAACCGTCTATGCAGATTTTTGTCTTCTTGCAGGCGGCGGCATCGGCAGAGTTTATAAATACACCACCAACCCCTCGGTTGCAACGGGCGACAGCATCCGCTTTGCCTACGAAATGGGGGCGGCGATTAAAAATCTCAGCTATGTTCAGTTTCACCCCACAGCCTTTAACGGCGCAAACCGTGAGCAGTTTCTCATAAGCGAAGCCGTCAGGGGCGAGGGGGCATACCTTCTCAAGTGCAACAAGGAGCGGTTTATGGACAGGTACGACAGCCGTCTTGAGCTGGCGCCCAGAGACGTTGTTTCACGCTCGATTATTATGGAATCACGCCGTCTTGGCAGTAACGATTTTTATCTTGACATACGCTACAAGGGTGAAGAGTATCTGAAAAAGCGCTTCCCCGGTATATATGCGGGGTGCTTGAAGCAGGGCGTTGACATTTCAAAGGATCTTATCCCCGTTTTCCCTTGCCAGCACTACCTGATGGGCGGCATCGAGGTTGACCTCAACGCAAGAACAACTCTCCCAAGGCTTTATGCGGCGGGCGAATGCTCCTGCACAGGTGTTCACGGCAAAAACAGGCTTGCAAGCAACTCGCTTCTTGAAGCCCTTGTTTTCGGCAGACGTGCGGCGGAGGATATTACACGGTGCATTAACGCCGGCTTCTATAAGCTGAGCGTGCCAGAGGAAGAGGATGCTCCGCAATCGTCAGGCGCACCGCTTCCCAAGGGGCTCAGAACAGAAATTCGTGAAATAATGCAAAGGGCATATTTCGTTATCCCCGACGAGGGCGCAATCCACCAGGGCAAAAGGCGGATTGAGAACATACTTAACAGGTTGAAAAACGGCAAATTTGCCGTGAATGCAGATTATTGCGAGGCTCTTTCCCTTGCAACGGTGGCATATATAATTCTTCAGGAGGTTGACAGATGATTTTACCCCAGTTTTACATTGATGATTTAATAAAAAACGCAATTACAGAGGATATAAACTACATCGACGTTGCAACAGACTACCTTTTAAGCGACGAGCAGGTAAGCGATGCATATTTTGTTGCAAAAGCCGAGGGTATTCTTTGCGGTGCAGAGGTTGCCATGAGGGTTTTCCAGCTTCTTGACGACAGCTTCAGCTACACCCTTTTCAAAAAAGACGGCGACAAGGTTGAAAACGGCGACGTTATTGCCGAATTCAGCGGCAAAACCGTGAAGCTTTTAAAGGGCGAAAGAACGGCACTCAACCTTATTCAGCACATGAGTGGCATAGCAACCCTCACACACGAATGTGTAAAGGGCACCGAGGGCACAAAGGCAACCATCGCCGACACAAGAAAAACCCTACCCGGTCTTCGCTCAATACAGAAATACGCCGTAACCTGCGGCGGCGGCAGAAACCACCGCTACAACCTTTCTGATTGCGCAATGCTCAAGGATAATCACATCGACGCAAAGGGTGGCATAACCCCCGCAGTTAAAGCCCTGCGTGAAAAAATCGGCCACACGGTAAAAATCGAGGTTGAAACAAGAACTCTCGCCGAGGTCGAAGAGGCATTGAATGCGGGCGCAGACATAATTATGCTTGACAATATGGATAACGACACAATGAAAAAAGCAGTTGAAATAGTTGGCGGCAAGGTTCTTCTTGAAGCGTCGGGCAACCTGACACCCGAAAGAATCAAGAGCGTTTCACAGCTTGGTGTTGACATTCTCTCAATCGGTGCTCTCACCCACTCCGT
>JAZRPC010000120.1:0-5336 GCA_045649005.1 Acutalibacteraceae bacterium
AAAGTGCAACAGAGAGATACCGCCGAATTTTTTCGGTAAGGGTGGAAAGGCGAGGTAAGAGCTCACCGGCGTGGTGGAGACATCACGGCCATGTAAACCCTACCCGATGCAACACCGACAGGGGTGGAGCCGTGCCGCGAATTTTTCGCAACCCCGACGGGTGGCTTGAGCCATTTGGCAACAAATGGCGTAGATAGATGATTGCCTTAAACGACAGAACCCGGCTTACAGTTTTACCTCTTTTGGTGATATTTTGTATATACCTTGATTTGCTTCGCTCGGCGTATCTTTATACGCCTTCGTTCACCAAATCTTCGTTCTATAACAAAATCTCAACCAAAATAAAATGATGAAAGAGCAGATGAAATCTGCTCTTTTTTCTATGTGTTTTTTACCCACTCGGAGTATCTTTATACACCTTCGGGGTAAACAAAACACATTCTGCATCTCAATTTATCTGCTTCTCAATTTCGTTTTTATACGCCTTCGTTCATCAAATCTTCGTTCTATAGCAAAATCCCAACCAAAATAAAATGACGAAAAAAGAGATGGTTTTTACCATCTCTTTTTTCATATTCAATTCTACAGTTGCGGTTTTTCATCCAAGTGTGAGTAGTCGTTAAGAAATTTCAGCTTTGTTTTCACAACCCCATTTTCTTTGATGGTCTGCACAAGCGTAACACCCGTGTTAACGTGTGAAAAATTGAAGTTTTCTTTTAGCGGAAAGTCGAGAGCCGCCAGCACAAGGTAGCTGTTAAAGGTGCCGTGGGCAATTACAACAACCGTGCTTTCGAAGTCGTTTTCTGCTTTGATTTTTTCTATAATCCGCTTTGCTCTGCTATATGCTTTTTCGTCGGTTTCCTCGCCCAACGGGGTGCGGTGATTGATTTGTGCATTGGGGCAAAGCTTTTTTATTTCTTCGTCTGCAAGCCCCATATACCCGGGGTCTGTGCCCTTTTCAAGAAGAAGCGAATCAATAATTATAGGGGTATTTTTGTGATGTTTTCCCACGGCGTTTGCGGTTTTAACCGCTCTTACCAGGGGGCTGACGTAAAATTTATTTATACTTTCATTTCTGAACCTTTCGCCAAGCAAATTAATCTGTCTTTCGCCCTTTGGTGTCAGGTCGGTTTCGGAAAAGCCGTCGCCGTTAAGGTTGCCGAAGGTTTCACCGTGACGGATTATGTACAGTTTCATTTTTCACACCCTCACATTCAAATTACGTGTCAAGTCTTTGCTGCAATTTATGCATACGTTCTTCCTCAGCGCTTTTTTCAAGCTCCTCAATAAACCTTTTTCTGTGCTCTCTTATCATCTTTTTTATTTCAAGTTCAACATCCCTAACGTGATACACTCCGTGAAGATTTATAAAACCGTCGGGTGTTTCAATTCTTATTGAACCTGTTTTAACAAAGCTCCACAGAAATTCGCTGGCGAGCATACTAAAAAGCCCCCAGAGCCCTCGGTGGTAACAGAGATTTATGCTATCAACATCCTTTGTGGAATATGTGCTCCACAGCTCCTTATATTTTAAAAGAGTAACCTTTCCCCTTTGGTAAATATAAAGCCCGTAATCATCGTATTCAATCATAATTTTCGGTGTCAGCAGCCGTTCAACAAACGGTATCAAAAACAACAAAAAAAACACACCGTAAACAATCACGCAAAAGCACAGCATTTCATTGTAGCGGTCTATTATTCTCGTCACGGCATCAGTGCTTGTATAATCACATTCGCCACCGAACTGCTCACACCATGCAAGCTCAAAATTTTGTTTAACCCAACGCAGTGAACTGTACCTTCTTCTGCTTCTGAAAATAGAGGCTGCACCCATATATACAGCTAACAAAACTTCTTTATCGGGCACAATTACCCGCACCGCAACAAGAAAAGAATAAAAAAACAGAAGCCCGGTAAACAACATCGGCACAGGTGTTGCCAGCAGTATTCCGTTTGCTCTGCGGGCTAAAACCCTGACCTCAGAAACCTCCATATTCTCCTCCCCCTCAACATTCTTTAAAAATTTTACCAAATAATATGTATAATTACAAGTAATCATCAAAAAAATTGCGTAAAACTATTGATAGTTTTCGATTTTTCTGCAATAATAAGGTGTTGAATTATGCAAACTTAAATTGGAGCAGTTTTTATGAATTACGACACAAACAAACTTGCCGAGCTTCTGTTCCCTGACGTTACGGGTACGGTAGCAGAGCTTGAAGAAAAATACCCCGAAAGAAATCTCAAGGAGGGTGCACGTGTTACACGTTTCGCCCCCTCTCCCACAGGCTATCTTCACATCGGCGGTCTTTTCGGTGCACTTGTTGACGTTCTCACCGCAAAGGCTACGGGCGGCGTTGCCTATCTCCGTGTTGAGGATACCGACAAAAAGCGTGAAATTGACGACGGTGTTTCCGCAATAATCAACGGCTTTAACTCCTTCAGCATTGATTTCGACGAGGGTGTTACGGGCTTCAACACAGAAAAGGGTGATTACGGCCCCTATACCCAAAGCCAACGTGCTGAAATTTATCACATTGTTGCAAAAGAATTGGTGCAAAAAGGACTTGCCTACCCCTGCTTCTGCACGGCGGACGAGCTTTCACAAATCCGTAGTGAACAGGAAAAAGGCGATGCACTTATCTGGGGCTATTTCGGCAAATGGGCAAAATGCCGTGACCTTTCTTTGGAAGAAATTGAAAATAAAATTAAAGAGGGCAAGCCTTATGTTCTTCGCTTCCGTTCCGACGGTCAGGAGGATAAAAGAATTTTCTTTGACGATATAATCCGAGGCAAAATTGAAATGCCCGAAAACATTATTGACGAGGTTCTTCTCAAATCAGACGGCATCCCCACCTATCATTTCGCACACGCTTGTGACGACCATTTCATGAGAACAACCCACGTTATTCGTGGCGAAGAGTGGATTTCATCCGTACCCAAGCACATCGCTCTTTTCAAGGCCTGTGGCTTCAAGGTGCCAAAATACGCCCACACCCCACAGGTTATGAAAATTGATGAAGAAGACGGCACAAAGCGCAAGCTTTCAAAGCGTAAGGACCCCGAAGCGGCGGTCAGCTATTTTGTTGAAGAGGGCTTCCCCAAAGAAAGCCTTATTGAGTACCTTCTTACTCTTCTCAACTCAAACTTTGAGGATTGGCGCAGAGCAAACCCAAAAGCAGACGCCTTCAGCTTCCCCTTTAACCTGAAAAAAATGAGCCCCAGCGGTTGTCTTTTTGACCTTGTAAAGCTTAACGACGTCAGCAAAAACGTTATTTCTGTTATGGATGCCGACACCGTTTACAGCTATATCGCTGAATGGGCAAAAAAATACGATGAAGACTTTTTCAAGGTCTTCACCGCTGACCCCGAAAAATCAAAAGCGATTGTCAACATCGACAGAGAAAGCCCCAAGCCCCGAAAGGATATTGCAAAATGGAGCGAGGTTAAAGAATATTTCTCATATATGTTTGACGAGTTCTACACCCCTGCTTTTGAGCTCCCCGAAAACATTCAAAAAGAGGATGCAAAGGCAATTCTTGAAAGCTACCTCAAGGTTTACAGCACAGAGGATGACAAAGACGCCTGGTTCTCTAAAATCAAAGATCTTTGCGAGCCCCTCGGCTTCACACCAAACGTTAAAGAATACAAAAAGAACCCCGAGCTTTTCAAGGGTCACGTGGGTGACGTTTCAACCGTTATCCGCCTTGCGGTAACCTCAAGGAAAAACACTCCCGACCTTTGCTCAATTATGAGCCTTCTCGGGAAAGAAAAAATCGAAGCAAGAATCAACAACGTTCTCAAATCACTTTAAGGAGATAAATTATGGACGAAATCAAAACAGAAAATTTATCAAACTTTATCCACGATATCATTGATGAAGAATTGGCAGAGGGTGTCAACACAAGAGTTCAGACACGTTTCCCCCCTGAGCCAAACGGCTATCTTCACATCGGTCACGCAAAAGCTATCTGCATTGACTTCACAACCGCTATGAAATACGGCGGTGTCTGCAACCTTCGTCTTGACGACACAAACCCCGCTAAGGAAGACCTTGAATACGTTGAATCCATCAAGGAGGATATTGAGTGGCTTGGCTTCAAATGGGAGAAATGCCTTTATGCTTCAAGCTATTTCGATTTTCTTTATGAGTGTGCAATAAAGCTCATTAAAGACGGCAAGGCTTACGTTGACGACCTCACCGCAGAAGAAATGCGTCAATACAGAGGCACACTTACAGAGCCCGGCAAAAACAGCCCCTACCGTGACAGAAGCGTTGAAGAAAACCTTGACCTTTTCAAGAGAATGACCGACGGCGAATTCCCCGACGGTGCAAAGGTTCTTCGTGCAAAAATCGATATGGCGTCACCCAATATGAATATGCGTGACCCCGCTATTTACAGAATTATGCACGTTGACCATCATCAGACAGGCGACAAATGGTGCGTTTACCCCATTTATGACTTTGCCCATCCCCTTTCCGATGCTCGTGAAGGCGTAACCTACTCTCTTTGCTCACTTGAGTTTGAAAACCACAGACCTCTTTACAACTGGTTCCTTGAGCAGATTGGCTTTGAAGAGCCCCCCAGACAGATTGAGTTTGCACGTCTTAACCTTAACTATTGCATCACAAGTAAAAGAAGAAACATCCGCCTTGTTACAGATAACCTCGTCAGCGGTTGGGATGATCCCCGAATGGCTACCATCTGCGGTATGAGAAGAAGGGGCTACCCCGCAAAGGCGCTTCGCACCTTTATTGAAAAGGTTGGCGTTTCAAAAGCATACAGCGTTGTTGACTATGGTCTTCTTGAGGCTTGCGTGCGAGATGAGCTCAACGCAGAAGCACCCCGTGCAATGGCTGTTCTTGAGCCCCTCAAGGTTATTATTGATAACTATCCCGAAAATCAGACAGAAGAAATTGAGGTTGAGGTTCACCCCGACAAGCCCGAGCTCGGCAAAAAGACCGTTACCTTCGGCAAAGAAATTTTTGTTGAAAGAAACGACTTTATGGCTGAACCCGTTAAAAAATATTTCCGCCTGTTCCCCGGCAACGAGGTAAGGCTCAAGGGTGCATATTTCATCACCTGTAACTCCTACGAAACCGACGAAGACGGCAACGTCACCGTGCTTCATTGCACCTATGACCCCGAAACAAAGGGCGGCAACGCTCCCGACGGCAGAAAGGTCAAGGGCACAATCCATTGGGCAGGCCCCAAGGCATTCAAGGCAGAGGTCAGACTTTATGACAGACTTTTCAACGTTGAAGACCCTGCAGGCGTTCCCGATGATGAATTTGTCAACGCAATCAACCCCGAATCACTTATTGTTTTGAAGGA
>JAZRPC010000121.1:0-37964 GCA_045649005.1 Acutalibacteraceae bacterium
GACCGCTTGGCCTCCGACTTAGGTGCTTGGTATTGACGAAGAATTCTCTGAAACTCTTTTTGCAGTTCTTGATAAGCTTCCACCAATGGAAATAAGCGAACGTTACGGAACAATTCGCGAATGGATTAAGGATTATGAAGAAACCGAGCCCGGTCACCGCCACATTTCCCACCTTTTCGGTCTTTTCCCCGGCGACCAGATTAATGAAAGCGACCCCGAAATCTATGAAGCGGCAAAAAGAACAATCGCAAGAAGAATTGAAAACGGCGGCGGTTCAACAGGCTGGTCAAGAGCGTGGACAATTTGCTTCTACACCCGTCTCAAAGACGGTGAAAATGCCTACAATCACCTCAAATACCTTTTAAAAAAATGCACCGCAGACAATCTTTTCGATATTCACCCGCCCTTCCAGATTGACGGAAACTTCGGCGGTGTTGCCGCTATAACAGAGATGCTGCTGCAAAGCCACCTCGGTACACCTGACGAAAGAATTATTGAGCTTCTTCCCGCTTTGCCGCCCGAATGGGAAAACGGTTCAATCAGCGGTCTGAAAGCAAGAGGTAACTTAACCTTTGATTTAAGCTGGCAAAACGGAAAACTTTCAAAGGCATCTGTTGTTGCAGAAAACAACACAACACTTCTTTTGAAGCTCAACGAGCTCTGCTCCGCTCTCAAAAATGCCAAAAACTTTGAAATAACCGATTCGTTGTTGAAAGCAAATCTTTCTGCAGGAGAAAAAATCGAATTGGTGATTAGTTGAAAAAGCTATATTAATTATGTTATAATGCACTCAGAAATTTCTGAGTGCATTTAATTTTAAGAGGGTTAGTTATGAAAGAAAAAACTTCTTTGGTTTTCACAGGTGATGTCGGATTCGACAAATATATGTACGGCAAATGGGAGGATGAAGAGCTCATTTCATGTGATGTGCTTGATTTCCTTCGCAGTGCCGACCACGTTGTAACAAACGTTGAGGGACCCATTGCCGTTGCCGAACAAAATACAACAACCAGCGGTGTTGCACAACTGCTCCACACTATTGACCCCGCTGCTGTAAAGGTCTTTAAAAAAATGAAAGCCGACATTTGGAACATCTGCAACAATCACATTATGGATGCAGGTGCCTACGGTATGGAAAGCACTTTGAAAGAAGCCGAAAAATTCGGTGCACAGACAATCGGTGCGGGAATGAATATCAACGAGGCAAGAAAGCCTGTTATCCTTGACGAAGCCGGTGGAATCGGTCTTTTTGGTGTGGGCTACCAACGAGCTTGCAGAAAAGCCGACGTTGACAAACCCGGTTGTTATAGCTGGAGTGACCTTGATGAAATTCAAAAAACAATAAACGAAATAAAATCAAAGTGCCGTTGGTGCATTGTGGTTGCCCACGCAGGCGAGGAGTTCACACCGCTCCCCTCACCATACACAAGGGATCGCTACAGAAAATACCTTGAAATGGGTGCAGATATTGTTGTGGGTCATCACCCTCACGTACCTATGAACTATGAAACCGTCGGCGATAAAATAATATTCTATTCTTTGGGCAACTTCATTTTCGACACAGACTACCAGCGCTCACAATTCAACACCGAGCTGGGTCTTCTCGTTAAGCTCAATTTTACAGAAACCGAGTTTTCATTTGAGCCCATGGGGCTGAGAATTGTTCGTGGTGAAGAAAAAATAATAAAAGACGATTTACCCCGCATTTTTGTTGACGTTCAGGAGGAGGATTTCAAGCTTCTTTCACCCCTTTCTGCAAAAATGCACATTGAAGCCACAAAAAGGCAAATGACCTACCTCAAGCCCGAAGAATTCAAGGGTGCCACAGAAGAGAAATGGAAAGCCCATTTCTCTGAAGAGCTTCGCACGGGCAGAGTGCCCGGCGAAACACTTGATTTCTTCATCCTTTGCCCATTGGCAGAAAAAGCAGAAGAGGGTAATTGGAAGCAGAGCAAGTTAGAGGATGTAAAAAACTATATTCTTGAACAGATTTAAAGGTGATAACTATGAAATTGTCTTATCCAGAAGAACTTGTAAAATCAATAGATATATATCTTGACCTTTTAACAAAGCTTGAAAACTTTGATTATGAAAGAATGGCTCCCGCATTTTCCAAAGCGCAAAACGACTCATCCGAGCTTATTAAAATCAGCATGGATGAAACCACAAATAAAATCGAAGCGCTAAACATTTTATCTGTTGCAGAATTAGAAAAGCTTTATGAATCCCAAAAAAATCTTGAAGAAACCATTGGAAATGACGAAGAAAACCTCTCCCACTTCAAAAGCTCCACTCGCTTTGCTTACAACGAGCTGATAGAAGAATTGCCTGAGGAGGGCTGCCCCGCTTATTTAACCGCAGATTACGAAAAAACACGTGACAAAAACCGTGACTTTATTTTAAATATAAATGAGCAGATTGAATTTATAATAAATAAAATCAACAGAAAAAATGTAATAATAAAATATGACTTTAACCGGCTTGTTATGGATGCACGAAAGGATTTGCAAGAAAAGAATCAAGAGCTTTCAGGAATGTTTCCTGAATTTATCAAAGCCCTTGAGGCAAGACCCATCGGCGGTGTGACGGGCGATGCAGAAAAAAACATTGTTCCGTTCATTTATGAATTGCGTAACAGAGCCGAGCTCATACAAAGTTTTTTTGACGAACAAGATGTTAAACTGCAAGAAGCAAAAGCACTAGTTTCCCCAAAAATCGAAGAAGCAGAACAACAGCTTGAGGAAAACAAAGAAAAACTCAAATCGCTGACAAAACAGTTAGAAGAAAACGACGAAAAAGATGATAAAGCTCAACAAATATTTGCTGAGTTATCAGACAAGTATCTTGAGATTTTGCCCCCAATCGTTGAGCAATTATATAAAGACCCTGCCATCAAAGAGTATCTGAGCCTTCTTGAAAAACTTGATATTGAAAACCTAAACGGCTTCAGTTTTATGAACTTAGGATATCTCTACCAGCTTGGTGCACTTTTGTGTGGCAAGGTTGCTCCCGTGGAATTAGATGAAACATTTTCTGTTGTTTGCCGAAATAAATATAATGAGATTATAGACAGTTACATAAACACAGATGAACACAACGAACCTGACAAGGCTTTCTGCACATGTTCAAACCCCAAAGCAAGCAACACCGAGAACAATGAGAATAAAGAAAAATCACAACCCTCTTCATTTGAAACCGAAACCGAAGCAGGTAAAAAAAGCAGTCTTGTAAAAGAAGAACTTAAAAAGCTTCACGCCTTGCCGGTATGCCATGTTTTCAAAAAAGATTTCCTTAAAAAACTGAAAACCTTTGTTTCTGACACAAACAATGTAGATTTAATCGATGTTTTTGAACATTTTGCAGAAGATGAAATAAATGATTCTCTTGCTTTTGCTAAAGATTTTGTATCCTTCAAAACGCTTTACAGAGCAACTCCGGAGCAAAAAATTGCCATAGATAACGAATATTATAAGAGCAATCAAGCAAAAACAGCAGAAGAAAGTTATAGTTACAATGATGACTTTACACCATACATCTCTCTTTCGCAATCAGACTTGGAAGAGATTCGACTTGAGCGAATAGAAAGAGAGGCGTATGAAGCCACAATAGCAGCCGAGCGTGCCGCAGAAATCGAGAAAATCGACAGAGATCTTGCAAAACGCCGAGAAGAACGTGATAGACAGGAAGCTCAAAGAGAACAAATGAGGGCACAGTCAGCTGCCAATATGCGTTGTGCACGATGTGCAAATCACGATGCTTGCGGTAACTCAAGAGGCGTTATAAACTGCGGAGCATTCACACCCAAGAGATACTAATTTTTTAAAAATCACAAAAACTCACAGGACTTTTCAGGAGGTGATTCTTTGCACAAGGTTACAATAAACGGAGATGTTCGTTTTGCAGAAGACGGCGAGCTTTTATCGCAGTTGTTACGAAAAAGCAATGCTGACACCCCTCACCCATGTGCAGGAAAGGGTATTTGCAAAAAATGCCTCGTCACTGTAAACGGCAAAGATGAGCTTTCCTGCCAATATAAAATACACTCGGATATTGTTGTTGAAGCCGACTCGCTCACCTTTGTTCAATCCTTTTCGGGTACAGAGGTTTCACACAAAAAAACCCGGAATATGTGTCTTGCTCTCGATATAGGCACAACCACCATAGCCCTTGCTCTTGTGAGCCTTGACGAAAAAAGAATTGTTGACACCGTTTCAAAAACCAACCCACAGGTTGCATACGGTGCCGACGTTATTTCACGCATTGATTTTTGTGCAAAAAACGACCAAGCAATTCTCAAAAACAAGTTGATTAAAAATCTCAACGCTATGATCGAATCGTTTGATATTTCCGAACCTCTTGATATTTTCGTTTCAGGCAACAGCACAATGCTCCACATTTTTCTTGGAGAAGACTGCGCTTCTATGGGTCAATCGCCATACACGCCAGCATTCACCGCTTCACAGGTGCGTGATGCCGCCGACGTGGGCGTTATCGGCGCAAAGCGAGTGGTAACACTCCCCTGCATTTCCGCCTTTGTGGGTGCAGATATTGTGGCAGGTATAAATTACGTTGGCGCACCCGAAAACAACTTTTCACTTCTTGTTGACCTTGGAACAAATGCAGAAATTGCACTTTTCTCAAAAGATAAAATTCTTTGCACCTCTGCCGCCGCAGGGCCTTGCTTTGAAGGGGCTAACATCACTTGCGGTATGAGTGCGGTTGATGGTGCTGTTTTCGCTTATGAAGACGGTGAAGCCCAGACAATAAATTCAAAACCACCTGAAGGGATATGCGGAACGGGGCTCATTGACATCATAGCAGAGCTTCTGAAAAAAGGCGTTATTGATAACACGGGCTATATGGAATGTGAGAACTTCTTTTTGAGCGACAACGTGTATTTAAACAAAAAAGACATCCGCCAATATCAGCTGGCAAAATCTGCCGTTTATTCAGGTATTGCTTGCCTTTTAAAAGCTGCAGAAATCTCTTTCGAAGACATTGAAAAATTATATGTGTCTGGTGGTTTTTCTGCTAAAATCAATATCGAAAATGCAATTCTAACAGGACTTTTACCAAAAGAATTAAAAGAGAAATGCGTTTCAATCAACAACTCATCACTTCTGGGAACGGTTAAACATATTTGCGAACAAAATAACCTTTCGCATATAACAGCTATTGCAAAATACATCGATTTGTCAGAAAGCACCGATTTTTCCCACAAATTCATTGAAAATATGATGTTGTAACACATAAAAATCTCCGTAAGGCAAACTTACGGAGATTTTATTATTCAACCATATTTTTGATTTTTTCAGGAACAGCCAAATCACCAAAGCCATAAAAAAGTCCTGCGTTTTCGCCCAAGAACAGGGCTTTGTTTTCTGTTGAAATCTCAGACGTTTTTTCAACAAAATCAAGGCTCATTTTGTAGGTTATGGCAGTCATTGTTCTGGGATAATCGCTACCCCACATCAGTTTTTCAAAGCCGACTGTGTCCGCCGCCTTGTTTATTGCATCAACAGCCGAGGGATATGGGTAAAATTCATCATTGAAAAGCCAGGTGATTCCGCCGCTTTCAATAAACACGTTTTTATTTTCGGCAAGTTTAATCTGGCTGAGCCAACCATCCCTTGTAACCATACCGAAATGGCCAACAGCTATTTTCAAATCGGGGTATTCCTTAATGATTTTTTGCATCATTTCAGTTTGCTCGGCTCCGTCTGCCAAATCTATAGAAATAAATTTGCCGTTTTCAGACGCAAGCTTAAAAGGCAGCTTATGGTTCAGAAGATTTTTATCACAGAGCCTTGATGCACAGATTTTTATGCCGTCAAAGCCCGACAAATCTCTCATTGACTTTTCGTTGTGCAAATCATCATACAATGCACAGATTTTTAATCTGTCGGGATATTTATTTTTGCACAAAAGCAAATATTCATCCTGATTGCCGTCTATGTATTCTTGGGTAATAACCGCACCGCTGACACCGGCATAATCCATATTTGCAATAAGCCTTTCGGCAGAATTTTCGCCATCGGTCATATAAGGTGGCATCATCTGACGCACTTCGTCACCAAACTGACTTTTACCCGAGCCTATATGAAAAACAGGCTTACCGTGATCAACTCTGCCCTGTTGAATTTTCCACAAATGTGCGTGTGCATCAATAATCATAGTGTTACCCCATCTTTAAATATCGCAATTTCACGGCAACCGTTTTTTTCGTTGTTGACTCGTTCACCGCTTGCCACGTTTTTCACTAAAGTAAGAAGCTTATCGGATATTTCTTCTTTATTGAAGCCGTATGCGTTAAAATCAATCCAATGTGGTTTCTTTTTATAAATCTCCTCATTTGAAGATATTTTCACAGTTGGTACTGCACCGCCCAAGGGTGTGCCTCTGCCGGTTGTGAACAAAACCATATGGCAACCGCAAGCGGCAAGATTTGTTATTGAAACAATGTCGTTACCGGGGCCATTGAGAAGATTAAGCCCCGCTTTAATAGCCTTGTCACCATAACCGAGAACATCAACAACCGGGGCTATGCCCCCCTTTTGAACGCAACCGAGAGATTTTTCTTCAAGGGTGGTTATGCCACCCTCTTTATTGCCGGGCGATGGATTTTCTGAAACCGGCTCACCGTGATTTTTAAAATACGCTTTAAAATCGTTGATTAGCGCCACACTTTTCTTAAAAACCGCTTCATCGACGCAACGTTCAAACAAAACAGTTTCCGCCCCAAACATTTCGGGCACCTCGGTAAGAACTGCCGTTGCACCCATTGAACAAATTTTATCCGTTACCTTGCCAACAACCGCATTGGCTGTAATGCCCGAAAACCCGTCTGAACCGCCGCATTTCAAGCCGATTTTCAGCTTTGAGGCAGGTAATTTCACTCGCTTGTCTTCTTTGCATTTTGCCTGAAGCTCAGAAATTATGTTAACGCCCTCAGAAATCTCATCAACACAATCCTGAACACAAAGAAATTTGATTCTTTGTGCGTTATAATCGCCCAAAATCTTTTTCATTTCGGCAACATTGTTGTTTTCACATCCCAAGCCAAGAACGAGAACACCACCTGCATTGGGGTGGGTAATAAGTCCGCTCAAAACAAGCTGTGTCGTTTTCATATCTCCCCCAAGCTGACTACAGCCATAAGGGTGTGAAAAACAAATTGCCCCTGTTATTTCAGCTAATTGCTTTGCTGTGCTGTTCACACACCCAACCGTGGGTATTATCCACACGTCGTTTCTTATACCCACAGAGCCGTCTTCACGCAGAAAACCGTCAAACTCAAAGGGTTCACAAGGGTGAAGAGGCTTTACACAGGGAGAATATTCATATTCAAGAATATCCCCCAGCTTTGTTTTCATATTATTTGTGTGAACTCTTTCGCCCGCAGAAATATTGCAGGTGGCTTCACCGATAGGGAAGCCATATTTCACAATATCCTCGCCTTTTTGAATGTTTCGCAAAGCCTTTTTGTGACCTGTTGAAAGCTCAACACAAACGTTATCTTTTTCGTTTATTGTGTAACAATCCATTCCATTGCACCTTTTGCACCGAGTTTTTCGATTATTTCATAATAATCCGTGATTATTTCTGTTAAAGCTGAAATATCCTGTCCCCAGAAAATAGCGTTACCAAGAATTTCGGGGATTGATTTATTTTTCATAAACTCAACAACCTCAGCCGAATCCTCGGGAGTGTCGTTTTTATAGAAATATATGAGGTATGCCATAGACATTGTGAGGCATTTGGGGTAAACCCTGTTTTTATCTTTATATTCAATAAGTGTGGGTAACACCCTTACGGAAAATTTGCTGACGGAATTAAGCGCTATTGACCTGAGCTTATGCTTTATGTTGGGGTTTCTGAATCTGTCAAAAACGTCATTTGCAAATTTTCTGCTGTCCTCATTGTCGCCTATGGTTGGCAGAATTTCTTCATTCATACATTTCTCGAGAAATGCTGATACAATTTCATCGTTCATGCACTCGCCCACGGTTTCAACCCCGGAAAGAATTGCACCCGTTACCATAGATGTATGTGCACCGTTAAGGATTCTGACCTTTATTTTTTTATATGGCTTCACATCATTTGTCCAAACAACATTGAAGCCCGCCTCTTTAAGTGGAAGCTCGTTTTCAAAATTACCCTCAACAACCCACAGATGGAACCACTCCGCCGTATCAAGATATTTGTCGTCGGGGTGCTTTTCACGTGTTTCGTCTGAGGGGTAGCCCGTTACAATCCTGTCAACAAGTGTGTTGGCAAAGGTGTTTTCTTTCTCAACCCAGCTGATAAAATCTTCACCGAGCTTCCATTGCTGTGCGTACTTAACAATACATTCTTTAAGCTTTTCTGCATTTGAGTCAATCAACTCACAAGGCAAAACAATAAACCCGCCAAAACCGTTTTCATAGCGTCTGTAAAGAAGTTGAGTCAATTTACCGGGGAATGATTTGCATGGCTTGTCTGAAAAATCACAGGTTTCATCGTATTCAATACCCGCTTCTGTTGTGTTTGAAACAATAAAGCGAAAATCCTTATTGTCTGCAAGGGTCATATATTCCTCAAAATCAATATATGGGTCAACACATCTTGAAACAGATTCAATTACACTGTGCTCTTCTTTGATCTCGCCATCTGCAATACCTCTGAGATAAAGGTTATATTTACAGCCTTGTGCACTAAGACCCGCAACCTTCCCCCCTGCACGGGGCTGAACAATAACAGCCTTGCCGTCATATAAGCCTTTTTTATTGAGCACGTCAAGAAACCAATCAAAAAAGCCCCTGAGAAAATTACCTTCGCCGAATTGTATAACTGTCTCTTTCATATTAATCCCCAATTTTTATAAGTAGTTTTGCTAGTGTGCCATCGTTATTGCTGAGTGCCTTAAAAGCATCAAGAGCATCTGCCATATCATATATTCCGCTGACCATTTTCATAACGTCTGCTTTACCTGATGACACAAGCTCAATATTATTTATGAAATCATTCTTCAAAGCGTTACGGCTACCGTGAATATTGAGCTCCTTCTTGAGGATAATTGAATGAACAAAGCTTGTTTCACGCTTGCCGTTACCGATAAGAATAATATTTGCGGCAAATGCGGCATTTTCAATACAGCCAAGAAATGTTTCAGGCGCACCGCAAGCCTCAATGCACACATCAAAGCCGTTGCCACCTGTGAATTCCTTTGTAAACTCCTCAAGTGACTGTTTTTTTGTGTTAACTGCCGCATCTGCACCGTATGCCAAAGCTAATTCAAGTCGGTTATCAAGAATATCCGCAACAACAATTTTTTTACAATGCTGTTTGGCGGCAATCAGAGCAAAAAGTCCTATTGGGCCCGCACCGATAACAAGAACGCTGTCGGTATCTTTTATCTGTGCACGTGAAATTGCGTGCTGAGATATAGAGAATGGCTCAATAAGTGCAAGCTCCTTTGCAGAAAGACCCATACCGTGATAAATCCTGTCAACAGGCATCGAAATATATTCACAAAACGCACCGTCACGCTGAACACCCATTGTCTGGTTATCGGTGCAACAATTTACATAGCCTCTTTCGCAAGAGTAACATTCGCCGCAATTAAAATAAGGGTTGCAGGTTACTATGTCGCCCACCTTCAAGCCCTTGTCGTTTTCGGGTATTGAAACAATCTCTGCCGAAAACTCGTGGCCGGGGATTCTTGGGTATGTCGTGAAAGGCTGGTTGCCTGTGAACGATGCTACGTCTGCACCGCATATGCCAACGTATTTAATTTTTAGAAGTGCTTCACCATCTTTTACCTGTGGCATCGGCAACTCTCTTATTTCGATTTCGTTCGGATTCGGAATAACTATTGCTTTCATATCATTCATCCTCATCAATGTAGTTTTTGTTCCATATAATCCCCGTTTTTAGGGGTGCACCCTTACAGTATATCTTGTTTTCGTATGCATCAAGGGGGTCTTTTATAAATTCCTCTTTATCAATTAATTCAACAACCTCATCATAACGGCTGTCAACAAGTATCTCAATAGCCCTTTCCATATGCGATTGTCTGAAGTTTATGGATGAAAAAATCAGATGGTTTTCAAAACCGAAGGGCATTGTATCATATTGAACCTTGGGACCCAGAGAAAAGCTGTTATAGATACCATTGCAACCAAGCACCTTGTGTTCAAAAGCCACTCTGTGTTCAACGTTTGAACCGCTTGTGCCAACAAAAAGTGTTGCTCTGCCGCCCAATGCTTCCTTGATTTTCTCGGCAGTTTCTTCTTCAGAAAGGTCAGCCGTGCAGATATAATCACCACCCGTAATTTCTTTTGAAAACGCAACCTTTTTACTGTCCGCTGCACTTCTGCCAACAAAAACAATTTTTGCATCGGGGTGGTTTCTTTTAATCTGGTCTGCAATAAAAAGCCCCGTCATTCCAAGGCCGAAAACAACAGTTTTTGAAAAAACATTGTCTTTTGCAAGTCTTCTCGCCTCTTCTTCGGTGCATTTATGCTTTGCCATTTCAACTCTGAAGTTGTGAGCCTCACCTAAATCCTCCATCCTTTCAAGCTGAAAAACAGCGCAGGCATAAGGGTCTGCGAAAGAAAGCTTTTTAGCAACTGAAAGTGGGAGCTTATCGCAATTTTCATATTCCTTCGGCAAATGCAGAAGCATATGGGGATTAAAATAGTTTTTATCACAAAACAAACCGTCTGCACCGTCACAGCCGTATTCGAAATAGGTTTCATCCTCGGTGTATCTTGTGGGATCAAAGCTGTCGCCGCCACGTATAAGAACAATTGCAAAGCGCTTCTCTGACGGCACCCACACAACACCCTCGAGACCATTGATAAGGCGATTCTGACCCTCGGGAAATTTTGGGCAAAGCTTACCCGCACGCCCCATTTTCATCAGTTCAAAATCCGTTCCGCAAAAGCCCTGAAAAACAGGGAGTGCCTCAACACCCGAGAGCAACGGTTCATTTTTCAAGCGTTGTCTTGGTGGATTTATTAAATTGATTTCACCATATTTCACCGGTAATTTTTCATCGTTCTGGAAATATGTTCCGTAGGTTTTCATTTTCATCACCTTAATTTTCATATATGGGTAAATTATACCCTTTTAATCACAAAACTTCAATCGATATTTCTTTTTTCTTTGAATTAAGACCATTTACGACAAATTTTCCTAACATATCATTTACTTTAATAATTTAATGTGCTAAACTCAAATAAAACAACCAAAGCAAAAATTGGAGGTAATAGAATGTTTTGTCCTAATTGTGGAGCCCAAAACAACGAAAACACCAGGTTTTGCGGCAAATGCGGAAAAGAATTGAATCCCTCTGCAAAAACCGACGCATTTGTTCCGTATTCTAAAAGAAACCCTCAGCCGGAGCCCGTAAAACCAACGAAAGAAAAAAAATCAGCCATTCCTGATTTTATAAAGCCCGTGGCTCAGCCGGCTCCCGTTAAACCTGTTAAACAGCCTAAACCGCAAAAGCCTAAAAAGCCCTACGACGGCAAGCTTAAAATTGCCGCCCCCGTAATCTGTCTTTTGGTTTGCATTGGCATCATTGCCGGTGCAGGCTTCGGTCTTGTGGCAGAGGCAAAAAAACACGAGCCCACCCCCATTTCAAGCGATTTCAAAAACGACCCGACTCCGGCAAATTTGAAATATGACAAAGATAAAATTGTTAATACTACACTTGCAAACTCTTTTAACGAAGAGCCCGGCTCAGATGCAGACGTGAAAGCTCTTAACAAAGAGACCACCGCAGTACAAAAGCTCATTACTGCCGCAGAAGCTGAACTCAAAAAGGATTATAAAGAAATCAATGAAAGCAACCTTGATGACTATCTTTATGACCTTTACTATGACAATTACGATAACTTTAACAAATCAAAGGTTATCAGCGATTTCGAGCATTCTGACTCCTGCTTAACATTTGAGCTTGAAAGCGGTGCGGTATATATCTACGCACCCTCCATTGACGGCTGTGATGCGGGCGACGGCAAGGCTTCGCCAAGTATGCCCGTTGCCGATTTCGAATTTCAGATATCAACCTACCAGCCTTGCCTTAGCGGATATTCAGGCCTTGATAATTATATGCAATACCCCGATACCGGTGCTATGATTATCGACAACGAGTTTGACACATATGCTTTTAGCGATGATTTCAACTACGACGACGGTGAAGTCAATGTTTCAGGCCTCTTTGATTTTCAGAAAAGCAACGTTATTTTGTGGCACGGTCACGGATGCTGCTCTGATTCCTATGGCTCGCTTATGGTTATCGGTATCCCCCGAACAACTCAAACCGACAAAACATATCACTCATTAATTGAAAAAGGAATCTTCCTTTTAGGTGATGACTGCTATTTCGTTGGTGCAGACTTCTTCGACATTGCTTTGAGCGACGGTTCA
Organism: Acutalibacteraceae bacterium; assembly: GCA_045649005.1. Classification (GTDB taxonomy): domain Bacteria; phylum Bacillota; class Clostridia; order Oscillospirales; family Acutalibacteraceae; genus DTU089. Next base: position 12,418 of record JAZRPC010000121.1, read on the forward strand.
ATGGATAACTCTATAGTATATCTCGGTTCCTGTTCAAGCGGTGAAGATGAACGTCTTGCAAACGTGCTTCTTGAAAAAGGTGCCGCCGCAGTTTATGCAAACTCCGACACAATCCACACAACCTATAACCTTTCAATGCTTCTATCAGTTGCAGAAGGTTTGGCAAAAACAGATTCCGACGGCTTATATTACACGGTTGAAGCTGCTCTTGAGTTTGCAAAGGACGAAAATGGTGACCACGACACCGGTGACCTGAGAAACACCGAGGTTCTTCTTTACACAAACAACAACACCTTCTCTTTAGATTGGTACCAGAACCACATCATTTCCGATAGAAGCATTGTTATGGTGCTTGACAACTCCGGCAGTATGGACGGAACACCGCTTGACGAAACAATTGACGCTTCAAATAAATTTGTTGACACTGTTACAAAATACAATGCACAGGTTGGCATCGTCACCTTTGACTCCAACGCTGACCGCATTTGTGATTTCACAACAAGAAAATCAATTTTAAACCAAAAAATTGACGGTATGTCTGCGGGCTCTTCCACAAATATTCACGAAGGTCTGCAGGAGGCCAAAAAAATGCTTGACGAAACCGAATCTTCTAAAAAAATCATTGTTCTTATGAGTGACGGTCTTCCCAATGACGGATATTGCGGCTCTGATCTGATAAGCTATGCTCAAAATTTAAAGGACGAAGGAATTATTATTTATGCTCTGGGCTTCTTCCACAGCATGAATGCATCAGAAAAAACCGAACCTCAACAGCTTCTTGAAGGCATCGCAACCGATGGCTGTCACTTTGAAATATCCGACGCCGATGACGTTATTTACTTCTTTGATGACGTGGCAAGCCAAATAAGCGGTCAGAAATACGTTTACATAAAAATCGCCTGCCCGGTTGACGTAATCATTAAACACGGCAAGGAAGAGCTTTCAACCAAAGGTAAAAAGAACAGAACCTCCTTTGGTTCAATAAGCTATGAAAACGCAACGGGTGCAACAAACTCCCAAAAATCCGACAAGGATGATTTGGCAAAGGTTATCCGCCTTCTTGACGGTGTAAACTACGAGATTGAAATTCTTGCAACTGACGAAGGTGAAATGGATTACACAATTTCATATATGGATGAAAACGGCGATTACACAGACACACGTGAATTTACCGCAATTGACTTAACTAACGACACCATCGTTAAAACCCAGACAGGAAAATCAGAAAAAACTCTTCTCTCTGTTGACGAAGACGGCGACGGAAATGTTGACCTCGAATATGAAGCAGAGGAAAACGGCGAAGCCGAAGAGGTTGACCACACAATGGAAAACATCTATTGGATTGTAATAGCTTGTGCAGCCTTTGTGATTTTTGTTTGCATCATTGTTATTGTTTTCAAGGTAAAGAAACACAAAAGCTGGAAAGCACAGCAATAATCAAAATTTTCCACATTAAACTTGAAACAGCCTTAATTTAGTGGTACAATTCTTTTTATATTAGGAGGTAGAATTATGGCAATTATAAAACTTATCATTTCATTTATTCTTGCTTTCGAGCAAATTCTTGCACCCGTTTTTATAACCACACAACCGGGCGGTCAGGATTCATTCTACAAAGAGTGGTCTGTGAAAGACGAATTCACAACCGATGATTACATCACTCTTGTAAAAGACCCCAATAAGGATTTCGTTATTCTTAACCTTGCAGACGTTCAACTCACAGATGACGAGGTTTACGGTGAAGTGGGTGAAAGAGCAAATGCTCTTATCACAAAGCTTGTTGAGGATACTCAGCCCGACCTTATTACCCTCACAGGTGACAATGCCTGGGCAACAATGGCTTACATGGAATTAGTTGAGCTTGTTGACTCATTTGGTATTCCGTGGGCTCCCGTAATGGGCAACCACGATGGTCAGGGACTTCTCAGCGAAACCTGGGCTTGCCAGCTTTTCCTTGATGCCGAGAACTGCTTGTTCGAATTTGGCCCCAAGGATATGGGTCACGGCAACTACATCATCAACATTGTTGAAAACGACAGCATCATTCACACCTTGTTTATGATGGACACCCACTCAAACAGAGACTATGTTCTTGACGACGGAACAAAACTCGAGGGTGAATACGACCACCTCTGGCCCCGCCAGATTAAGTGGTACAAATGGGCAGTTAACGGAATCGCCGCTATTGAGGGCAAAACTGTTGACAGTTCGGTATTCTTCCACATCCCCGTTATGGAATACAACGAAGCCTGGCAAACTGCATGGGATGCAGAAAATGAATGCTACAAAGAAGAATATGCTGACACTTCCTTTGGTGTTAACCTTGAATGGGTTTGCAGCGCTCCCGAAAACAACGGCTTCTTTGACGTTTGCAAGGAATATGGCACAAAGAACATCATCTGCGGTCACGACCACGTTAACAGTGCATCAATCCTCTATGAGGGTGTAAGGCTCACATACGGTCTCAAGCTTGGTGAGGGCTGTTATTATGACGATGCCCTTATCGGTGGCACAACACTTTCTGTTGATTCAGCGGGTGGCACAGTAACTCAGCACCACTATCTTGACCTTGCAAATTTCTGATAACAAAAAAGTCCTCAAATCGAAAGATTTGAGGACTTTGTTTTTTAAAACTTTGTATCGGTAATTCGGGGAATCTCAATGGATTCGGTATATAATTTTCTCGGCTCATTTTCATCAAGAACAATAAGTCTGCCGCCACGCTCTTTGCCGTATGTGAAATAGCCGGCGCCAAGAGTCTGATAAAGGTCAATTCCGTCAACCCTCATTTTAAAATCGTTGACGTGGTCGTGACCGAAGAATGCGGCAAACACATCGCCAGTCTTCTTCCAGCTTTTTAATTGCTGAGTGTAATCCTTCTTGGTAAAGGGCGGGCAAGGAACCTCTCTGACTCTTCCCTCAAGGATTTCGTTAGCGAGGTAATAATAATTACCGTCTCTTTCAAAGGTATATTCGTCTTTTTCGGTTACCTCTTTAAAACCATCGAGCTCCTGCTGAACGGGGATATGCTGAAAAAGTATAGCCGGAAGGGGCTCACCGCCATTGGCTTCTCTGAGTTCTGCCGCTCTTTTTTCATACCACGCAATCTGATCCTCGTGAACGTGGTCGTAGCCGGTGTCACCGCTCTCGTCTCTTTCATAATCGTTAGAATCCATCAGCCATATTGCAAAAGCATCCTTTTCGCCGTCACTGCTTTTGATTGTTACGCAACAGTTTCCGCAACCGTAAACATCTGCATCATTAAGGTTCGAGCGACAGTTTGCATATTCCATATACTGCATCATCTGGAACTCGGTGTGGAACCCGCACTCACCGTCGTGATTGCCGAACACAACACAAAGCGGGATATTTCTCTTTCTTATGGGCTCGGTTATTTTTTGGATTGTGCTCTGAATAAGGTCGTATGTAAACTCCTCCCAATAACCGCTGACGTTATCACCGCCGAAAACAACAAGGTCGGGATTTGTTTTTGCAACAAGGCTTTCGATAACGTTTATTGTTTCTTTATCCTTGTTTTCGGGGATTTCACGTATTTCGTCATCGTCCATTACAGGCTCAACGTCATGAATATCAGTAATATGTAATATCTTGAATTTACCGTCTGCACCAAATTTTAAAGGTGCAGGCGTTTCTCTTTCAAATCTGTATGTTTTCCATTTTTTGGGGTAACCCATTGCCATAGCTATATACCTCTCTTCTTTAAAACGCCCAATTACCTTTACGGAATATTGGGTATGCTTCACCGTTTTTGTAACCTGTTATTTCAAGATCCGGGGCGCCTATCATAAAATCAACATGAATCATACTGTCGTTAACACCCATAGCCTGACACTCTTCAAGCGATTTTTCCTCAAAGCCGTCAATAGTGTCGCAAAAGCCTCTGCCGAGGGCGACGTGACAGCTTGCATTTTCATCAAACAGCGTGTTATAGAACAAAATACCTGTGTCTGCAATGGGGCTGTTATATGGTATCAGTGCAAGCTCGCCAAGATATTTTGCGCCTTCATCCATAGAGAGCATCTTGTCGAGCAAATCCTTGCCCTGCTCCGCCTCCCACTCAACGGCTTTGCCGTCTTTGAATGTTATGGAGAATTTATCTATTATCTGCCCTTGATAAGACAGTGGCTTTGTTGAAACGAGCTTGCCCTCTGCAAAGCCTTTTTTAGGTGAAATAAACACTTCCTCCGTGGGAAGATTGGGGTTAAAGAAGTTGCCCGAAAGTGTATTTTCACCGCCGCCGCACCAATGGCTTTCGGGTATAAGCGACGCTTTAAAATTTGTTCCGTTTGAGCTTTTATATTCGAGATAATCAAATTTTTTATCATTAAGGTATGCAGTTCTTGATTTCAAATCTGCATTATGTTTTTTCCATTCCTCTTCGGGGTCATTATCCTTGGAAACGTAGACTGTTTTAAGAATTGCGTCCCAAAGCATATTGTATGCCTTAGTTTTTGTTTCACCCGGAAAAACCTTTTTTGCCCAAGCGTAAGATGGAACCGCCGCAATGCACCATTGATACTTATTTTCAAGAGCATCACTATATTTTTTAGTAACCTTATAGCGAGCCATCTGTGATTTCTGCATTTTTTCACGGTCAACGCCCGCAAGCCCGTCAGGGTCTTCACTCTCAATATAAATTCTGCAAGGAACCTCTTCAACCATAAGTTTAAGCTTCTCCTCCTGCCATGCAGGAACATTGCTCAAAATTTCGAGGGAGCAATTCTCTATATTAAGTTTATCAATTGCCTGAAACCCGAAATCAACGGCAACCTTTGAGGCGCCCGCTTTGTAACATTCATCAACAAGAATTGTAACAAATTCATATTGATCAGCCTCCGCATTTATTCTTACAGGCTGACCTTCCTTTATATTTACACCAACTCTTGCAATAAGTCTCGCATATTTTCTTAACATGCTCTTATTCATAAAATCGCCTCCGCATATAATATTATCACATCGCACGTGTAATTACAACTACAGTCAAAAAAAATGAACCCCGTACACCTAATATTCAAATTTTTCGGCACATATAAACCAAAAGGAGAAACTACTCAACCGAGCGTTTCTCCTTTTAGCGACTTTAGAAGTCAATTTCGGACTTTACTTATCTGTTGCCTTCTTCGTAAGCCTGAATCATCTTTTTAACCATCTGGCCGCCGATAGAATTAGCACGTAGATGTTGTATGTAAGTATTTCGATTTCAGCAATGCACACATATTTGTTTTGCACATAATCTTATAAATTTTGAAACTGCATTGATTTAGTCTTAACAAGCATTGGCTACGGTGGACTCTTCCACCTTGCCGTTTTCAGGGGGACTTTCCCCCTATGACCCTGAGTTGTCTTCGCCAAGCCTACGGCAAAGGTGCTACGCATTAAGATTTTGAGGGCAAATTGAAGAGTTATCAGCAAAGGGGAGTAACTATATTACTTTCCGCAAATCGTCTTGTAGGGCATTTTAAGAGAGGTTTTTAAATTGCAAATATTGTAAATAATTCTTCCTAAAAAGTCAATACAAATAAAAAGGAACAGGTTTTTACTGTTCCACATCTCTTTCCCAAGACAAATCGAAACGCTTTTTATCAAGTATTTCGATTTGTTTTTTCTTCTCTGCAATTATTTTTCTAATCTCTTCCGGTGTCTTTTTCGTTTTCATTTGCTTCCCTTGTCGGTACTCTTCAAGATATTTTTCACCCTTGCGAATTGTCTTTTCAAGCTCGTCAATCTCTGTTGTTATACCTTTAATCGCCCACTTCAATAACTCTTTTTGCTCCATTTTCATTCCCCCAATTAAATATATTTTACCATAAAAATGTCGTAATCAACCATAAAATTGTCGTAATCGAACCTTGCAAAAATGGAATTTATTGACAAATAAATATTGTTGTGGTATATAGGAATTGATTTTTTATATTGAAGGTGTAGGTTTTGAAAAAGGTTTTTGCACTCGTTTGTTTGGTTCTTTTTGCTTTTTCTTTGGCAGTTGTCGGTTTCGCTCATCCTGGTGGAACAGACGGAAATGGGGGTCATTATGTCGGCAACCCAGGTGAATATCACTACCATCACGGCTATTCTGCACACCAACATTCCGATGGTGTTTGCCCGTATGAAGAACCCACAATCAAATGGAGTTGCGACAAAGAGGGTTGCACAGAAGAAGGCGAACACTATCATCTTATAGATACGGATACTACCAAAGAGACAAATAAAAATGAATTTACACTCCCTTATGCTTGTGTTGAGGTAGATAATTTGGAAGATGTTCTGATGAACGAATTTGGAGATGAAAGTGCCGAAGAGATAAGAGATGCAATAGTATATATTTCTGATACAGAACTATTTGAATTTCGAGGAACTTATTATGTTGAATACGAATCGTTGAGAGATACAGCTATGTATCAGTGCGGAGAAAACATAACTGAAAGAATATTTTCTCATCCTGATTTAATTGTATTAACTCCTGAAGATTTTGCAGATAAATACGGTGAGGAAGAATACGATGAAACACCGGAAGATGATATTACCGAATACATAGAGGAATATGAATACGAAAATAAGGAAGAAGAATTAACTTTAGAACAAAAGATTGATAATGCAATTGATTTGGTTAAAAATATATTTATTGGTATTGTTATTATATTTCTCCCAGGTATTTTAGCTGGTGTTGCAGGTTTTTTGAAAGATACACTTTTAAAAATAAAAGAAAAAAAGCGGTCAAGGAATTAACCCTGACCGCTTTTGTTTTTTTATACGATTACTGATTCAAAGCCCGCTTTTTTCAATTTTTTCTGCATTGCCTGAGCATTTTCTTTGTTTTTAAATGCTCCGACCTGCACACGATAAATTTTATCGCTTGTAGTTGTTTTCTCTTCCTCTTTCTCTTCCGGAAGTTCAACGCCGTAATAGTCACAGATGCCCTTTGCGATTGCTTCACCGATTTGTTTTGTGTTCTTTCTTATAAAGTCAGAACCCTCTTTCGTATCGTGAAATTCCGCTTCAACATATACTGTGATACCTTTTGCAGAATTGATTTCATAAAAGCCTGGTTTCTCGATAAGTCTTTCTGCACTTTTTCCGGGGGTGATAGGTGCAAGTCGGTTGAATACTGCTTGACCTACTTTTTTACGTTCACCCGATAAATCATAAAGAAGAATTTGAGTGCCGCCTGTTACGTTGTGCTTTGCCGTTGCGTTGGTATGGATTGCGACATGCAAATCCGCTCCGAAAGAATTACTTTCCTTAACTCGCACATACATATCATCGTTATATGTACACTTGACATCAAAACCCGCTTTTTTAAGATACGCAACACAATACTTTGCGATTTTATGACACTGAGCTTTTTCGTTTGTGCTTCCTGTCGCATACGCATTATGAACCTGGTTACTTGGTGAAATATAAATCTTCTTTGCCATCGTACAACATTCCTTTCTTAGTTGTCTTTTCGCTCATTAACTGTGCCGAAATAGAACGCAATTACTGTTGAAACCACAATCATTACATTATCTGCCGTAATATCCCCACGAAGAGCGAGTGCCGCAAAAATGAGGATAACAACAAGTGTTACAATGGTTTTTACTTTGATTAAATTTGCAAGATTTTTAAGCATATAAATGCTCCTTTCTGTTAGGTTACAATCTCCCATTCCTTAACCTCTTCATAAATCCGGTCAATGAATGAGTTTCCTTTGAGTGCCTTGTATGCTTCATATAAAAATACAAAGTTCTCATACTCATATTGTCGAATTGTTTTTTCTTCTCTGTTGTGGTAATAAATCCGCAACATTTCACTTCGCAACTGACATTTTGTGCCTGATGCGATTTTCTTCACCGTTACAATAACAGGAGTAAGGACACCTATAAGCACTCCAATTTCACCTATCAATGTAACAATGGTTGTTAAGTTGTTCACCCCGAATCACCCCCTTAACATTCAATTTTGAGCATAAGAAAAGCACTCTTTTCAGAGTGCTTTCTCATTTACAACGGATAACAAGTTACTGTATCTGTGTTTTCTATTGAATAGTTTGCAAAGTATGTACCATCCTGCGTGGTCCAAGTTCCTTCATTGAAACTAAACGGAGCGACAAACTTACTTTTAACCCATTCAACAACTGTTTTTGCATCGGTAACATCTGCAAGACCGCTTGTTGTATTTGCTGTAACGTGTTTGTATGAGACACGTGTAACATTATTAAGTGGCTCTTTGGTGAAATAAACCCTTGTCTTATTACTTGAATATAAGACACCAACTGCTACGTAGGGATATTCTTCTTTGCTCATACCGAAATGCGAATATAATTCACTTGCATAAGAGGATATAAACATAGCCGTTAACTCAATATCGCTTGTGGGAGTGAACGGAAATGTGATTGTATTGCCCTCTGCATCACACCAACCGCCAAAATTACCGCTTTCGCTTGTCGGCTCTGTTGTAGGTGCATTAATCGAGTTACCAATCTTAACACTCATAATCTCATATACCCCATTGTCAGCCTTGAACGTGACAGTATAATCGAGCTTCGGCAATATCTTTTTCTCTAACTCTGCGATTTTACCGTTGGTTGTTGTCATAAATTGCGACAACGTTTGAGAAAGTTGCTGTACCTGTAATTCCAACTGTACAGAAGAACCCGGAGCGGATTTTGACCGCCCCAGCTTATATTTTCTCTCAATATCTGTAGGAGTTTTTGGTAATGTTATATCTTGTTTGCTCATATCATCACCCCTTAATTCCAATAAATGTAGCCGTTTTCGTCAATGGTAGCACCCAATTCTTCAAGAATTGTTATCATTTCTTCCCTCGAAATATCATCCCTAGCGTTAAGATAATCAACAATAGCTGTATTGTAGTTATCTTCGGTTTTATATTCGCTTTTAAGAAGAATACATTTTGCACCATAATCAATATCAAGGTTGTTGATATAATCAAGCACCTTTTGTTTCTTGCTACCGCTTATGGAGTTACCATTGCTATCTTTGTCAGCTTTGATATTATTCATTCCGATTGCGTACTGTCTGTACTCCTTAACGCCATTGCCGAACACTTTTCCGAGTGTAGCTTTCTCAGGATTATCAAACGACCAAGAATATGCTTTGTTACCCTCGTCTTTAAAGTCAAGCATTGGAACACGATAAACAGAATAGTCTTCGGGATACACACCGTTTTCTTTAAGGTGTCTGTACTCGTCCTGGTGTTTAAATGCCCAAGACCAAGAATCTTGCGTTTCATCGTCAAGCTCTTTATATCCCAAGAAGCCGATACCCTCACTTTCAAGAAAAGCGTATTTTTCGGGATTTTCCTCTTTATATCCCTCTTCATCGTAAAGATAAGATTTGAGAACATTCTTTTGCTTTTCAGTAATATCCAAACCGTTGATGTATTTAACCTTTTCATCCTGTTTACTGAAATCTTTCAAGTCTTCTCGAACTTTCCAATAATCCGCAATAGGCAGCTCAACCTCTGCATACTCTTTTATTTGTTTTTCCTTTAACGGTAATATATCGTTATCGAAATATGCTCTTGCGTTCTTATTCGCATACTGACCGAATACAGCAGCTTGAACACGATTACCGAAAGTATCTTCAACAGGGAAGCGAAGATTGCCGCTATCAGTATAAGAACCCGCTACCGGAAGTTTATCATCAAACATTTTCAAACCTTGCGCCGTTTTCTTTATCTGACCGTAGCCACCGGGCAAGATATAATAAGGCAATGTTTCACCGAGTATTTTTACTCTTGATTTTTCAGTGCCGTAATCATCCTTTCCCGTTACAAGTTCTTTAATCGGCAATGCTGAAGAAATTGGTATTCTACCGCCTGTCAATGTACTTGTATAAGGCAAGTCCTCTAAGAGCGCAAGGAAGCCTTGTTCAAGGTTATCAAGGGCTGTATCTTCGTCCTCTTCGTCATCGTCAAAGCCGAATGTTTTCATAAGAACATCAATGATATCGAAAGCAGGATTATAACCCGCAACCGATTCAAAGGCTTTACCAAACAAATGTTGGAGTACCGCAAGCTGAAAGAATGTTGAGCCGACTTTTGCGGCCGTTTTTGCATTTTTTTCAAGTGCATTTTCAATCCCTTCATTTGATACTTTCGCTTCCTGAATTGTATCGTAAAATTGAGTATCTAACTGATTTCGCACTTCTAATTGGAATTTAGTAAACAAACCGAGCATTTTTGAATTATATAACTGCGGTAGTTGACCAAGTGACCTATCACCAAGCAAACGGGAAGCCCATTTATCAGCTTCAACGTGCCCCTGTTCTTCACTCATTCCTTTTCGTGTATATTCATTAAACTTCGTTCTTACAATAAATTCAGTTGCCACATTATCAACTGCACCTGCAAAAAGATATCCTTTATCTTTTGCCTTTTCATAAGGTGTTCTTGCGAATTTCTCCGCACCTTTTCTTCGTATAATACCGGGATTGCTTTCTGCAAATCCATCAGACTTACCAAACAATGAGCTTATTTTATTTGAACTCATTTGTGCGAACGCTTTAAGACAGTCACGTTTTTGCGTTTTGGCTATGCTCTGCATAACAGATACTAAGTTTGTTAAGCCGGAAGAAATATTGGCACCAACCATATTACTACCAACCTGTTTATTGATAGTATCTAAAACTTGAATACCTCTTCTTCCGATAATTCCCTCTAAACCTCTGTCTATCAATGCGGTTTTACCTGCTATTACATTTGCTTCTTCGTTTAAGAATTTTGCAAAGGTTGATAAATGAGAATCATACACTTGTTTGATTCTCTCCTGCGCTTCTTCTTCGCTCAGACTATCAAGACCTTCAAGTCCTTGTGCCTGTCCATAGGTATCAGCAATGTAATTTCTTAATGCTCTCAATGTTTGGATATCGTCAATGTGATAAATTTGATTTTTCGCACTCGACAAATACTTTTCCAAACCACCCAGCAAGTCAAATGATGTTCTTTTGCCTGTTCGGTGCATAGCACTTGCAAAATAAGGTTGACCCGGCTTTAAATCAGCAGTTACACCGTTTAAATCTGTTGGTAAATCTTTTGCTTTTATGTCATTAGGATTAAACGGCAAACCTAAACGGGAGAATGTGTCTTCCATAGCTCTGAAATGCAAGAAGTAATTATCCAACTTCTTAATTTCGGGATAGGCATTTCTTGCCCTTGATTCATTAATTGCATCAAGAGTTTCATCGTAAATCTGCCTGATTCGTGGGTCCGTTGCCAATCCTATGATGTTCTGCCTTTCAGTTGCATCCGGGAAATCAATAGCAAGCTCGCTATCGCCATATTTTATGATTTCATTGTTTTCATTAACATAAAAACCCTCTGCATACATTTGAGCTGCGGCACTTTTCTTGCTACCGGGCTTGATATGGTACTCTTTTGAAATCTGTGCAAGTAAACCGTTCTTTCTGTCAGTAAAGGAATTAAGCCACTTAATACCCTCACTTTCATTTTGTGCGACCTTGTTTACAGTTTCATCGGCGAGTATCTGTCCTTGTTTATAACCGAGTGCTTTTTCCATTACTCGTTGCGGAGTATTATCAACAGTAGCAATAGTGGAGAGATTTTTCGCATTTTTTAAAACTTCGTCAAAATCAAAACCTTTTTCTGCAAATCGAGTTTTGATATTGTCGAGTTTGCTTTCGTGCAATTCTCTACGCATAGCACCTTGTTCTGTAGCACTCTTGCCCTCTTCCAACTCACTATTCAATTTATCCCTTGTACTTTCGAGGTCATTTATCCGTTTTTGATAATCTGCAGCAACATCATTTTTCATTCGTTGCAATCTCTCAATTCTGCGGAGAATGTTATTTGCAACCTTTGTATTTTTGTCACGCTTTGCATTATATTCCGCTTGTAACCGTGATATTTCCTTTTCAAAATCTGCAAGAAAATCATCCCGCAACTGTTGATTCATAAGAAGCTCTTTACGAACATTCTCCAACTTTGCATTAAGCCTTTCTTTTACTGTCTGAATAGGTGATTTTACAGGATTTTCTAAAGCCTCTAATTTCTTTTTATACTCTGTATCTAAATCATCCAAATCATAAAGCCTATCCTCGTATTCTCTGCCTATTGCTTCCCTTACGATTGATTCAACATTAGAGCCAGGGCGAATTACTTCATCGGGCCACTTGCTCACCTGCAACAAGGTGGATTTTAATTCCGACCAATTAAAACCGAAATCAAGGAAATACCCAAGTTCTTGCGATGCTCGTACACCTTTTTTCAGGTTATTAAGCTCGTTATAAAATCCCTTAGCTCTATTGCTAACAAAAGCATTTCTATCGTCAAGCTCTTTGTGTAACTCTGCTTTCCGATTTTCGTACCACTCGTTGAGTTGAGCACGCTTCCCGGCTAAATCATCATTTGCAATTACTTCTTTATAGAAGTGACTTTGTTCCTCAGCCAGATATTGCGTCAGTTCATTTTCCTTGTACTTGTTTACTTCGGAAATAACAATGTCCGTAGCCTGTTGTATGGTATCATCGTCTAACTCGAATGTTTCCGTTACATTTGTATCCATACTCATTACTTCTGCCATCGCCAAAAGCTGGTCTGTAGGATTCACAATGTCTGCAGGGAAAAACTGCGGATAACTAACCGACAATCCCATATAAATATCATCAACAGGTAAGCCGTCTTTAGAAAGTCTTAATTTGCCAAACTGACTTTTTTTCCAATCGCCATAGTCGGTAATGTCACTTTTGATTGTATCTGATACTTTGATTTGAAAACCTTTGATGATTTTCTTTATATCTGCAATCTCTTCATTCCGTTCCGTCCAATTCTTTTCACCAAACTTTTCTTTGATTTCTTTGAATAGCTGCTCATTGTTCGGAATTTCTGTTGTACTGTATTTCTGCACAACTTCTTGAATTGCTTTTGTTTCTTTTGTGGTTAATGAAAGTGTTTCCCTCAACCTCTGACCGATACCTTTTAAGGTTGTATCATCAATCTTTGTATCAGTTAGTTCTTCCATTATTGGCACAATGTCGTTCTGCTCTACACTTGCGGTTGTGGTTTCATCATTACCAAGCATATCGTAATAATCTTGCCATTCTTGTTCAGAAACTTTTTTTCGTGTAGGTGCCAACGGTACATAATCAGCATCGTATTGGTCGCCAAATCTAACACCGTGTTTCCGCATATCTGCATAATCGTCGTATCCGGATTGCCTTGCAATTATGTCACGATACTCTTTTATAGGAATCACGCCACGATTTGTTTTTACTTCTGTTATTGGATATTCTTCAAATTCAATATCATTTGCATGCACATTTTTAACTTTTTCCGTTTTGGAAACAGTTGGTGCTAAATCGCTTCTGATAGGTAAATCATCGGAAAGAACATCAGCCTTTTTCTGAATATCTTCTCTGACAGGTAAGATATCATCTGCCTTTTCAAGCATCATATCCTTGCCGTAAAATCTGCCGTTTTCGGTAGGTTGTTCGCCCTCTTTGGAAAGAGAATAGAGATATTTTTCAATGTCGCTCTGCCCTCTAATTTCGCCTGTTGCATAGAAATGCTTAATATCATTAAGTATTCTTGTAGGATTAATGCGGTTTTCATATTCCAAAGAGCCTATTACTTTTCCGCTTTCATCTGTGAAATCAATATTAAAGTATTCCTTGTCTATATACTCGTATATAAACCGCCTTATTGTTGAATATTGCTCTTTTGTCGGCTCTACAGTAGTTGAAATATCAATTCCGGGTGATTCTGCCATAATACGAATATTGCCGTCTTTCATAAACCGAACAAGAGCGTCTGTACCGCTTGTTTCAGCATAAATAGTACTTATTCCTCTGTGGTCCTGTCCTCTTGAACCAAAATGTTTACCTTTTTCACCGCTAAAATTAAGCATTTTTCCATTAGGGATGATATAACCTGCATCGTAGAAATAAGGTGTATAGCCAAACTCCTTTACGGCTTGTTTGCGGAAATAATCAGCTTCACTTAACCCTGATTTAGCAATAGCGTTTTTCTCTTCTTCGACCGCTTTATTCAGATAATCGTCTTGTGCCTTTTTTCGAAGATTATCTAACTCGACTTGCAGAGCATCTTTTCTGTCAACAAGTGCAGCATACCCCGATTCTTCTTTCCATTTTTGATACGCTTTTATTCCCTCTACGGCATTATCGTTATCAACGGCTTTACTGAGATTGTCTATCTGAGCTTTGAAATCATCACTTTCTTCTATTTGCCTTATTCTTTCTCTAAGTTGATTAACTTCTATTTGCATTTGTGAAACACGAGAATAATCAGTTTCTTCACTTAAAGAATATTTTACGCTTCCACCGAGTTTTGTACTTCTCCTTTGTATTCCGTAATGGTCAGCAACAGATTGTGGAAGTATATCAGAATAGGAATTATTGACAATATCTAACAATTCTGATATACTAATAGTAGCAGAAGTACGGGACTGAAAACCCGGGCTACCTTGTGTAGAGTCTTCTGCTATTTTTTTTGCGTTAATAGAATATAATGAACCAAATTCTATCAATTCGCTTTTTCCTGTTGTTAGTTTAGAAACAACAAAATATGCAGGAATCCTCTCGCCCGTTGCGGTTTCACCATACCCCAACAGAATATCGCTATCGTGATTTCTATTTTTGTCTGCGACCGCTTCATTGATTTTTATTGCGTTTTCAAGATAACTTTCCAAATTCAAAGTTACCATTGCAGTGTATTCATAATCGTGCCGTAAACCGTGACTTAATCCAGGTTTACCAATGACTATATCTTCGCCTGTATCTGTGTTATGTAGTGTTATAACTCCCTTTGAATTCTTTTTAGAAGAAAGTTTTTCTTTTGCTTTTTCTATGACATCATCTCTGCTTAACTGACTAACATCTTCAAATGAAGTTGTAACTTCACTTATCACCATATCAGGTTTTGATATTAACGAATCGTATGTAATATCTGTGTTTTTATCAAAAGAGAGATTTATATCATATTTCACACCGCTTTCTGCGGTGTTTTTTTGTACCGTTCCGCTTCCTTTCCAAGCGTTATCGAAGGCTTTTTTAACTTTTTCAAGTTCCCTTGCTTCTTTACTACCTGCGGTAGCAACCTTGCAAAGATACTTGATTTCGTTATAAATTTTCTTGAACAAATTCGGTTGTTCTGTGGATAAGCTGTTGATAAAATCACTATCAGAGAAGAGATAATCACCAACAATATCTGCTGTTAATTCTGCCTGGAGCTTTGTATCAAAATCAGCACCCTTATAAACTCCTGTATAGAGTTCACGGAGCGATTGCATTCTTGCAGCATATTCTCCCTTAGTGGTTGCATACTGTTTCACAGCTTCTTGCAAAGCAGAATATAACTCAGTACCTTCAAGAATATGTGTAATCTCGTGACCGACAACGCTTTCCAAAGCCTTGTGAGATTGTATATTGAGAGCAACATTGCCGTCCTCTGTCTTGTAGCCGTTGACTGTTTTACCCTCTATCGCAAAGCCTGAGTTTTTAAGTTTCTCATTATTGATGAAATCAAAAAGAACACCCTTATCTGCTGATATTTTTGCAATCATATCAACAAATTCGTGTGTTCTGTTCGTATTATTCAATACACCGCTTTCTACAGCCTTTTTGATTACCTCTTGCTGTTTTGTATCATATTTTGACAAATCAGCTTCAAATGACTGCCCTCGCCTTGATTTCTCATTGTAGCTCTCCGCAAGTCTGCTATCTTTCGCAAGGTTGAATACTTCCTCGCCAAGTTGTGATTTAAGTTGTGAGCGTTGTGATTTACTCTTCAGCTCTTGCACTTGCTTTTTCAGTTCTGCGTATCTGTCCTGCTCTTCAAGAGTTGCATTTGTTTTTTTACCCAACTCTTCAAAGCCTTTTATAAGAGCATCCTCTTTGTCGATTGTATCTTTGTATGCCTTGTAGGTATCACCGCCTAAGACACTTTCGATTGTATCAATACTGATATAACCTTTATCCAAATCTGCAACAACCTTGTCATAGATTTTTGACTTTTCTTTATTGGTGACTTTCTCGCCATTCTCTTCCTGAGCTGCAATTCGGTTTTCTACTTCTTTATCGACAACTTTTTGCTCATTTTCGGTTAAGCCTGTGATAAAGTCTGTTTTTGTTTTATTCGCAATATGTACGTCACCGGCTTGCATAAAGCCACTTGTTACAGCACCAGAAATGAATTGCTCTAAAAGATTTTCGTTTTTTAAAATTTCCCAAAAATCTTCTTCTGACATATACGTCAACTTTTTACCACCGGCTTGTGCTATACCCGAGATAACTTCCTCGAAACCTTCCGCACCCGCTTTAATTCCGAACTCTGCAAGATTTTTAGCAATTTGGCTTGAAAACATATTGGAAACTTTTTTAGCCAACATATCATCAGCACTTGATAAACCTTTACCAAAGCCTGTTGCGTTAACTGTTTTACCCAAACCACCGAAAAATTTTTCCGACAACACTTCCGAAGCAGCAGAAATGGCTCCGTATGTTATGGCTTCTTTGTCTGTTGCTCCACCTTGATATGCTTCGCTCATTCCCGAACCCATACCACTTGTAGCCATCATTCCTGTTGTAGCCGCATTAACACCACTTGTTCCTACACCTGCAGAGCTAAGCTCACCGCCTACTGCCATCATAGGTAACATATAACCTATTCCTTGCGAAACAGAATCCGCTTTGTCGCCCAAAACAGAGCTTTCATCTACCGTTTTAATTGTGTCGCCGAGTAATTTATCAACTACACTCGTTTGTGCTTCTTCTTTTAGGGATTTTGCGAAATCATCCGCACCCACCAAATCAGCTACACCCGCAATACCGTAGTTAATTACATCACCGACACCTTCCGCAAAATTCCCAACACCACTAAGGACACCGAGAGAAAAGTCGCCAGCCGTACCAAGAATTGTTTTAGTTAAATCGCCCTTATCCCAAGAACCATCTGAGAATGCACCACCTTTAAACCAAGTGCCGTCATCATCTGAATCCGAACCTCTGTTTTTATGCGCATTAGCCATTTTAACTGCACTATTGAATCTATCAAGTGCACTAGCAGTTTTTTTTGATGTTGTTGTACGAACAGGGGCGATATCATCTTCTTTTCTCTTTTGCTTGCGTTTCTTCTGCTCTTCAAGAATTTTAGATGTATATTCGTTACTACCTTCACCGCTAACGCTTACATTTCGTTTATTCAAACCTTTAAAAAAATCATCGGTATAACTCATATCGCACCCACCTTTCTATTTCATCCACGATAATTTTTTTAATCCATCGTAATCTCTGTTTCTAACCAAGGTTACCTCTAGTTTTGTGGGTTTTCCACCTACATTTTTAAAAGTGATAATTCCGTTTTCCTCTTTTGTTGTTACTTTACCTAATGCGATAAGTTCAGCAAGTACGTCAGCATCAATATCACCATAACCTAAGTTTTCGATACTAGATATACTTAATTTTGGTCGAGAAGGTTCTGGTTTTTTTCCTCCTTCTGGACCATCGTCCGGATTTTTGCCACCTTTTACTTTCAATGGGTCACCACCATATAAACCATTGTTATTGCTATAACCACTACCATTACTATTTTTAAGTGATAAATTGAGGTCAAACTGTCGTCTATCTTCTGCAAGAGATTCATTGAACTGCCTTATCTGCTCTGCAAGGGATTTTTCTGTATTAAGCTGTGCCAATACATCCTGATAACGCCCGTAATACATATTATCAATTTCAAGTTTCTTGTTTGCTTTATCAAGAACCAATGTATTCTTGTATTGAAATCCTTGCAACGACAATTCCAGCGTAGTTTGCAATGTTTGATAAGCAATTTCAGCTAACTTTGCATTATTCTGCAATCGAGCTTCTTTGATAGCATTGTCATAATTCAATATGGCTTTGTTATATGTTTCCCTTGCCATGGCAACTCGGTTTTGGTATGTGTTATACATACTCACTTGCGAGCTTTCGCTATAACCTGAGTGTGCAAGGCCGCTTTCTGCCATTTTTTCAGCATTTGTGCCATAATCGTTACTCTGTTTCTGCCAATCAACATAAGCACCGGATTGTTCTTTTATATAATCCTTGTGTGCCTGGTCTTTCTGTTGGTTAATCTGTTCAATGGCAAAATCTGTCTGCTCTTGCTGTAACGTTGCTTGTGTGTCGCCCCATTTTTCAGCAGCAGAAATCTGTTTGTCGTAATATTTATCGGAAGAGTTAATCATCCCATCGTACATTTTCTCCGATTCTTTCAGAGCGGCGTTTTTGTCGTTCTCTACTTCCGTAAATTTTTTATCGTTATAATCGATTTCATAACTGTTTTTCGCCATTTGTTATCACCCCTTACCGCTTTATATATCCACCGATGAAACATTCCAATGAGGCAGTTTCCAACGAAAAACGTGTGTTTGAATGGAATTTCAACTGAATATCCTTGAATTTTTTTCGTTTAATTCTGCTTACAAAGGAATCTGTTATGTTTTCGTATGTATTTATCAATTCAAAATCCGTTCTGTCGGTCTTTGCATAGACAGTAATATCGCCTGTCGCTTCTACCACGCAACCTCTTTTATTTGTTGTTTTCAAATACTGAGGATGATTGAATTTATCTTTAGGTGTTACCCACCAACTCTCAACACCGCTTGTTGTATCTGTTAATGTGTAAACTCCGTCTTCTGTGCCGATATACAAAATGCCCTTGTTTACCTTTGCACAAGTGATTTTTTTATCGAACTCCCAATAGAAAAACTCATATTCTATATGGTCCTCGTTTGTGAAAATCCCTCTGCTATCGGCTAAATATGCTTTGTTACCAACAAAAATAATTAAATAGCCTTCCCATTCTTCCAAAATCATATCTTCATAGTCAGGCTCTACAATCAGCTTGCGGTCAACTAATGAACTTCTGTGTGCTATTACCTGTTCTGTGGTTATATCACCGCTTATACCTTCCATTCCTCTGTCGCTGAAGAAGATAATATCATCGTTAAAGTTGATTGCCTTGCCTATGCACCCTGTAGAAATGCTTGAATGAACGCTCGGATATATCTTGCCGTATTCATAATCGGTGCCTGGTGTGTGATAAAACACCGTTGTGTTGGCTTGCGACGGCTCTTTAAACACCCACAGGTTATTGTTTCCGGCTACCATACTTTTAATTGGTGCCATATCAATACCCTCGTTATAGTAATCCAAGTCACTACAATACGTAGGGTCATTAAGGCTACTATGCCAAAGCATATTAGGATAATCTTTGTTGCCACTAAAAAACACCCTATTATCAAATACTTGTAATAGAGTGCAGTTTCTTATTTTGCTTGAATCATTCGATTTTTTATATTTAATACTTACATTGTCTTGTCCGTCTGTAAGGGGAGCAGGGGGAGCAGGATAAATGGCAATTACGTTGTCAAGTTTACCATCTGAAACAATTTCACTTGCATCGTTTTTTTCAACACTTGTACCCAATTTAACTTCAAACCTGTCACGACCGAACCACTTATCATCTTTACGGAAGTATGCTTCGTATTCGTTAAATTCGCCGTTTTCATCTTCGTGTGTTACGTTGCTTATGATTGTATTGCCCTCTGCATCTTTTACTTTTTCATAAATAGGCTTTCCGTTAACGGTTATGCTACAAAGAAAATCATAGGTACTTTCAATATACTTCGCAAGTTTATCCATTCCGGCTAAAGAGCCGTCAACATCAGGTGGTGAGAATATAACATCGTCCATTTCGGGCACATCTAAACAAAATAAAGGGCTTTTTCCATCACCCATAAATGTGTTTATTCTCCACGGAGAAAGCATATTCACATCTTCGTGTTTTGTGCCGCCACCGATATCGCCTGTTCTTCTGCCGATAGATGTTGTCGGCACGTAACCCACAACTTCACAGATTGTTTCACCGTCATATTGAAGATAATGAGCACCATCTTTAAAAAACCAAAGATTGTTATATACAAAACCGTCACTTCTTGCGTTGTTTACGAAAACATCAAGCTTAGTTTTCGCACCATTTACTACCTTGTAGAGCCTTGTACCGCTATGCACAATCATCATATCGGTATCATCGACAGTATAAAAATACACGCCCCATATTGTATCATCGAAAGAAGATAACAATTTTATCTCAGGACGTGTTCTTATACTCTCTATTTCTTTATAGTCTTTCCATACGTTAAGACTGTCGGGACTTCTCACAAGGTTAATTTCTTCGCCCCTAAAATCAACGCCACGAAAATTGCTGTAAATTCTTGCGATTAAATCACCTGTACCCATTAGATGTACACCCCGCCCTCAATAGACATACACCCCATATTGTAACGTGGGTCAAGCTGCTGCTTTTTATTTTCATATTCTTTTGAATATATAGTGCCGTATTCTGCAGATACATCACTCTTTAACAAGTCACCGGCGACACCGTAGGGCATAATTTCAAGAACATCATCGCTTAACTCAAATTCGTAGCTTTGAGCCTTTGTCTTTTCGGTAATTCTTTCGGGATAGATAAAGTATTCAATGCCTATCGTTCCGCTTTCCAACACCTTAATAATAGTGCCTTGTGCCTTGTACTCATATTTAATACCGCTTGCTTTATCAATCTGATATACCGCCGAACCGCCCTCGCTTTCGATTCGCTCATAGTCAACCAAATCACCCTCAGTTACGGCAAATTCAAGATATCTCGGTATCTTTTTCATTCGTGCCAACTCAAACATGATTTGATTGATAACATCGTTTATCTTTGTTGCGATATCCGGGTCATCAGTTAAATTCTCGTTGTTAGGACTTATTTCCTCAATAAGCCCTAACACTTTTTTCTTCATTTCAAGCAATGTCATTTAATCACCGCCTTTGGCTAAAATCTCTTCGTATTCTTCATCGGTTATTTCGTGCCAATTTTCGATTTTGTCATTAACACCGAGTACAACAACCTTACCGAACGTGTCACCATTGGTGAGCCATTTACCCTCGTCTGCTATGATTCTTGTTACCATATTTATCACCCTTACTGAACCAATGTCCAGCCTTTATTTGATATTGTTGCTTTCTGCTCGTCACTCAAAACTATACTTGCGTGTAGTGTAAGTGTCTGTGCTGTTGCCGTTGTCTTGGTAAACATCCCAAAAATCGACCTCTGTTACAGGTGTTTCCGGTAAATCATCTGTGCCTATTTTCATAAAGTAATAGTCAAGTATGTTTGTTACCGCATCATTATGATTGCCTTCAAAATCACCTGCAAAATACGGCTCTACTGTACCATCTGTATATGTTGATTTATCTTTTGTTGTTCTCATACGGCTGTAATACCAAGTTATACCACCATACGAAAGCGAATATGTGTATGATGTTTCTGTGGTTAATACAGCTTCTTCGCTCTTGCTTATAAGATAGCCTGTGTACATCGTACCCGCAAAATCGAGCAATTCCATAGCCAAACCATAGATAGCCGTTCCATCGTGGAGCTTATATCCTACAGCAGAACTGATTAAGTCTTTTGTATTGTCTATTTCGAGTTCATCTCTTACTGTTTTTACCAATGCGTGTAACTCGATATCCTCAAATGGTTTATAAGGGAATGTTACTAAAGTGCTTTCATCCACTTTGCCATCGTTACCTAATCTGCCCCATCCGTAAAACACACCTGCAGTAATTTGTGGAGTGTTAGGCTCTTTAACCAAATGACCTGATTTAACCGAAACCACCTCATAGGGCAATCCACCAAACTTAAACTCTACTGTGTAATCGACAGGCTCAATTCGTTCAATATCGCCTATGCCGTTTACAATATCGTGTGTTGTTGCATCATCAGGAAGAACAACATCGTTTTTATCCAGGTTTGAAACACCAATAGCGTTTGCGGATTCAACTTGTGTTTTCAACTCTTTTAAGGTACTTGCCATTATTCCGCACCCCCGATAAGAGCCGAAATTTCCTCAATTTCACCCTTTATTTTATCAGCAACAGCCTTTGATATAATTTCTATATCTTCTGCTGTTAAGGTATATTTATCGCCTTTTTCACCTTTGAGAGAAGCTAACCATTCTTGCTCTGTTCCTTTAAAGCCGTTTATTAACGCTATTTCGTATGCAGAATAGCCGTGCAGAGTTTTCAGCAAATCAATCTTGCCCTCGATAACTCTCTTTATATTTGTAAGATGCTCATAATCTTCAATATCCGATGAAATATCGTCAATATCGCCCTCGGGATATAATCTGAATATCTTTGCACCGTCTTCATCATATCCAACGATTGTCTGCGGATTTGTGGCCGGATTCAATACAATTTCATACCAATAATCTTTTGGCTTGCTGATTGCTTCACCAAACTTTGTTTTTTCTCCGCTTAAAAAGATTTCTACCTCTTCTGTTTCGGCTGCAACTGTAACCGATTCTTCCAAAACTACATTTTTACAATTCTTTTTGCCGAAAACATTGATTTTTACAACATCACCGACTTTGAATTTGTAGTTTTCTTCGGTAGATTTTGCCGTAACCGTGATAAATGCTATATCGCCCCTTGTTACGTTGATTGTTTTATCTGATTCAATCGTAAACATTATTGAACCCCCTTATTCCGAATCGTTGAGTTCCATTCCTCTTAACGATTCAATATCACTTATTGCATCGTCAATACTTACTACAGGATAGGTCGGCAAATAATAACCTCTGTTTTCATCGAACAGAAGGATATCGCCGTCATTCAAATTAATGCGAATATAACTTCTTGAATTATATGAATTGATACCGTTTGTGCCTTCATCCTCTAAAATAGTTTCAAGCACAAGGTTTTTCAATTCCTGCTCAACCTTATCGCTCTTATATGTAAGAGCTGTTTCCTTATTTACTTTAATACCCACCATTAAATCAATGCTGGGCTGTTCTACGAAAAACTGTTTCATTTCTTTACTTCCTTTCATATCTATTGGTACTGCCCCAATCAAGTCTCTTGATATGATAAATGGGGAAGGAGCGTTAACCCCTTCCCCCGTGAAAATTATTCAGGCTTTTTATTTGCCTTTTTGCTGTCTGTCTTTTTATCGTCAGACTTTTTGCTGTCTGTCTTTTCAGCAACATTACCGATAACAGAAATAAAGTTCGGATTAACTTCCTTAATCTCTGCAACTCTCTCTTCTGTCATTTCTGCCGTGTCGCCCGCCTTACAAAGTTCACCGGTATAACGGTCTTTGAAACTTTCATTAAATACAACTTTCTTCATAAGTTATACACTCCCTTACGCTGTTGCAACAAGCGGAATTTTCACGCACACAAGTTCATCCTGTGCCACGATTTTCGCACCGAATGTGTCAAGTCCTCTGATGTAGTCAGAGAAATGTTTTTCCATACGGCCCGCTTCAACTTCGTTAATCTGTCCTGCGAAGGCGACAGCGTCTTTTGAACGAACGATACAGTAAACATAGTCGCTGTCTCTGTAAACATTGTTTGTGGACTTAACTTCGTAGTTGTCGTATGTACCGACAACACCACGCTTGATAAGTTCATCATTGGCGGTTTTGAGTTCGATAAGCTCATTCTTGAAATCCTTGTATGTGCGGGGGTCAATTTCAATAACACCGGCATCATCAAAGTTGTTTTCACGCAATGTAACAATAGCTTCATCAAGAGCAATCTTGATAGCAGCCTGTGTCTTATTTGCGGCAGTGATGATTTTTTTTGCACCCTCTTTGTATGTGGCGTTGCCCGCCTCTTCGTCTGCTGTTGACTGTGCCTTACCCGCAACCAATGCACCGATGAATTTATCACGTTTAAGTGCGAGACGATGTCTTGATTTTTTTTGATATGCTTCAGGAAGACCGGGAACAGACTGAGCCTTGTCAACGTCCTTAACCATGAACGCAAAATAGTTCTGAACGTCAATCACAAGGTCCTGTGAGCTGTCGGTCATTTCCTCGATAGTAATTTCTTTAGCACCGGTGTAACCACCAATAGTGGGGTCGCCAACACCAAGAATTTTGACGGTTTTTGCATATTCGCAATCACCTTCCCATTTTCTTGTGCAGTCCATTACGAGCTTACACTTCTCTTCGAGGTCATCCTGAATTTTCTTAGACCAAACGGTCTGAATAAAATGCTGTACTGACATAATATATTACCTTCCTTTCATAAGGTCGGAAGTATGATTATTTCCATCTCGCCATTGATTTTTCCACAGCTTTGAATAAAGCAGGATTTTTATCAAAGTCTGCTTTTGTGAATTTCTGTGCTTCTTCAAAAGAATAGTAATCCTTTACTGCGTCTGTATCAACGGCGGTACTTTTCATACTTCCCATTGGTTTAATTTGTTTTTTTGGTTGTGTTTGATTGTAAATTTCATAAATCTTTGTGATAGGTGTCTTGGAATTAAACTGCGCCGCAAACTCTTTAAACTCTTTGCTGTCGATGATATCCTCGCCAACACCGATTTTTGCAAGTTCTTTCGCCTTTTCTGTTTTATCCTGATACTCTGCCAACATCTTCAATGTTGCTTTTTCTCTCGGGTTCAAATTCTCAATGCCGATATCTGCGTATCTGTTAATCTCTTCGACTACATCTTCATAGCCCATATTGATTACTTCTTCCGCATCAACCTTAGCCAATGCTTCCGTATCTTTTGCGGAAAACTTAGGCTCTTCCGAGAATTTAACACCCCTATCAGCATAAAAATCTCTCAGGCTGCTTGTAATTTCCTTAACGCTACCACTAAAGCCCGTTCCAGCTTTCAGTACGTCAATAAGCTTGCCGTAATCACGGTCATACTTTTTCTGTACTTTAGCCAATGTTCGAGCATCTCTTTTGCCTATTACCTCGTTGAGTTTGTTATTGAACTCTTCTTCGGTATAGACTTTTTCAGGCTCATTTGCCTGTTCAACCATTTCTTCTGTGGCTGTTGCTTCCACGTTTTCAGTACCATCAAGTACAAGGTTTTCTTTTTCGTTCATATAGAACTCCCTTCTATTTTTTAAGCGAGGTTTTGCTTCCTCAAATCCATTTCTTTTAATGACTTAATGCTCGGTCAATAGGTTAATCTAGTTAAAATAGCGAGATTTAACTAGATTGCATATAAAAAAGCAACTATTCGGTTTTTCCGGATAGTTGCTTTTTTATTCTTCTGTTTCGGGCAATTCTTCTTCGGCATCTACAACCTCTTGCTCCGCCGCTTTCATTTCCTTCTGCATTTGCAGCTTCATCATTGCATCTGCCATCATAGAGGATTGCTGTTCATCATCACCCATAAGGAATTGCTGTGCGTTCTGCTGCATTATCTGTGCCCGGGATTCAATCATTGCAATTTGTCTCTGATTTTCTTCAATCTTATCTGCAATTTCAAGAATCTTCTGTTTCGGTGCGACAGAATCATCATCCAATGCTTCTGCGTATGCTCTCAGCTCATTCACTCTCTGAGGATTAAACAAGCCTTGTATAAGCAAGTTTTCAATAGTCTGCTCCTGTGCGAATTTGTCATAAACTCCTTTTGGTGTTACATCAATCTTTACAGTTGCCTGTAACTCTTTCAAAGCAGACTGAGGAACGTTGACAACATTTATTGTTTCCT
>JAZRPC010000122.1:0-5796 GCA_045649005.1 Acutalibacteraceae bacterium
AAGGCGTTGACGTTTCTATCACAGGTAACTCAACTAACCCCACTCGTTTCCAGCACCCCGTTGCAGGCACATACAAAAAAGAATGTGTTGAAAAGGGCAAGAAATACTTCTCAGTTGCTTCAGGTGGCGGTACAGGTCGTACACTTCACCCCGACAATATGGCTGCAGGCCCCGCTTCATACGGTATGACTGACACAATGGGTCGTATGCACTCAGACGCTCAGTTCGCAGGTTCTTCATCTGTTCCCGCTCACGTTGAAATGATGGGTCTTATCGGTATGGGTAACAACCCCATGGTTGGTGCTACTGTTGCTTGCGCAGTTGCAGTTGAAGAAGCCAGCAAATAATCATTGAATAATAAAACTGCTATCCTCGGTTGAGGATAGCAGTTTTTCTTTGTTTATCTTATTTCGCTTTATTTAACTGTTATATTTGCGTATTTGTCATACTCAAAAAATTTGTCACTAACGCCGGTGATTTTGCTACCGTTAGCATAACAGTTTTCGAACTCTGCCTGAATTGAGTTGGTTGTTTTGCCGTTGGATGCAATCTTGTTGAGCTTTGTGGCGGTGTACTTAATATTTTTATATTTTATGCCGGATATACTGAAGTTTTCAACATTACTGCCGTATATAAGACAACCGATTGCTCTGCTGTGGGCACGGTATATTTCCATGTTTTCGAAAGTAACGTTTGAAATGCTGCCACCCGGATTTTCAACCACAATGGCAAGAGCGGGTATTCTGTCGGCGTCCCACGTTGCATCGTGGAAAACGACACAGGAATTCTTGAAGGTAACATCTGATATGCTCTTTTCAACCTCACCACAGATGCCGAAGCATCTCGCTTTGCCGTTCCATGCGGTGCAATTTGAAAAGGTGATGTTTTTGCTTACTGCTTCTTCTCTGCCACCGGCGGCTTTAACATCAAATAAATCATCACCACTTCTGCAGAATGAGTTTTCGATTGTAGCGTTTCGGGTGTTGCATATTGCGAAAGCGTCAGAGTTCTGGCGATAACCGAAAATATCAACATTTTTGATTGTGATGTTTTCACTATCGTAGGTTATAAATGTCCATTCCGGAGAATTTATAAATTTGATACCATTAATTTCTATGTTGTTGGCGTATGAGATTACAATACCTCGTCTTTCGCCTCTGTCTAGGTGGGAGAGGTCAACAACACCGTTTCCCACGATTTTAACATTGTTGCACCCTGCAAGATTCAGATACGGACAACGGTTAAGGCCCATGGTTAATTGCCCGGCGTTCATTAAATCGGTGTCTTGCTTGCTTGTGTTATTGTAGTTATCGTTATCGCTTGCTATATCATAAGTGTGTTTAGAGAGGAGATAGGCACCCCGTTTAAGATAAAAAACAGTGTTTCCCCAGCCGGCAAAATTAAAGTAAGCATCTGAATTATGAAGGCCTTTTTCAACAACTACTACATTATAGCCTTGGTTTTGATATTTTGCTATTTCAGCATCCTCGTCAACTAGTTCACGCACAAAAAGTGTGAAGCCGTGTTCCTGGTCAGTATCATTAAAAACAAAAGTGTATGTGCCAAGTTGTGTGATAGTGGTGTTGAGTACAGTGTTCAAGAAGGTTGGGTTGGTGTTTAATTCACTTGGCAGGATTTTTACAGAGTTTATCACAAATCCGTGTGTGTTGAGCTGGAAGGAAAGATTGATTTCCTTGCTGGTATCAACGTATATTTCACAGAATGAATGTAAGGCACCTTTTTGTGTGCTTCCTACAAAAACTGTTGTTGCATAGACGGGTATCTCTTTTCTTTCAACGTGGGCAGTGAAATAAGGGGAGTCAATTATACCGTTAATATCTTGATAGCCCTGAGCGTTTACATAGAGCTCATCACCATCATCATCAGCACGGGAGGTGAATTGGCTTGTGGATAACCCTATGTCAACCGGATTGATGATTGCTTCTGTGGGATATTCAAGATATTCAAAATTCTCCGTCGACGGCGGTCTTACTATACCCTCGTTGGGACCGTTGAAAATATTGAAAGCTGAAATAATTGCCATGAATAAGGCTGCTATTGCCCTTAAAAAAGCCATACTGAAAAACCTTCCTTTTAAAAAAATTGGCTAGTTGTAATTTTATCATATAAAAAAAGAAATATCAACAACAATTTTCGTTTTTGTAACATAGAAAGAGCGTTTTCCCTTGACAAAAAAGCTGTTTGGTGTATAATCTTATGTGGAAAATTCAAGTGGATTTTATTTATTTTTGAAAGAAGGATATTAAAATGGCAAAAGTACTTGTTGAAACATCTGCACGTCACGTTCACGTTTCAAGAGAAGATCTTGACATTCTCTTTGGCGAAGGTTACGAACTTACAAATAAAAAAGACCTTTCACAGCCCGGTCAGTTTGCTTGTGAAGAAAGAGTTGCCGTTGTTGGTGCTAAAGGTCAGTTCCCTGCAGTTTCTATTCTCGGCCCCACAAGACCGTCTTCTCAGGTTGAGCTTTCTGCTTCCGATGCCCGTTCAATCGGTGTTAAGGCTCCCGTGAGAGAAAGCGGCGACATCGCAGGCAGCGGTGCTTGTAAGCTTGTTGGTCCCAAAGGCGAGGTTGAGCTTAGCGAAGGTGTTATTGTTGCTAAAAGGCACATTCACCTTACTCCCGATGCTGCTGCAGAGTTCGGCGTTGAAGATAAAGAGGTTGTTGGCGTAAAAATCGAGTCCGACGGTAGAAGTCTTATTTTCGGTGACGTTGTTTGCCGTGTTCACCCCAACTTTGCTCCTGCAATGCACATCGACACAGACGAGAGTAACGCAGCTTTCGCAACACCCGGTATGATGGGCGAAATTGTAAAATAAGCAAAATACATAATAAAAAAGCCTGTCGAGAGACAGGCTTTTTATTATTACTCTTCTTCGTCTTTTAAAATCTGTTGAATTATTTCATCGTGGTTTCCGTGTTTTCTGTAATAAAGAATAAGCTGTGCTTCATCCCAGGAAAGGTCAGACATTTTTAGAATATCCGGGTCAACGACATCTTCGTAATCAATGTCGTTGTCAGGGGTTTTTAGTGTCAAAAAGGGCGTATAGCCATAAAATTCTTTTCTCGTTACCTTATAGAATCTTGTGAGCAAGTCAATAGTTTCTATATCCGGCTCTGCTTCGCCACTCTCGTATTTTTTGTATAATTCAGGTGCAATGCGAAGCATTTCTGCCACAAAATCAACGCTGAATTTATTGTATTCACGAAATTGCTTTATACGATTACTAAGCATATCACACCCACCCATTTCGTTAGTTTTATGTCATTTTAGCATAAAATACGACAAAAATCAACTAACCCCGCATTCAATGCGAATGCGGGGTTGAGATTTATTTACTTGAAAGGTCAAGCTGAAGATTTTCTTTTGCATCGGAAAGAGCTCTGAATGTGTAGAAATCTTCGGGAGTGGTAATTTTGATGTTGTTACGCTCACCGGGGATAGTAACAAGCTTTTTACCGAAATGCTTCATAAGTGTGCAGGAATCGGTCATATTTGTAAGCCCCTGTGCAATAGCTGTTTCTTGTGCTTCGAGAATTTCTTTGAGGTAAAAACTCTGGGGAGCACGTGCAAGTCTTGCGTAGGAACGGTCGACAATTTCCTGAACCTGTTCGTCATCATCAACAACGATAACTGTTTCTGTTGCGGAAACGCTTGTGATTGCTGAGCCAAACTCTTTAACTGAAGCGATGTTTGCAGAGATTGTTTCAGCACTTATAAGGGGGCGGACACCATCGTGGATAAGAACAATGTTTTCGCCAAGACCATAAACCTCAGCCGCAGTTTTGAGACCGTTGAAAATTGAAAGCTGACCTGTTTCACCGCCGGCAACGATTTTTGAAATTTTGTCGAGACGGTAGCGGTATTTGAGCTCTTCCATATAATCAATCCAGCCCTCTACACAAACACAGACGATACCATCAATGTCGGGATGATTCTGGAAAATTTCAATTGTGTGAACAATAATGGGTTTGCCATGAACCATAAGGAACTGCTTGGGCAAATCGTTTGTTTTCATTCTTGTGCCGACGCCGCCGGCAAAAATAACAGCAATATTTTTCATTTGGGACATATCCTCCTTAAGAATATCAAATAAATTCTATCATATCGTGCAAAAAATGTCAATAATAGGGGTAGATATACAACTATATAATATCCTTGATTTTGTATGTAGGTTGTGGTATAATCCAACATAGGAAATATTTGCCGATTTTTAAAAATAAGGATGAGGAAGATTGAATAATATCTGTGAACAAAAGCACATAACGGCAACCGTGAAAAACATTAAGTGGGAGAGGATTAATCTCTATATTGACGTTGAGGTTAGCTATAACGATGCTGAATATAACGGCAAGCCGTTGGATTTTTATCTTGTTAATAACAAGTTTATTTCCAAGTGCCATTTCAGAACCGAACTGATTTCTGAAAAGGTGTACAGGCTTTATATTAATGTTACCAACCCGGGCTATAATCGCTGCTTGCCAAGGGGCACCTACGCTATCCGTGTTTGTTGCGGTGAGGATATTTTGGCTTGTTGTGTTTGCGACACATCAATAGTAAAAAAACTTGCCGATTTTTCAAGGTCCTTCCTTTTCGGGAACAGAAGCAAGGTGTACAGCGTGGTTTTCTATGTTGGTGATAATGACGATACCGCACTTCCTTTTGTTATGTATACAATGGCTTCCGGTGCAATTTCTGTGGGTATGCCAAACCCCATAAGTCTTTCGCCGCTTGAGATTACCCAAAAGAAAAAGCTACCTGTTTTTCTTGCTGCTTTTGTTGCGGCTTTTGCTAAAATGAAAAAAATAGCCGGGAAATTCGCAAAAAAGTTTTTGGGTGTCAGCGCTTTCAGGCGCTTCATAAAAAAGTATTATAATTTCAAAACAAAAGGCTTGAAGGATTCAGATAAAACGATTCTCTTTATGTCTGAACAAAACCCGTCTATAACCGCAAACCAAAAGGCTGTTTATGACAAAATGCTTGAGCGTGGGCTTGATAAGGAATGGGATATTATGCTTTCGTTCCGTTCTGCGGCGGCTGAAAGGCAGACTATAAAAAGCTGGCTTTCAACAATAAATAAAATTGCCCGAAGCTCCGTTATTATTCTTGACGACCACGCCCCTGTGTTTGATTGGCTCATTCTTAACAAGAAAACAAAGGTGATTCAGCTCTGGCATGCGGGTGCGGGCTTTAAATCCTCCGGCTACAGCCGTTGGGGTAACACGGGTTGCCCCAGTACTTTTTCTTGCCACAGACAATATAGCTACGGTATTGCGGGCTCAAAGCATATTGCCCACTTTTTCTCTGAGGTGTGGGGTATCAACACAGAACAGGTTTTACCAACGGGTATGCCCCGAATGGATGAATACCTTGACGAGGAATATAAAAAATCCACCACGGAAAAGCTTTATGAATTATATCCTGCTTGCAAGGGCAAAAAGGTTATTTTGTTTGCCCCCACGTACAGGGGTAAGGATAAGGCTGAAGCTCACTATCCTTATGAATTAATAGATTTTGACAAGCTCTATGAAACCTGCGGTGATGAATACGTAGTTCTTTTCAAAATGCATCCGTGGGTAGCGGAGGGTGTGCCGATTCCCGAGAAATATTCCGACAGATTTTTTGATGTGGGAACATATCCGAATATAAACGATTTGTTCTATATAACCTATCTTCTCATAACAGACTATTCCTCAAACATTTTTGAATATTCTCTTATGAGAAATCCTATGCTTTTCTTTGCTTATGATGAGATTCAGTATTCCTTCTCACG
>JAZRPC010000123.1:0-5205 GCA_045649005.1 Acutalibacteraceae bacterium
TTCAACGTGATGCGTTCTTGGGAACATATCAACGGGCGTAACCTCTTGCACCTCATATCCCAAATTAAGAAGCCTTGCGCAATCTCTCGCAAGGGTTGCCGGGTCGCAGGAGACGTAAACGATTTTTTGGGGGGTGATTTGTGAAACGGTTTTCAAAAGCTCCTCTGCACAGCCCTTTCTTGGCGGGTCGAGAATAACCGTGTCGGGCTTGATACCCTCGTTTTTTAGCTCTTCAGCCGCAACGCTTGCATCACCGCAGATGAAACGAGCATTAGTGATGTTGTTGAGCTGAGCGTTCACCCTTGCGTCTTCAATAGCTTCGGGTATGATTTCAACGCCGACCAATTTCTTAACAGAATTAGCCATTGAAAGACCAATTGTGCCCGTGCCACAATAAAGGTCAAGAATTGTTTGCTCGGTGGTTGGCGCAACGTACTCGGCGGCTTTTTTGTAAAGGAGCTCGGCACCGTTTCTGTTGACCTGATAAAACGACAGGGGTGAGAGCTTAATTTTTACACCACAGAGAACGTCGGTAATGTAACCGTCGCCGTAAATATTGATGCATTTTTCGCCGAGAACAACGTTTGTTTTTTCTTGGTTTATATTAACAACCAACGTTTTGAATCCGTCAACAGTAGAAAGCTTTTCTAAAAGAGCGTTGCTGTGGAGGAGCGTTGTGCCGTTTATTACAGCACAGACCATAATTTCGCCTGTTGCAAATGCTTTTCTTAGGTAAATGTGGCGAAGAAGACCGATGCCGATTTCTTCATTATAAACAGTTATATTGTTCTCGTTTATCCAGGCTTTGAAGATATCTATAATTTCTGTAAATTCCTCGGGCTGCAGAAGACAGTCACCGCCGTCTATTACACGGTGGCTTTTTTTAGCATAAAAGCCGATGCTGAGAATGCCGTTTTCACGCCTTACGGGGTATTGCGCCTTGTTGCGGTAGCGAACTGTTTCGGGAGAGGCAACAATAGGCTTGAACTTTGGTGAAAGACCACCGATTCTCTCAAATGCATCACGCACCTTTTGTGCCTTGTATTCAAGCTCTGCCTCGTATTTTATGTGACCAAAGGAGCAACCGCCACAGCTTCTGAAAGCGTCGCATTGGGGTTCGATTCTGTCCTTTGAGGGCTTTATTATTTTTATGGCTTTACCAACGGCATAGGTTTTCTTTGCCTTTATTACATGGCAAAGAATTTCATCACCCATAGCGGTGTTTTCGACGAAAATTGCCTGACCGTCGAATTTACCAACACCGCCACCCTCAGAGGTGTAGCCCGTTATTTTTAGTTTAAATTCGTCATTCTTGTTGACCATCGTCTTTTATTTCCTCAATTGCTTTTTTGTAGTCTTCAAATGATAAAAAGGTGTTCAATATCTGAACAAGTGCGTTTGATGTTATTCTTTCGGGAAGCCCAAGATGCTTTAATAGCTTTTTTCGCATCTGTGAGCTGTCTGCTCTGCCGGATAAACCGTCTTCAAACAAATCAAGCTTTGTAATTTCACGCTTTTCGGCGGTGTCACTTTCTTCGCAGAAAACGCCCGCTTTTTCTAAGGCATCCATTATGATTTCGGGCTTGATGCCCTCAACACCGAGCTTTCCTTCCTTGGAGTATTCGGTTTTTCTTTTTTCTTTGCCGAAAATGTCGGGGATATATGCGTGCTTTATGTGTTCAGCGGGCACAATGCCCTTTATAAAAGAACGTATAACAAAGCCCGCAGAGTCGCTGTCGGTAAGAATAAGGATGCCTTTTGTTTCGGCAAGCTTTCTTATGAGCGCTTGCTTTTCTTTGTTGTTAAATATCCCGAAGCCATCGGTTTCAATTATAACGGCATCAAGAATGGATGAGAGCTTTATTTTATCGTATTTACCCTCAACAATAACTACTCTGTCAATTTTAATCATCAGATTCTCAACAACCTTAAAATAAGCTCTTCAAGAAGAATTTTGCTGTCTTCGCCCGTTGATTTCATTCGTCGGTCTGTTTCTGAAAGAATCAACAAAGCGGATTTTAATTGTGTCAGGGTGTAGCCGGAGCCGTCTCTTGCGGCATTGTCAAGCAAAAAGCCTTTGTTTTTATAGGTGTTGCCGAAGGCTGAGCCAAGCAGAGTGTAGGATTCGCCCTTTTCCTTGCAGGCTTTTACACGGTACATATCAACAAACGCTTTTGAAAGCACACCGAGAATAACAACGGGCTCTTCACGAAGCTTGAAAAGGTTTGAGAGTGTTTCAAATGCATTGTCTGCTTCGCCTTTCGTTATCATCCTTGAAAGCTGGAATATTTTTGCTTCAACGGAAACGACAACGGTTTCATCCACGTCTTTTTTTGTGATGTCGCCGCTACCCACAAAGGCGCAGACCTTGTTTAACTCGTTCTGCA
The DNA here is from genome assembly GCA_045649005.1 of Acutalibacteraceae bacterium. GTDB lineage: Bacteria > Bacillota > Clostridia > Oscillospirales > Acutalibacteraceae > DTU089. The sequence goes on from JAZRPC010000123.1 coordinate 2,388, forward strand.
GAGTGCTCATATCTTCGCCAACAAGGTTTATGATATATGACGCAACGTCTTTCGGAAGAACGCAATCCTTTTTTGCCGCTGAAGAAACAAGAAGCTTTTCAAGGGCGGAGCGTGTGCGCTTGTCTATTTGTGCACAGGCGCCAACGGAGTCAATAAACTTAATGATATGGGGCCATTTGTTTTTCTTTTCATCTACCTCGAGGGTGTCCATCCAGAAAACAAGAATGCTGGTTTCGGGTATGTCAGACAAAACATTCTGAAAATCCTCGTCGAGCTTGCCACGCTCGCTGACAAAGCTGTTCAGCGGAAAATCGTGCACAAGGGTGCAGGTGAACTCGTCCATCATCGGGAAGGTAGAAATGCAATCATATATTTCGTTCAATGACGTTTCCTTGCCGTCAAGCTTTTTTAGGTTGAAGTCGGCAAAATCGGGGTTAACAGCCCTTGAACAAATTTGGTTAGCGTAAAATTGCTTGAGGTAGCCCTCGTTGCCGTAAATCATATATACACGGGAAAACTCACCGGATTTTATTTGTTTTTTCAGAGTATCTTCATTTAAAAATGCCATGAGATATCCCCCTTTTCCCAGGTTGTCAGATACTCGTCACAAAACTGCTTGAGCTTTATTGCGTTGGTATCTGTTATTAGTGTTGAATCCTTACTGATTATGATGGTGCTAACCTTTTTCGGAAGTGACTCGGGCAAATCACCGTAAAGAATCAAAACGTCGGGTGTGCCTATTGAGACGAAAAGCTCCGAAAGCTTTTTCTCACTACCGCTGAAAGCAAGGATTTTTTGACCATATGCATCTATTATAACATAATTATTTCGATATGTGTTAAAAGTTTGAATATTTATTTTATTATTCAGCCGATATTCAATTTTGTTGGTGATTATTGTGTTTTTGGGTAAGGTTATATCACTTCTGAGAAAAGCAGATTTTACGTATTCCGTGGTCACGGTTGTTTCGGGGGAGTGCATAAGCATATCTTCCGAATAGGTGTTGCATTTGCCGTAGCGTGATATGTAAAGAAGTTTCAGAGTCTGGCTTGTGGCGACACAAAAATCAGAGGTGTCTGCATCGGGTTCGTCGGCACCGCAATTAAAATAACATAAATCCAAACCGCTTCTGAGTGAAAAATTCAAGCCGTTTCCAACATCGTAAACGGTAATCTCTGTGCCGTATTTCGGTGCCAGCGGTAAAATGAAGCTCGTTATGGCACAAGCAGAGCAAAGAACAGCAACGATTTTTGTTACCGCTTTTTTCTTTTTGAAAAGCCTTCTGAACACAAAGAACAACGAAATAATTATTGCTGAAAGAATGAGACTTTCTTTATAGACGGGTATCGTCGAGAATTTAAAGCCCGAGCAAAGCTTTGCAAGAGCCATAACGCCGTTTAATAAAAACGAGGTTATATCAAAAAGGAAAATTACAACGGGCTTCAGAGGTTGAAGGGGTATAAACGAAAGGACCGTGGAGAAGAAGCCTGAGAGCATACTCCAGAATGCGGGCTTCACGCAAACGAGATTTGCAAATGGTGCAACAAGGCTGAACACACCGAAATAAATGGTTGAAAACGGGAGCGTAAAAAGACCCGCAAAGAAGCTGACCGCCACACTTTCACAGAGGTAGTTTGCGAAGCGTTTAAAAATATTGGCTTTTGATTCCTTTATGGGAAAGGTGATTTTTCTCACAGCGTGCTGTGACAAAATAACACCGAGCGTTGCACCTGCCGAAAGCTGAAAGCTCAGCGAAAGGATTATGTATGGGTTACTTAAAAGAAGCACCGCTACAGCCAGACCCAAGGAGTTTAAGGAATCCTGCCGACGAGAGAAAAACGGGGCAGACAGCATAACAAGTGTCATTAAGGACGCTCGCATAACAGATGGGGTAAAGGCTGAGATTATGCAGAATCCACCTAGAAAAAGGATGCAGATTAAGTTTCTTGTTTTTTCTTTTATTCGCAGTAATTTTAAAATTGCAATAATCAACCCACACCACAAGGAGGTGTGAAGACCGGAAACTGCAAGCAAATGTGAAATACCTGCGTTTCTGAAATTAGCTGTTGTTTCATAATCGAGCTGTGCTTTGTCGCCGAAAAGCATGCCGAGAAGCAAGCCCGATTCATTTTCTAAAAGATATTTGTCGGCTTGCTCACATAAAACCTGTCGCAGCTTTAAGCAGTAATAATAGGGGGTTTTGTCACAGGGGTAAAGAACGTCAACACTCTGCACATCAGCCTCAAGAACAGTATTATCGCTGAAAGCGTTGATGCTTATATCGTTGTTTTCGTTAAGGGCAACTGTTATAAATGCATCTTCAAGAGAAATAAAGTCAAAGGGCTCAATGCTTTCACCAATCTCTTTTGAGGTGTAAACAGTGATTTTTGTTGTGAACCTGTTCTCGCCTATTGTGTGCGTTTTTACGGTGAACTTTGACGTGGTTTCGCTGATGGCGGTTGGTACGTCAATAACCTTGCCTGTGATATGTGACTCGTAGCCTGCATAATCAAGGGCGGGCTTTACTTTTGTTTCGTTGTAGCAAATAAAGGATAAACTGCCGAGAAGGATTGATATACAAATTGTTGGGATAACAAGCTTTTTTCGTAGCCCCAAAGGCTTTATAAGATATAAAACAAAGACCGATGCACTAAGGACAAGTAAAGGTATTGCCGCAACAGTGCCGTATATTATAAAAACGGCACAAGACAACAACATTACTGTTCCTGAAACGAGCATCGGTCTTTTCATTTTCTAAACCTCAGATTAGCCGGCGGGCCAGGTAAATTCTCTGCCTGCCATAAGGTGGAAATGGATG
>JAZRPC010000124.1:0-4740 GCA_045649005.1 Acutalibacteraceae bacterium
GGGGGCAAGAGCGCTGAGCTCGTCAATAGCTTTAAGAACGCTGTCGTCAACAAGAACGCTTTCTGTGAAACGGTCGCCACCCTGAACAACTCTGTGACCAATAGCACCGATTTCTGAAAGGTCATCAATAACCTTGCAGTCACCTGTTGTAAGAGCATCTTTAACAATGTTGAAAGCAACCTTGTGGTCGGGAATATCAACATATTCGTCAAAGCTTCTGCCGTCAAATGTTGAACCTTTTGTGTGGCTCATATCTGTTGCGATAGATTCGCAGATACCTTTTGCGAGAACTTTTTCGCCTTCCATATCAAAAAGCTGATATTTAAGAGAAGAGCTACCGCAGTTGATTACGAGAATTTTCATCATAAACCTCCATTAAAAGCGTGTATTTTCTTTTTTGGAAAATTAAATACAATAATATTGTGTAAAATACTTACCAAGTAATAATTATACCACTAATTTAAGGTTTTTCAATAGTAAACCTATACAAAAAGAGGTGATTTTTTGAATTGCGGTATTGTAGCAGAGTTCAATCCTTTCCACAATGGTCATAAATACTTGATTGACGCCGTTAAAAGCAACGGCGAAAACACAGTTACAGTTGTTATGAGCGAAAGCTTTGTTCAGCGTGGCGAGTGTGCGGTTATGTCGCCTTATGTCAGAGCAAGAGTAGCCCTTATGTGCGGTGCGGATTTGGTTCTTTCTTTGCCCGTGCCTTATGCAACTTCAAGTGCCGAGCGCTTTGCTCTTGGTGGTCTTTCTGTTCTTGGGGGGCTTGGTTGTGTTGACTCTCTCGCTTTTGGTGCGGAGTGTGGTGATGCCGTTCTTCTCAAAAAATGTGCCAACGCTTTAGTCAGCAAAGAACTTTCCCCGGCTTTGGAAAAATATCTGGACAAAGGTCTTTCTTTCCCTGTTGCAAGGCAAAACGCAGTTAATGATATTTTCGGCAAAGAGGTTGCCGACGTTCTGTCTTCTCCCAATAACATACTTGGCGTTGAATATATTAAGGCAATAAATAAATTGAAGCTTGATATGGAAATATGTCCCATCATCAGAAAAGGCGTTGAACACGACAGTAAGGCAGTAAATGAAAACTTTTGCTCCGCATCCGCTGTCCGTGAAATGCTTACTAGCGGTAATGATTTCGAAAGGTTTCTGCCAAAAGAATCTTTTGAAATTATAATTAATGAAATGAATAAAAATAAAGCCCCTGCAAGCCTGCGGAATATAGAAAGCGCAATTCTTTACAAATTGCGTTCAATGTCTGTTGAAGAGTTAAGAGAACTGCCCGACGTGGGAGAGGGACTTGAATACAGATTTTATGACGCTGTAAAAACATCATCATATCTTGATGAAATACTTGAAAAAGTCAAAACAAAGAGATATACTCATTCAAGGCTCAGAAGAATTGTGATTTGTGCATTCTTGGGCATTAAAAAGAACGATGTTGAAGCACCTGTGCCGTATATACGGGTTCTTGGCTTCAATGAAAATGGCTCAAGGCTTCTTAAAATCGCAAAGGAATCATCAACACTTCCTATTGTTACCAAATCATCCGAAATTGGTTTGTTGGGCGACGGTGCAAAGCGTGTCTTTGAACTTGAGTGCTTCGCAAGGGATATGCTTTCTCTCGCTCTTCCTGAGCCCGATGTTTGCGGCAAAGAAATGACAGATAAGATTATTGTAATATAATTGGAGAAAATATGGATTTATTAGTTATCGGCGGCGGTGCCGCAGGACTTATGGCGGCGGGAACAGCCGCAGCAAGAGGTTTGAATGTCACCTTGCTTGAACGTAACGACAAGCTTGCAAGAAAGGTGGCAATAACCGGCAAAGGGAGATGTAACGTTACAAATTCCTGCCCGCTTTTAAACGAGCTTATTGGTAACGTTCCCGTAAACGGCAGATTTCTGTACGGTGCTTTTTCAAGATTCGGAACAGACGACACCATAGACTTTTTCGAGAATATGGGTGTTCCCCTCAAAATAGAAAGGGGCAACAGGGTTTTTCCCGTTTCAGACAGAGCACTTGATATTGTTGATGCCCTCAATAAGTTTATTACTGTAAACGGGGTCAAGAGAAAACAGGGCAGGGCAACCGAGCTTATTATCGAAGACGGTGCCGTGAAGGGCTGTGTAACGGAAGATGGCAAAAAGTACTATGCCGACAACGTTCTCATAGCAACAGGCGGTGCATCATATCCCGCAACAGGCTCGACGGGTGACGGCTACAAATTAGCTGAGCAGGCGGGCCACACCATAACAGCTATAAAGCCCTCTCTTGTGCCGCTTGAATGTCACGAGGGCTGGTGCACAGAGGCTATGGGGCTTTCTCTTCGCAACGTGGAAATAAGAGTTGAAGATACCCACAAATTCAAAGAGGTTTATAAGGATTTCGGTGAAATGCTTTTCACTCATTTCGGTGTTTCGGGCCCGATGATTCTTTCTGCATCCTCTCATATGAGAAATATGGAAAGGGGCAGATACGTAATTCATATAGACTTTAAACCCGCTCTTTCTCACGAGCAGTTAGATAAACGCTTGCAAAGAGATTTGCTTGAATGTTCAAACAAAAACCTTTATAATACACTTGCTTTGATGTTGCCCAGAAAAATGATTCCCATTGTTGTCAAGCTTTCGGGTCTTAATGGTAATATCAAATCAAACCAGGTAACAAAGGAAATGAGAGGCGAGCTTGTTGACCTTCTCAAGGATATCCGCCTTACAGTTACAGATTTCAGACCTATTGAAGAAGCGATTGTTACATCGGGCGGTGTCAGCGTTTCTGAAATCGACCCCAAGACAATGAAAAGTAAAATTGTCGACGGTCTTTACTTTGCGGGTGAGGTAATTGACGTTGACGCATACACAGGCGGCTTCAATCTGCAAATAGCTTTTTCCACCGGTCATCTCGTCGGTGAGAGTATATAAGGAGAATAACTATGATAGTAAACATTGCAATCGACGGCCCTGCGGGTGCAGGCAAAAGCACAATAGCAAAAACCGTTTCAAAGGAATTAGGTTTTATTTACGTTGATACAGGCGCTCTTTACAGAACTGTTGGTCTTAATGCGTTAAGATTGGGTAAAGACACAAAAAACGCAGAAGAGGTTGTTCCCACATTAGAGGGTCTCGACGTATCTCTTCGTTTTGTAAACGGCGAGCAGAGAGTTTTCCTTGGTGAAGAGGATGTTTCAACAGCCATAAGACAGAACGAGGTTTCAATGGCGGCATCTAACGTTTCTGCAATCCCGAGAGTAAGAGAATTTCTTTTTGATTTGCAGAGAGATATTGCAAAGAAAAACGACTGCATTATGGATGGCAGAGATATCGGAACGGTTGTTTTGCCCGATGCAAAAATAAAAATCTATCTAACAGCTTCTGCAGAAGCACGTGCAGACCGCCGCTTTAAAGAGCTTACCGAAAAAGGTCAGGATGTTGACTACAATAAAATTCTTGAAGAAATCAAAGCAAGAGATTATCAGGATATGAATCGTGAAATTGCACCTCTCAAGCAAGCTGATGATGCAATCCTCGTTGACACAACCGAGCTCAATCTTGAGCAGGCTATTGAGTATATGCTTAAAACAATAAAGGAGCACCTTTAATGGCTGAGATTATTCTGGCAAAAAAAGCGGGCTTTTGTTTTGGTGTCAGCAGAGCCATTGAGCTGATTGAAAAACTGCTTGAAGATGGTAAAAAGGTTGCAACGCTGGGCCCAATTATTCATAATCAGCAGGTGATTGACAAGCTTTCTGAAAAAGGCGTAAAGGTTGTTGATGCCCCATCAGAGGTTCCCGATGGCTACGTGCTTGTTCTGCGTACCCACGGTGTGACACGTGACATTCTTTCTCAGGTTGAAAAGAGCGGTTGCGAATACATTGACGCCGTTTGCCCCTTTGTTAAAAAAATCCATAAAACTGTCATTGATAATTCTTCTGAGGATATTGTCACGATTATTGCGGGGGATGAAAACCACCCCGAGGTTAAGGGCATAAAAAGCTATGCAAAAGGTGATTCGTTCGTTATAGATTCGGCACAAAAGCTTGAAGAATTAATTGCTGAACACCCCGATTTATCGTCGAAACCCGTTATTTTTGTTTCACAGACAACTTTTAGTGTCAAAGAATGGGAAAAAAGTTTAAAAAATATAAAATACCTATGTACAAATCCAAAAATATTTGATACAATATGCTTTGCGACCGAAGAAAGACAGCGTGAAGCAGCGGCTCTTTCAGAAGTCAGCGATGCAATGGTGGTTGTTGGCGGGCGTCACAGCTCAAACACACGAAAATTGCTTGCTGTCTGCGAGAAAAACTGTCCCTCGTTCCTTGTTGAAACAGCTCAGGAGCTTTATGGTATCAATCTTGAGCGATATCAAAAATTCGGTCTCACTGCGGGTGCATCCACTCCCGCCGGTATTATAAAGGAGGTCCTTGAAACCATGTCCAAAATTGTTAATGAAAACCAAATGATTGAGGAGGAAAAAGTGCTTGACTCTGCATCAGTTGCTGAAGAATTCGATTTCGCAGCAGCATTGGAAGAATCACTCAATAGCATGAACAGCGACCAAAAAGTTGCTGGCACAGTATTGAGAATTACTCCCACAGAGATACAGGTTGATATCGGCAGGAAGCAGACAGGCTATATTCCCTATGGCGAGTATAGCAACGACCCTAGCGCAGATCCCATGGCTGAGCTTAAAATCGGCGACACACTTAACCTCATCATCATGAAAACC
>JAZRPC010000125.1:0-1896 GCA_045649005.1 Acutalibacteraceae bacterium
CTCACAGAACGACATGGCTACGATCCGACTTCGTGACCATGTGGTTTCCGCCTCGGGAATTGCCAAAAAGGATGTACTTGAAAGGCACATATCAAAACAGCTTGAGGAATTGATGGAAAACCGTGAAAACTACGTTAAGCAAAAGGGCGGCTCTCCCCTTTTACCCATTGACAATGCCGATTTTGAAGCCTCAATCGCTTTCCCCATCATTGCATCGGGCGACATTTCTGGCGCCGTTATTTTTCTTGAAACAGAAAACGCCGTGCCTTTTACCGAAACCGAGGTAAAGCTCGCACAGGTCGCGGCGGCATTTCTAGGCAAGCAAATGGAAGAATAAGCAATTTGCAATGCGTAATTCGTAACGCGTAATTAGTTTGCTACACAACGCAGAGAACAAGTATACAAAAGAGTTTTCTTTGATTTGTGCAAACCTACAAAACCACTTATCAAATAATTTTATTCATTGTAAAAAATCACTTTTTGTGTTAAAATTATTTTGTATGATTGTGTACAGATTTTAACATAAGAGGTGATTTTTTGGCTTCAAGAAAAGAGCGCACAGAAGCGCTTGCAAAGGATATGAAAATATATGTAAGCGATGCCCACATTTTCACCTCTGACGCTATTGTTCTGGCATCATTTTGCGCCCCACGTCACAAGGATAAATGTTGTGATCTGGGAACGGGCAACGGCATAATTCCTATGCTGTGGATTCGTGATTTTCAACCAAAAGAAATCACCGGTGTTGAGCTTTCTGAAAGCGCTGTTAACCTTTTTAACAAAACCCTTGAAGAGAACAATTTAAAAGACAGGGTTAACGTTGTTCATTGTGATTTACGAAAGCTCAAGGGCGTTCTACCCAATGAATACTACGACCTTGTGAGCATCAATCCACCATACAAAAAGGTTGGCACAGGTATTGTTAACGAGGGTGAAGACTACAAAAATGCTCGTCACGAGTTCAACTGCACTCTTGAGGATGCCGCAAAAGCCGCCTCGCTTCTTTTGAAATTCGGCGGAAGGTTCTGCATCTGCCAACGTCCCGAAAGGCTACCGGATATTTTCGCCGCAATGCGAAAATTTAAAATCGAACCAAAATCCATGCGTGAGGTTATTCAACGAATCGGAAAAGAGCCAAGCCTTGTTATGGTTGAGGGTAAAAAGGGCTCCGCCCCCGGCTTCAGAATCAATCCCCCGCTGATTCTCGAAAAAGAAAACGGTGAATACACCGAAGAAGCCGCAAATTTATTTTATGCATATAAATTCAAATAACTGAATTTTATATAAAACCGCAAGACACGGAGGAATCGAAATGTCAAAAATGAAAAACGCTGTAAAAAGCGAAAGCACAGGCTTTGTTCCTAAAAAAGAGGTTAAAGCCTATGCTATTGCTGCATTAGGTCAGGGCCTTGTGTATAGTTGTATGTCAAGCTATGTTACAGACTACTATATGAACGTTCTAGCTCTTGATGCAATGTTTGTAATTCTGCTTATGCTTATTGCTCGTATATGGGATGCTGTTTATGACCCATTTATCGGTATGGCTATGGACAGAAAGTCAACCAAGTGGGGCAGAATGAAACCCTACCCTGTAATAACTGCAATACCTATTGCAATACTTACCATTCTTATGTTTGTAAATCCTGGCTTTGATACACAAAATCAGTCAGTAGGTTTATATGTGTTTGTTGCTGTAAGCTACGTGCTCTGGGGTATGGTTTACTCCGTCAGCGATGTGCCCTTCTGGAGCCTCCCAAATGTTATGACACCTGATGCCAAGGAGCGAGGGGTGCTAATTTCCCATGCAAAAACAATTGGTGGTAACGGTAGCGCTGTTACAGTTGCACTCCCCATTATTGTGGGCTATTTTGTTGCAGGCAAAGAGAATGCAGACAT
>JAZRPC010000126.1:0-4805 GCA_045649005.1 Acutalibacteraceae bacterium
AAACATATGGCTTTCTTGTATTTAATCCCCAAGAATAAATCTGTCAACAACAACCCCGAGGCGTGTGTCGATGAATTTCTTTTTGAGCTTTTCTTTTTTCGTTTTTGGGAGGGGTGCAGGGGATTTAACAATGAATCTCTGCATATCTCCGTCGTCAAGGGTGAAAGGCTGCGCCATTAATATGCCACCCTTGCCCTTAACCTGAAAACGCACATAGCAGGAAATATCATCCTTGAAATCCGCAAGGTTAATTACCGATGTGATTTCACCCTGGTTTTCGGTTTCGTCGGATTTTATGATTTTTCCGTCGGCAATCCATTGGATTGAGGTGCAGTTTTCAGCGGTAACGGTGATATTGTCGTTTTCTTCGTCAACGCTTATTTTTGTTACCAAAGGCACGTCACCATCAGCATTGAAATCCTCGCCTAACTCCAGCTTTGCGTGGCGTGCAACTGCAAAGAATGAACCGGTTTCCATTGCGTTTCTGAAGATTTCTTCATTGTATTCGGGCAAAATAAAATCCATAAACGCTTCGTCCACGTGCTTTGTTTCGTGGGCATCGCTGTTGCCGAAGCCCCATACGCTGCGCTTACCCTCGGGGATAAGTCTTTTGAGAAGATTATCCCACAATATTCTGTCGCAGTAGTTGACAATGTCGTAAAGATTAAGAACCTCAATTCCCAGACAAGAGGGATATTTCCTTAAAATATCGGCAAAAAAAGCGATATTTTCTTCTTTATCGGCACAATCGGGGTATTTTATTGCCTGCAACCAGTCGGTGGGGTGGTTGATGTGTGAAAGTCCGCCGCTTTCATGTATTTTTCTGACGGGTGTTTCAAAGTCGTTTTCTTTACCGCATATATTCTCGGTTCTGTCGTCAGTAAAATAACCGTTTACGTGGTTTTTAACAAGGGTGAGCATATTTGCTTCAATAGCGTTTGTAACGCTCTGCATACCCCTTGCCTTTGTTCTTTTACCTGCGGGGGTTTTATATGTACCGTCAAGAATTTCTTTGTATTGCTCGGTGGTTATATGCTTTCTTTTGCCGTGCCAGAGCTCTTGAAATTTATAAAGGGGAACAAGTGTGGGCTCCTGATCCCAAGGCTTTCCGAGAAGTCCGTGCTCCGCAAAGGCGAGAATATCAAAATCGAGGTCATAGAAGGCGTTAATCATTGTGACCATATCTTCGTTTGCATCGCTGTAGGTTGAGTGGGTATGAAGATTGGTTTTGTAATGATTTTCTTTGTTGCCTATAAGGGTTTCAACGCTTTTATAAGGGTTAGAGATTTTATAAATGCCCATTCCGATAACCTCTTAATATATCATATCTGCGGTTGTCCAGTTCTTGAGTACCTCAGCCTGGTCAGCCGCTTCTTTTTTTGCACCGTCAAGGTCGTGGTCACGGTAGTTGCCGCATTCAACAGCGCTCACGCCGGGAACATCACCCTCAAAAGCCTTGATGAAATCAAAAGCCTGCTGTGTCAGCTCAAGGGCTTGCTTGTGGGTTATGCCTGTTGTGAGAAAATAAAAGCCTGTTCTGCAGCCCATTGGTCCGAAATAAACAATGTTGTCTTTGAGCGCACTGTTGCGTACGTAGGTGGCAAAAAGGTGTTCAACGGTGTGGATTGCACCGTTTTCCATAACCTCCTCCACATTGGGGCGGCGAGTTCTTATATCGTATGTAACAACGTCACCGTCAATTCGGGAAATGTACATTCCCCTCAAAAGCTTTGTATGGTCAACGTTAAAGCTGTCAATTCGTTCCATTTGTTTATTCTCCTCGTTTTGTTTTGCTGTAATTTTATTATTGTTTCGAAGGACTTCAAAAAATGATGTCAGAACGTCGGCGCAGTCCTTTTCCATAAATCCGCCAACATATTTTGGTTTGAAGCTGAAATCAGAGTTAAAAAGGTTTACAACCGAGCCGCAGGCCCCGTTCTTTTTGTCGTATGCACCAAAAATCACGTTTTTAATACGTGAGTTGATAATCGCTCCCGCACACATAGGGCAGGGCTCAAGGGTAACGTACAGGTCACACTCCCAAAGTCGCCACCCGCCAAGCCTTTTGCAAGCCTCGTTAATGGCTTCAATTTCGGCGTGGCAAAGAGCATTTTTGTTTTTTTCACGGCGGTTTTTACCCCTGCCGATGATTTTATCACCGATTGTGACAACTGCCCCCACGGGGACTTCACCGTCACGGGCGGCTTCTTTTGCAAGGCGCAAAGCCTCAAGCATAAAATATTCTTTGTTCATATCAATAAGTTGTGGGTGTTGTTGAAAGACCTTGAATTGCCTGTATTACGAAAATAATTATAGCAATTACCATTGCGGGGGTGCCAAAGAAATTACCTACCTTTGTAGATGTCTGGAGCTCTGTGCCGATTCCTTTGTCGCTGAGTATATTTTCTTTTTTGAAGCGTGCCATATACAGAATAAAGCAAAGAACACCAAGGCAGATTCCTCCGACCATAACAGCGGAATAGAAGGTGTTTGCAGCGTCGTCGCTTACAAAAGACATAAGAACGGATGAAACGCAGGATACACTGTTCATTAATGCGTGAATAATAACGCCAACCCAGATGCTGCCGGAGGAAATTACGGCATAGCCCAAAAACAGGCCGCAGAGAATTGCAAAGGGCATTTGCACGGCGTTGCCGTGGAAAATACCGAAAAGCAGAGCGGTTGTGATTATGGCAAAAGCGTTGCCGTATTTTTTAAGTGCGCTGAGAAGAACACCTCTGAAAGCGTATTCCTCAACAAGGGGCGGGATAATTGCCGTAGCCACAAACATTAAAACAGCATCGAAAACGGTTTCGGGGTATTCAATAGCCGAATAATCTGAATAAATGCCTATCATTTCGGCGAAAATACGCAAAAACGTTGTAACGTAGTTTGCAAGCAGACAACCCGCAAAGCCGATAAATACAAGTAAAAATGCCTTGACGGGATTCCCGGGTTTTTCGTATGCAATAGCGGGCTTTACAGGTGTTTTCCCCAACATTTTTGAAAGAATAAAGAAGGGCAAACCGATTGAAAACAATGAATAGAACACATAAAAACCGGTGCTGAAGGTGAAGCTTTCGTTATAAAGCTTGTTGAGTGAAGGCACCCAAAAAACAAAGCCGGAAACAGTTGCCAGAGCAAGAAGAATCAATAATGTTACACCCGTGAAATTTCCGACACGGTTAAGAATTTTTGAATGCTTCTTTCTTTCAATGTGATACTGGCGGCGGGCATCTATATATTGCTGGTTCACAAAGGGTTGCTGCACGCCGTAATGGTATTGCGGAACATATCCCGGATTTGTATATGATTGCTGAGCCGTGTTGCCGGGTGGGGTGGGTTGCGGCTGCGAAAAGGCGGGCTGATATACCGGTGGCACTTCAGCAGGCTGTTGAACAGGTGTAGCCGCAGGATTAGGTGTGGGGTTATATATGTTTTCGTTCTGGGGTATATTATCCATAACATTCCCTCCCGTAAAAGATAAAATGCTTTTATAAAATTATAACAACTATTTCGTCAAATATCAACTGATAAATTGTGTACACGGTATTAATTTTTACAATATGTAGTGTTGCGAAAAAAGTTAAAACAATGTATAATTTTAAAAGTATGAATTTAACTGTTAAGGGGATATATTATGGAAAAAATGACACATAAGCTTAACATCGCCCGTGAGGAGTACCGCATTGTATCAGAGGAATCTCCCGAGTATATGAAGGAGCTGGCGCATGAGGTTGACCTGAAAATGGCGGCTGTTCTCAAAAATGCGAAAATTTCCACAACCCAAGCGGCTGTTCTTGTTGCTTTGCAATATGCAAACGAAGCAAAAAAGCACGGTGGCGATTCAGACAATCTCCGCTCAGAAATCAAGGCTTGCCTTGAAGATTGTGCACAGGCTAAAAGCGAGCGTGACCTTTATAAAAGGGAGCTTGAAAGGCTCAAAGCCCAGATTGAAGCAAACGGCGGTATTGACGTAAAGCCCGAAAACAGACTTTGGAGATAACCATGGATATTTTGAAAATAAAAAAAGTCAGAGAAAATGCAAAAATACCCACAAGGGCAACTCCCGGCAGTGCGGGTCTTGATTTATATGCTTGCATTGACGAGCCGATAACACTCAACAAAGGCGACAAGGCTTTGATTCCAACGGGTATTGCCATTGGTCTTGATGACCCTCATTATGCGGCGTTTATCCATTCAAGGAGCGGCCTTGCAATAAAACAGGGTATTGCGCTTCTCAACTCCGTAGGAGTTGTTGACAGCGACTACCGTGGTGAGGTTTGCGTGGGAGTAATAAAGCTTACTGACGAGCCTTATACAATACAACCCTTTGAAAGAGTTGCACAGATGGTTATAAAACCCGTTGAGTTGCCCGAAATTGTTGAGGTTACGGAGCTTGATGAAACAGACAGGGGCACAGGTGGCTTCGGCTCAACAGGTAAAAAATAATTGAAAGGTGCGGTGTTGAGAGCACCACAAATTAGGGGATAATAAATTTGTCTACTATTGCAGCGATTGCAACCGCACAGGCGGCGGCAGGTCTCGGAACAATTAAAATATCGGGTGAAGAAGCTCTGTTGATTGCTGACAGGGTTTTTTCTTGCGTCGGTGATAAAAGGCTTCAGAATGCTAAAGGCTACACCGCATATTACGGCAAGGTTCACGATGGCGACACACCAATAGATGATGCTGTGGCTTTGGTGTTCAGAGCACCTAAAAGCTACACGGGTGAAGATGTAGTAGAATTAAGCTGTCACGGTGGTCTTTATATTCTTTCAAGAGTTTTAAGGGCGACCTTAAAT
>JAZRPC010000127.1:0-4124 GCA_045649005.1 Acutalibacteraceae bacterium
TATATAATACCGAATGCTTGCTTTGGCAAATCCTCAACCAAATGTGAAGATAGGTTTGCAAGAGCAATCAGCCTCGAACGTTCAAGTGGCTCCGGGGTTATTGTTGAAAGGAAGCCCGTTTTTGCAACGGAGGTAAAGGTTCCCGCCGTTTCGGTGATAATACTCATTGCAAAATAAAAAATCCATTTTGGCAGGTAGTTTCCCGGGGTGTCGGGGAAAAGCAGAGGAATCAGCCAATACCACATACCAAGAAGTGTAAGAGGTATTTCGCCGAAAAGAACATAGGGCTTGAATTTACCCCAACGGGTTCTGGTTTTGTCGACCATAACTCCTATAAAGGTGTCATTGAAGGAGTCCCACACTGTTGCAAAAACGTTCTGTATGGCGAGAAGATTAAAGTCGATTTTTACAACGTCGTAAATGTAACGCTCTTTGTAGTCATCAATGTTAAGACTTGCCGCAACGTCGTTAAGAACGTAGGCAATGGTTTCTTTTTTACCAACGTAGCGCCGTGGCTCCGCAGTAAGCGTGGAAACCTTTTCTCTGATATCCATTTAGTAACCCCCATTGATATTATTTAAAGTATCCAAAATTGCCTTGGCGGTGTTTTCGGAAACGTCAATAACCTGCTCTGGCAATCGCATATTTTCGAGATAATGTGCGTCGGAGTCTGAAAGTATTTTCATTTTGTTAAGATATGGATGTTTTTGTTTGAGCTCGTCTTCTTTTGCAATATCAAATATTTCAGCACATTTGAAGCCGAAATATTCATCAATCGTGCCAAGGTTTGAAAGAATGCTGAACGAGGAGCGGTCAATGTGTGCAGGGTAGCATATTCCGCCGTATTCTTCAACTTTTTTTACAACCTTTTCGGTGCTTATGCCGCTTGCGGTGACAAGCAAGGCCTCTTCCTGCCCGATAATGTTATCGTTTTCGTCGCAGATTGTCTGTTCGCCAAAAACAGAAGGCTTGTTTTTTATGGGTGGCATTGTGGATTTAACGTATTCGGAGAAATCCAACGCTTGATTCAATTCGTAAAAAAGGCAGACAATGTGAACCTCTTCAGATGTGCACAGCTCCATTCCCGGTATAAAGGTTATTCCGTTTTTCTCTGCAAGATTTGCCACTGCGGGGCAGTTGAGGGCTGTGTTGTGGTCTGTGAGGGCGATGGCATCATACCCCATAATCTTTGCGAAATTCACAATGTTGTTGGGTGTCATTTCACTGTCACCACAGGGGCTCAGGCACGAATGAATGTGAAAATCGTAACGTATTTTCATATCAGCTTTGAAATCTCAACGGCAACCTGATAAGAGTTTTTATCTGTGCCGAGGATTATAACCTCATTTTCTTCTGCACGTTTTACGGCATCCTTGTCTGCGGGTGCATTTTCTGTGAGAATTATGCAGGCAACGTCTGCAAGAACGGCAACCCCGACAGAGGTTACGTTACCCATAACGGTGAGCCATGCATCACCGTCGGTGGCACGGGACATAACCCAACTCAAAAGGTCACCGCAATAGCAACCGGTAACCTCTTTTCGCTCTGCAAGATTTTCATTGCAGATAAAACTAAGATTAAGCTTTTCTTGTAATTCTTTAACTTTCATAAATTCACCTTATTCTCTGAATGGTGGTGGAATAAATCTGTCAAGAGATTCATCGCTGTCTATTTCGTGCAATTCCTCTCTTGCTCTGAACACGCAATCCTGCTCGGTTGTGAAACCACGCACAACATCTTCTGCCAAGGCTCTGCAGCTTGGAGCACCGCAGGTTCCGCAATCAAGACCGGGGAAAACCTTGAGAAGCTCTTTCATTCTGTTCATTCTTGCCATTGCTTCAGTAACATTGTCGGCGAGCTTCATAACGTCGTCACAGGGCTCAACGGGGCTTGTGCAAAGAAGCTCCTTGGGAAGAACTCTGTTACCGAGATGATTGCATGAGATGGGGCTGTATTTACGCAATTTCATAAGTCGTGATTTTGCGATGAATGGGTTTTCTGTGGTAAGGCTTCCGCCGACACAGCCACTCTGACAGGCGTTCAACTCAATGAAATCAACGGAGTCGAGTGAGCCTCGCTCCACTTCTTCAAGTATTTTCATGCAGTTTTCAATACCGTCTGCCGCAAGTGCGTTGTCGTGGAGTGTGCCCGAGGCTTCGCCGCCGCTTGTAGCCCAACCGATACCTATAACACCGCTTTCGTGCAACGCCTTGAGTTCATCAGATTGTTCTGTTTTTTCCATTGCCTTCAATAGTGCGGGGTAAATATCGTTGATTGCTATTGCACCGTCAACGTGAGATTTTTCTATGCCTATGGGTTGTTTTATGGCTGTAACCTTTGCGGGGCAGGGTGTAATGAAAAACACACCGATTTCTTCGGGCTTTAAACCTGTTTTTTGCACCGCTTTTATTCGGGCGAGGCGCCCTGCTTCGTCAACGGGTGCAGTTATGGGGATAATGTTATCAACAAGCTCCGGGAAGCAGACTCTTATAAGCCTCACAACTGCGGGGCAAGCAGAGGATATCAGCGGCCTTATATGAGTGTGCTCCTGCATATAAATTCTGGTTGCTTCGGATATCAGCTCTGCCGCCTTTGATACTTCAAAAACGCTGTCAAAGCCAAGAGAAGGGAGAGCGTTTAGAATTATATTTATATCATCAAGGTTGTTGAATTGCCCGTAAAGAGCGGGGGCGGGAAGAGCGACCTTGTATTTGTAGTCCTCAATTTGTGAAAGCACGTCACGGCTTGCATATTTTGCGTGATGCGGACAAACACGAATGCACTCACCGCAGTCAATACAGCGCTCTTTAATTATAACAGCCTTGCCGTTTCGCACACGTATAGCCTGCGTGGGGCAACGCTTTATACAGTTAGTACATCCTCGGCATTTGTCTTTGTCAAGACGCACCGAGTGGAAATATGTATCCATAATAAATCCTTTCAGTCGGTTTATTTAACAAATACTTTAAGTCTGATTGTTGTGCCTTTTCCGACCTCTGTTTCTATAATCATCTCATCCGTGTATTTTTTTATGTTGGGCAGACCCATACCGGCGCCGAAGCCAAGCTGACGCACATTGTCCGGTGCGGTGGAATAACCCTCCTGCATGGCTAGGGCAACGTCCGGGATGCCGGGGCCCTGGTCAGCAAGGACTATTGAGATGCACTCGGGGGATATTTCAACGTCAATAACACCGCCTCCGCCGTGAATAACAAGGTTTATTTCACCCTCGTAAACGGCGATGGCAACGTTTCTCACAACTGATGCGGGGAAACCCAATTCTTTTAGGTTCCTTTTGATTTTACTGGATGCTTCACCGGCGCAGGTGAAATCAGTTCCGCTCACATCATAGTGCAAAGAAAGAAGCTCCATCAGATGCCGCTGCCTCCTTTAAGACCGTTTTTGTAAAGAAGACCGCAAGCGGTAAACATTTCGAGCTTTGTTCCCAAAAGAACAATATCACGCTCGATTGCAAGCTCAATCATATCTTCATCGGGCTGCTTGCCACGAACAAAGACGATGCATTTCATATCCATCATTTCTGCAGTTCTTACAACCTGAGGGTTAACGAGCCCTGAAAGAAGAACAGCCTGCTCTTTAACGTATGCGAGAACGTCGCTCATCATATCACTACCGCAGGCGGTGCGAACTTCGTTTTCTATGAACTCTTCACCGCAGATAAGCTCAGCGTTAAGAATAGATTTTATCTCACTTATTTTCATATATATTCCTCCACAACCAAAAGGTATATTTATATACATTAATATTGTATCATAAAGAGCAGGGAAATTATAGAAGAAAAATGTTGGAATTAAGATTAAAAGCGGAAAATTTTCGGGTCCGCATTTGTGCAAAACGGAAAAATGTTAAAAAAATATCAAAAAAACGCAAAAAGTCGAAATTTGGTATAGACATTGGCGTGGATGTTGTGATATAATTCCGATGTATGTAAAGTGGTAAATTGCGATTTTGCGTTTACCCGAAACAAACACAATCTGAATGGAGGAAATCTAATGCTCAAGAAAATCAGCACAATACCTTTCAACGGTACACCTGAGCAGAAAGCAAAACTCGATGCAGTAATTGCAGAGTGCAAGGATGACAAAAGTCAGCTTATGCACGTA
>JAZRPC010000128.1:0-14306 GCA_045649005.1 Acutalibacteraceae bacterium
TTAAGGGGCGCAAGCGACGATTGTGTTGGTTTGCTGTGGCGAGATAAACATTGTAGGGGCGGGTCTTGACCCGTCCGTTTTTGTATTCAATTTCTGCGGTACGGTCAAGACCGTCCCCTACATTTTAGTTGCAAGTTGAGAGTGGCAGGTGGCAAGTTAACTTGCGAACGCCCGATTGTGTTCGGCTTCGCCGAGGGGGTTCGAATCCCCCCTGCATATTCAAACAAAAAACAAAAACCACCCTGTTGGGTGGTTTAGTTTTTGGCGGAGAGCATGGGATTCGATGGGCTCTGCCCATCGTTTGCTTCGCAAACACCCGATTTTGTTCGGCTTCGCCGAGGGTGGGTTCGAATCCCCCCTACATATTCAAACAAAAAACAAAAACCACCCTCTTGGGTGGTTTCGTTTTTTTTGGCGGAGAGCATGGGATTCGAACCCACGAAACGGTTTTAGCCGTTTACACGATTTCCAATCGTGCTCCTTCGACCAGCTCGGACAACTCTCCATCTGTTCAAAGAATTTGGTGTATAAAATTCCGCACTCCATCAAAGTGCCTTGCTATTATACATAAATGGTTTTAAAAAATCAAGGGGTAAAGCATATTTTTTTATACACGCTATAATATATAAACACCACTTTTTCAAAAACATTGTATTTCCCCTAGTTTTTGCTATAATAGTTGTGGGAGGGATAAATATGAAAATTAAAGAACGTGTTACTGCCCGCAAAATTATAGCGCTGACTTTATCAAGTCTCTTGCCCTTGGGTGCAATCGTTGTGGGTATTATTTTTATCTGTTCTAATATAATTTTTGACACAGCATTTGTTCTGGGATTTTTTGTAATCCCTTTACTCACTATGCTGTTAAGTTTTCTTTTGATTTTTTCTAAAAGAAAACGTTCCGTAAAACTGATTCTGAACACATTTCTGCTGATTATATTCGTTTTTATTTTCCTCGTTACATATTTAATGTTCAAACACGAAATGTTGGATAAATACACCAACGACCACGTAGCCGAGCATTATACGGAAATTGCAGACAATTTTGAGCCTATGCCCGGACTTAACGAGATCGGCTCCCCTGAAAACATAAGTTATTACGACTATTTTTCACAGGAATTTATTTTTGATGAATATGCATTTCATTTAATATGTAAATACGACGAAGCGGAATATAAAGAGCAAAAATCGCTTATTGAAGATAATTACATTTTCCAAGATGAAGCCATCAGCGACGATCGCTCTTCCATAGACCCTACGGTAGAAATTGGTGGCTACGTTTTTCGTATGTTATCCGTTAACGGTGACTACGGCAACGAGATTTACTACCCCAAAAGATTGATTTTCATTGCAACAAATGATGAAACCAACGAAATTGTTTATATGGCGTTTTGTGACGATGACCTTGATTATATCGAATCATTCAAAGATTTCATAAACGAAAATTGCGGATGGAAACACATCAGATAAACAGATTTTTAAAGCAACAGATGCCCTTTTACTCGGTATCTGTTGCTTTTTGTAATAATATGCAAACATATTTGTGAAAAAATAAACAAACTTTCTGTTTTTGTATTGACCTGCAAATTCATTTGTTATAAAATATAGTCAAGATTTTTAATCTAATAAAATCAAAGGAGTTCTCACAATGGCAAACAGATTTGTTCTTAACGAAACATCTTATCACGGCAAGGGTGCAATTGCAGAAATTGCAACAGAAATCAAGGCAAGAGCTTTTAAAAAGGCTTTTGTTTGTTCTGACCCTGACCTTATCAAGTTCGGCGTTACAAAAAAGGTAACAGATATTCTTGACGGTGCTGAAATCCCCTATGAAATCTACAGCAACATCAAGCCCAACCCCACAATCGAAAACGTTCAGACAGGTGTTGAAGCATTCAAGGCAAGCGGCGCTGACTGCATCGTTGCTATCGGTGGCGGTTCTTCAATGGACACAGCAAAGGCTATCGGTATCATTATCGAAAACCCCGAATTTGCAGACGTTCGTTCCCTCGAGGGCGTTGCACCCACTAAAAACAAATGCACACCTATCATCGCTGTTCCCACAACTGCAGGCACAGCCGCAGAGGTTACAATCAACTACGTTATAACCGATGCAGAGAAAAACAGAAAAATGGTTTGTGTTGACGTTCACGACATCCCCGTTGTTGCAGTTGTTGACCCCGATATGATGGCTTCAATGCCCAAGGGTCTTACCGCCGCAACAGGCATGGATGCACTCACCCACGCTATTGAGGGCTACATCACAAAGGGCGCTTGGGAAATGAGCGATATGTTCCACATCAAGGCTATTGAAATCATTGCAAAATCTCTTCGTGGCGCTGTTGAAAACACAGCAGACGGCAGAGAGGGCATGGCTCTTGGCCAGTACATTGCAGGTATGGGCTTCTCAAACGTTGGTCTTGGCATTGTTCACTCAATGGCTCACCCCCTCGGCGCTGTTTATGACACACCCCACGGCGTTGCAAACGCAATCATTCTCCCCACGGTTATGGAATACAACGCACCTGCAACAGGTGAAAAATACAGAGACATTGCAAAGGCTATGGGCGTTGAAAACGTTGACGCTATGAGCCTTGAGGATGCAAGAAAAGCGGCTATCGAAGCTGTTAAACAGCTTTCTCTTGACGTTGGCATCCCCGCTGACCTTAAAGAAATCGTTAAAGCAGAAGACCTTGACTTCCTTTCACAGTCTGCTTTTGATGATGCTTGCCGCCCCGGTAACCCCAGAGACACAAGCGTTGAAGAAATCAAAGAGCTTTACCTCAAGCTTATGTAATCTTAACCATTTATCCCTTGCGCTTTAGCGTAAGGGATTTTTTATTTTTATAAAAAATGCATTGTATATAGTTGCTGTATATGATATATTATGTATATTAATACATACGGAGTAAAGATATGATTTTCACGAGAGATGACGTTCCCTTTTTCATAAAAAAGGTTGAGCCGTCCGCTAACACAGGGCGAAAAATCATCGCCTTCCCCGAGGATTACACGGTAATCGACCTTGAGACCACGGGGCTTTGTGCCGGGCGTGACCTTATAATTGAATTTGCGGCGGTAAAGGTTCGTGATTTTCAGGTTGTTGACACCTTTCAGAGCCTTTGTGACCCGGGCTTTCCCATACCGCCGGCTATTGAAGCCATTACGGGAATCACCACGGAAATGGTGCGTTTTGCCCCCAACCCCCGAAGCGTTCTGCCCGATTTTCTTGATTTTGTGGGCGACGATTTCATTGTTGGCCACAACGTGAATTTTGACGTGCGTTTTGTTGCCGCCTCGGCGGATTTTTTCAGAAACGACTACATTGACACAATGGCAATTTTCAGAAAGCTTCACGCTTCACTCCCACACCACCGACTTTCTGATATGGTGGATTTTTACGGCAAGAAAAACGACAGCGCCCACCGTGCCCTTTCGGACTGCTTCGCAACACAAAGCTGCTTTGAAGCCATGCGTGACGAGGTCTGCTGTCTGCACGGCGACACCTATGAATTTTTAACAACGCTGAAATAAACTCGAAAAGAGGTTTAAATATGAAATTCAAGCAATACCACAAAAGCCTTGAGCACCTGCACATAGGCACCGAAAAACCAAGGGCATATTTTATACCCTATGACAGCCTTGACACCGCCCTTTCGGGCGACCGCAACGAGTCATATTACCTGACAAACCTTTGCGGCGAATGGAGCTTTAAATATTTCAAGAGCTTTGAGGACATCGACGAAAGCTTTTATGAAGAAAGCTGCAGCATAGCAGACCTTCACAAGGTTCCCGTGCCCGGCAACTTCCAGCTTTATGACATCGAAGGAATCGACAAGCCCCTTTATTCTAACCTTATGTACCCCTTCCCCACAGACCCGCCCCACGTGCCTGAGGAAAACCCCTGTGCTTTCTACATCAGAGATTTTGAAGTCAGCGAAGAAATGATGGAAAGAGATTCCATCATCACCTTTGAGGGTGTTTCATCCTGCTTTTATCTTTGGGTAAACGGCAGCTTTGTGGGCTACAGCCAGGTTTCGCATTGCACAAGCGAATTTAATATTTCACAATACGTTAAAAAGGGCACAAACAGAATCGCTGTTCTCAACGTAAAATGGTGCGACGGCTCATATCTTGAGGACCAGGATTATTTCCGCCTTTCAGGTATTTTCAGAGAGGTTTACATCCTTTCGAGAAACAAAACACACCTTGAGGACGTGTTTGTAAGACAAGCCTTTAACGAGGATTATTCACTTTGCACACTTACTGTTGAATGCACTCTCACAGGTGACGCTCCCGTGCTTTATGGTGTTGCTTCACCCAAGGGTGAGCTTATTTCACAGGGCGAGAGTGCCGACAGCACCTTTAAAATTGAAATTTCGAACCCGCTCCTTTGGAACGACGAAAAGCCTTATGTTTACAACCTTTTCCTCACAGTTGAGGATGAGATAATACCCCTTCAGCTCGCCCTCAGAGAAGTTAAAATTGAAAACAAGGTGCTTCTTGTAAACGGCAAGGGCGTTAAGCTCAGAGGTATCAATCGCCACGATTCAACAGAAAACGGCTACGTTGTGACGGTTGACCAGATGAAAGAGGATTTGCTTCTTTTAAAGCGTGCCAACGTTAACGCTATCAGAACATCTCACTACCCCAACGACCCCCGTTTTTACGAGCTTGCAGAGGCTCTCGGCTTCTATTTCATTGACGAAGCAGACATCGAAACCCACGGTATGGGCTACAACACCGCTTCTGATTGGGATTGGATGCGTTGGTCAATGCTTTCAACAGTTGACGAGTGGGAGGCGGCTTACGTTGACCGTGCGGCAAGACTTTTTGAAAGAGATAAAAACCACGGTGCGGTTATTATGTGGTCACTCGGTAACGAGAGTGGCTGTGGCAAAAACCACCGTGCTATGAGAAAATACATAAAATCACGTGACGAAAAAGCAATCGTGCACTATGAAAACTCACACCTTGAATTCAAGGCTGTTCCCGAGGGCGAATGCTTCAAGGATATTTCCGACGTTGAAAGCAGAATGTATGCAGGCGTGCCCTACATCGACGATTACTGCAACAACGAGGAATACACAAAGCCCTTCTATATGTGCGAATACGTTTGCTCAATGTCAACGGGCGACGTTTACGATTACTGGGAGCTTGTTGACAAATACGACAACTTCTGCGGCGGCTGTATCTGGGAGCTTACCGACCACGCTCTTAACATCCCCGACGAAGACGGCAACGCGCGCTACTACTACGGTGGTGATTTCGGTGACTTCCCCAACGACGGAATTTGCTGTATAGACGGCCTCGTTTTCCCCGACAGAAGTCCCCGCCCCGGCTACTATGATATGAAAAAGGTTTACGAGCCCTTCAGAGGAAGCTATGAGAACGGTGACTTGACAGTTAAAAGTGTGCGCTATTTCGCAGACCTTTCAGACCTTTCACTTAAATGGAAGCTCACCTGCGACGAAAAGCTTATTGCCGAGGGCGAAATTGACACCCTTGATATCGCACCCCAGGGTGAAAAGACCTTTAAAATCCTTGACGAAAGTGAATACACTCTTTCGGGCGATTGCTTCGTGAGTGCTTCAATTTGCCAGAAAAACGACACTCTTTGGGCTGAAAAGGGCTATGAGGTTGGCTTCCTGCAGTTTGAAATTGCTACCGAAAAAGCGGAAATCAGCAAGGACGGCAACGCCGTTGAGCTTGACGATGGCGACAGATACGCTGTTATTACCTGCGGTGACACGGAATTCACCTTTGACAAGCCCTATGGCAGAATTTGTTCATTGAAGAAAAACGGCAAGGAGCTTCTCGAAGCACCTGCAAAATTCAAGATGTGGCACGCACCCGCATACAACAGGGGCTCTGTTGACGAGTGGGTTGCAAACCACCTGCACCACGTATCACAGAAAACCTACAAAACCGAGGTTGAAAAAGCAGATATAAACAAGGTTGTAATCATCACCGAAATTGCTCTGGGCGGCCCCGCAAATCCCCCGATTCTCAAGGGCAAGGTTACATACACCTTCAATGGTGACGGCTCTGTTGATGTTGCATTCCTTGGCGACATACGTGAAAATGCGCCCCTTATTCCCAGGCTGGGAATCGAGCTTCTTATGAAGGAAGAAAACGAGGATATTGTTTACTTCGGTCTTGGCGAAACAGAAACCTATCCCGACCGCTACAAGGCCGCAAGATACGGAAGCTACGAGCTTTCTGTCAGCGATAACTTTGTTCACTACATAAGACCACAGGAAAACTCAAGCCACTTTAAAACTCGCCGTGTTGCGGTTGGTAAAAAGGGCGACAGCGGTCTTCTTGTTACGGGCTTTATGGGTGCTGAAGAATTCTCATTTAACGCTTCACACTACTCTGCGGAGCAGTTAACTGAAAAGAAGCACGACTTTGAGCTTGAAAAAGAGCCCTACACAATCTTTAACATTGATGCCCGCTTCAATGCTCTCAGCGAGGACAGCTCCCTCGACAACGACGAAAACAACCGTCTTTTCGATGAGAAAACTGTAAAATTCGGCTTTAATATCAAGGCTGTTGAAATGTAAAAACAAAAGCTCTCTGCAGATTTCATTCTGTGGAGAGTTTTGTTGTTTCTCTTCGGAGTGATACATAGTGGCTGTAAAAAAACGAACGTGTTTTTACAGCTCCTGTTTAGGGGTTAGGAAAAAAAGATGCAGAACGAACAAACCGAGCAAAAACAAGGCTTCAGACTTGTTTTTGTTTGCCCGAAGGCGTACAAAGGTACGTCGAGTGGCGAGGTTTGTTTGTAGCACAAAACGCTAGAATTTCGATTTTTATTAAAAAATAGGACTTTTATAGGCTTTAAACCTATAAAAGTCCCTTTATTTATATAGTTTTGTGCGGTCTGCGCTTTTTTTACAGCCCCTTTTGTATTTGAAGAAAATAATTATTGCCAACATCCTTCATAGTTGATATAATTTACCTATAAAATTCTTTCGGAGGATTGCTATGAAAAAAGGCAAAATCAAAAATATGTTCTCCTACGGTGTGGGGGCTGTTGGTCTTGATTTAAGCTACGGTCTTTTTTATTCGTTTCTTGCAAAATACCTGACGGATATTCTGCACCTTAATAAAAAATTCCTTTTGTTCCTCACCCCCGTTGCCCGAATCTGGGACGGTATAAACGACCCGATGATGGGCACAATCGTTGACAACACAAGAACAAAAATGGGTAAATACCGCCCGTGGATTCTTATTGGCTCAACCTGTAACGCCGTTGTGCTGTCGCTTCTTTTCACAAACCCCGGCTTTGAGCTGGGCGGCTTGCCGATTTACATATATGTTGCCTTTCTTTACGTTGCCTGGGGAATGACAAACACAATGGCAGACATCCCCTATTGGTCCATGGTGCCATCCTTCACCACAGACCCCAAGGAGCGAAGCCTTATTGCAACCGTAGCCCGTAGCTTTTCGGGTATCGGCCAGGGGATTATCTCGATTTTCACACCTATGGTTCTGCCCATACTCAGTGAAACAATGCAAAACGGCGAAAAGGTTGCAGACGCAAGGAGCTTCAGCCTGTGGGCAATCATCTGTGCACTGTGTCTTGTTGGCTTTTCTTCAATAAGCGTTCTTAACACTAAGGAGCACCACCTGACAACACCGAAGGAAAAATTCTCTATCAAAAAGATGTTTTCAATCGCAAAAAACAACGACCAGCTTCTTGTGTTTATGCTTTTTGCTATGCTTTCAAATGCAGGCTGGTATATGGTTTCGGGCGTTGGCGTTTATTATTTCGACGTTGTTGTGGGCGACCCCGGAAAACAAAGTGCCTTTAACCTTTTCGGCGCTGTGGGTTCAATTCTCGGTCTTGGGGTTATTCCCATAATGATGAAATTCACAACACGCAGAAGAACCTACCAGACCTCTCTCGGTCTTGCTATTGCGGGCTTTTTCGGAATGATGCTTTCGGTAAATCTTGCATCCTCATATCTTCTTATGAACATCTGCTACACGGTTGCTTCAATCGGCATTGCTTCGATGTTTGTTTCGCAGACGGTATTTCTTGCAGATATTGTTGACTACGGCGAATACAAGCAGGGCTTCCGTTCAGAGAGCATCACCTTCTCTATGAAGGGCTTTTTGCAGAAGATGGCATACACAATTCAGACAATTATCCTTTTCTCGGGTCTTGATATTTCAAAATACAACGAAAATCTTCACGCCGCAAACAGCCCGCAGGTTAAAGGGGCAATCAGCTTTATGATGCTTTGGGCACCTGTTATTTTACTTGTTCTTTCGTTCCTTGTTTTCACCTTTAAATTCAAGCTCCACGGTGAGTATATGGAAAAGGTTACTGCAGAGGTCAATAAAATGCACGAAAATTATTAATTTTTTCATATTTTGGTAATTATCTGTTATAAATTTTCAGTTAAAATATATTTGGTGAATAAATTATGAAAAAAATAAAAGAAAATTTTCCTAAAAAGCTCCCCCGCCTTGCACAGGGAATCGGCTTTGCAATTGTGGGGCTCATATTACTTGTTATGCCGGGTGTAACGGTTGTCGGTGTCAGCATCGTGGCAGGTGCCGTGTGCCTTATTTCGGGCATTATAAGAATTGCACGCTACGTTGGCACAAGGGATGACAGCAACGGCTCCGCCAAAGATATTGTCAGCGGCGGCGGTTTGCTGATTTGTGCATTTCTTCTGCTTCTGCACCCTAAGTTTTTGCTTTCGATTCTGCCGTTTTTCCTCGGCGTTGCCATTCTTATTTACGGTGTAACATCGTTTTTCGCAGGCGGATTTCTCAGAGGTCCCTTTAAAATCATCGGCTCGGTGCTGACCTTTATCTGGGGGCTTTCGTTGATTTTTAACCCCTTCAAGGGCACAACAACGATAGTTTCGCTAATTGGCTTCGGTTGCCTTGCCTGGGGAATTATCCTGTTTCTTTCGCAGACGGTTTACAAAAACAAAAAGCTTCTCCCCACCGACACCGACGGCGACGGCTACAGAGAAGTTGATTTCACGGATGTTGATTAATATTATCGGAGCAGTAAAAACTTTCGTTTTTACTGCTCCTTGTTTTTAAAGCATATCAAGTGTCTGTTCGTATGCAGGAAGAAATTCCTCCATGAAAACGTTGGCTTCGGGCACGTCGGAGTCGATAATGCGCTGTCTTGTTGCGCTTTCAGCTTCACGAAATTCGGTGTTACCCGCCTTGCGCTCCTCAATGCATTTTATGAGAGCGCTGATTTTATCCGCCGCCTTTACAAGGGGCTTCAATTCTTCATCGGAAGCCTCGTCAAGCACGAGAGAAAACTCATCCCTTAAATCCTCGGGCAATTTGCCGAGGAGCTTTTGGTTTGCAGATTCCTCAACCGCCTTGAATGCCACAAGGATATCGTCGTTCTGATATTTCACGGGGGTGGGCATATCACCCGTTATTATTTCGTGGGCATCGTGATAAAGCCCGAGAACCGCCGCACGGTCTGCATTATAGCTTTTGCCGAAGCGCTTGTTACCGATTATCGCCAGAGCGTGTGCTATAACAGCCACCTCCTTAGAGTGGCTGTCAAGGCTTTCACGGTCGGTATTTCGCATTAATGCCCAGCGGTCGATGTATTTCATTCTTGAAATCATCGCAAAAAAACTGTAGCTCATAATTATTCCTTATTTGAATTTTATTTTGAAGGTTTTGATTTCGAAGGGCTTGAAAACTGTGGTGAGTGCGTTACCTGCAAACTCAACGGCTTCGTCCTCTTCCTCCATAAGGTTACATTCTGTTGCGGAAAGAATTTCGTCGCAGAATGTAAGCACAGCGGGAGTTTTGCTGTTCCACGTTTCATATGCACGAACGATAACAGCGTCGCTGTCCTCAGCAATTTTGACAGTTTCAATAACAACGTTTTCCTTGTCGCAGTTAACAAGTGAATACTCGCTGCTCTTTGTGCCCGCCTGTGCTTTAACAGCTACGGCATAAAGAGGATAGTTCACGTTATATGCTTCTTTGACAACAGAAGAGTTGTGAACGCTGTTTTCGTGGGGATAGATTGAGAAGGTGAAGGAATGGAACTCTCTGTCCTGAATTGTGTTGGGTCTTGTTGCGCAACGGAAAAGTGTTGGACGGATTCTGCCGTTTTTCACATCACAGCCATATTTGCAATCGTTGAGAATTGAAAGACCGAAGCTGTTATCTGAAAGGTCAACCCATTTGTGCATTGACTCTTCAAACTGTGCAAACTCCCAAGTGGTATTAGTGGTTGTTGAACGCTCAACGTTACCGAACTGAATATCAAAGGTTGCTTTTGTGGTGTTTACGTCAACGGGGTAATCTGCCTTGAGAACAACGTGGTCCTCGTGCCAGTCTGCCTCATAATCAACGTCGATTCTTTCAAGCTCGTTATAGATGCAATAGAATTCGGTAAAGCTTGAGTCACGAAATTCTCTTTCGACCTTATAAACCGCTCTGACAGCGCCCAACTCAATAAGCTCTGCTTTTTTGAAATCAAGCTCCCAGCTCTTTTCGTCAAAATAGCATTTGATATCCCAAGCCTCGTGGTTGTGGGGTCTGTCCTGATAAGCGATAACCTTGCCCACAGTCTGTCCGTCGGGGGCAACGCTTCTGCCGGATTTTTTGTGAACGAGCTTCTGAATGTTGAAGTCGCTGTTGAATTCAATATCGAAATAAGGTGTTGAAGCCTTGTCACTCTCTGCATTGACGCTGTCGAAAACAGAGGGCAGACATTTTCTTACCTTATAGCTTGCATAGCCCTTTGAGGGAACGTCTGCGATAAATACCATTTTGCCGTCAAAGGTGCGCTGATATGCAACCTCTTTGCCATCCTGTGAGAACAAAGCAAATGCATCGTCGCAGGGGATATCGCAGATTACGGCATCGTGACGATTGAAGCCTGTTGTGTTGAAAACGACAATGCTGTCTTCCTCAAGATTGATTTCACTGATAAGGGCACCCTGTGCCTCGCCTGCCATTTTGCAGCCTGCTTCAAGAACTCTCTCGTAATCCTCCTTGCTATCCTCATAAACCTGAGCAATAGAGGAGCCGGGAAGAATATCGTGGAATTGATTGAGAAGAATAAGCTTCCAGTTTTCAAGAAGCCTTTCACGAGGATATTTAAAGCCTGTTTGCAAATTTGCAATAGCCGAAAGAGTTTCAACGTCGTGATAAAGGCATTCGCTCTTGCGGTTATATTTTTTGTTTCTTGCCTGGCTTGTAAGTGTACCACGGTGAAATTCAAGGTACAGCTCGCCGCACCATGTGGGCAGACGCTTGTTGCCTGTTACCTTTTTATCTAAATCCTCAAAGAAATCTCTTGAGAATGCCTGCTTGACAACGGGACAGCCCTGAATACCCTTTTCCATTCGTCTGCCGTATTCAAGCATTTCAACTGTGGGGCCACCGCCACCGTCACCCCAGCCATAGGACATAAGGTAATCCTTGTTGAGGTCCTTTTGTGAATAACGCTTGTAGCCACCGAGAACGTAAAGGGGTCTGAGCTTGCTGTTGTAGGTGGTCTGCCAGTTCTTTCTTTCGTCAACCGTAACATGGCAGCTTGGCGGGAAGTGTGAGAGCACCTCTGTGCCGTCAATGCCTCGCCACATAAATGTATCATAAGGGAATTTGTTATATTCATTCCAACTGATTTTTGTTGTCATAAAATATTTCATTCCGCTTTTTTTGATAAGCTGTGGAATAGCCGCAGAATAACCGAAAACGTCGGGCAACCACATAATTTTATTGTCTACTCCGAACTCATCACGGAAGAAGCGTTTGCCAACCATAAACTGTCTTACAAGGGCTTCACCGGATGCAACGTTTGTATCCGCCTCAACCCACATAGCACCCTCGGGCTCCCATCTGCCCTCTTTAACACGCTTTTTGATTTCTTCAAAAACCTCGGGGTAATCCTGCTTAACGTAGTCGTAAAGCTGAGCCTGTGAGGACATAAATTTATACTCGGGGTATTCCTCCATAAGCTTGAGAACAGTTGAGAATGAACGGCAAGCCTTTTCTCTTGACTGACGAAGTCGCCACAGCCAGGCAACGTCGATATGAGTGTGGCCGATTGCCCAACAGGTAGCTTCCTCAAACTTGCCGTAGAGGTTTTTGTCAAGGTATTCTGACGCCGCAACAGCGGATTTGTGAAAAGCCTCACGGTCGTTTGTGTCGATATCAAGAATATTGCAAGCCTCATTAAGGGCTTTGATTATGTTAACACGTGCGTCGCTGTCTTCACCATGGTATTTTGCAACCTTGAGAGGTGTGAGAATATCAAAATATGTGGCAAAAGCGATATCGTCGAAAGCCTGCAGGCTTGCACCGAGCTGAATCTGACCCTTCCACTCCCAATCGTCGGAATAGGCGTTTATGTAGATTTCAAGCTCCTCGCCACCCTCTGCACAAGGGGTAACGGTTACGTATTGGTGGTTACTGTCGCCACCCTGAACAACCTTGCCGTTTATGTAGATAATAAATTGCGGGTTAACCTCGTTGTTCCATGCTCTTGCATAGGGTCTGAGGGTGTAAATAACGTGCTGACCCCTGAACTCCTCGGGGATTGTAACAGTCTGCTTAAACCAACAATAGCACTCACGGTAGCCCCAAAAATCCTTGGTGGCTTTAAAGGGAGCCCACTCGCCCTCGTCCTTTTGGTCAAAGGTATACTGACCGTCTCTGAACATAAAGTCGCCCGTATCAACGCTGTCGATAATAACGAATTTTGAATACATATCGTTAAGAATCTGGTTGATGCGACCGCTCAGCATATATCTTTCACTGTTTTTGTCGTGAAAATCAATTTCAAAATGAGCCATAAACTTAACCTCGCTGAAAAACTTTAGAATAGGTCAATAATATCACACTATATGTTGTTTTACAATAATTTAATTGAAAAAACAAGGTCGAAAATAGTTACTTTTTATAGTTGACAATCGACAAAATAAAGAATAAAATAAAGGGTAATAAATTTACACAAAGGAGCGAATAAAATGGCACATTATTGTAACGAGCCTTCAAGAACATTCAGCGAATATTTGCTTATCCCCGGTTACACAGGCCCCGATTGCATCCCCGCAAACGTCAGCCTCAAAACCCCTCTTTGCAAATTCAAAAAGGGTGAAGAGTCACCCATCACATTAAACATCCCCATGGTTTCTGCTATTATGCAGTCCGTTTCAAACGACACACTCGCTATTGCTCTTGCGAAGGAAGGCGGTATTTCTTTCATCTATGGCTCACAGTCTATCGAAGATGAGGCAGCTATGGTAGCAAGAGTCAAGAGCTACAAAGCAGGCTTCGTGCTCAGCGATTCAAACCTTTGTCCCAACAACACTCTTGCAGATGTTGTTGAGCTTTATGACCGTCTCGGTCACTCCACAATGGCTGTTACAGACGACGGTTCAGCAAACGGCAAGCTTCTCGGCGTTGTTACAAGCCGTGATTACAGAATCAGCCGTATGCCCCTTGACCTCAAGGTTTCTGAATTTATGACTCCTTTGGACAAGCTCATTACTGCCCCCGCTTCAACATCTCTTAAAGAAGCCAACGACATCATCTGGGAAAACAAGCTCAACTCCCTTCCCATTGTTGATGACAACGGCAAGCTTATGTATTTTGTTTTCCGCAAGGACTATTCTCAGCACAAAGAAAATCCCCAGGAAATTCTCGATAGTCAGAAACGCTATATGGTAGGTGCAGGTATCAACACCCGTGACTACGCAGAGCGTGTTCCCGCACTTGTTGACGCCGGTGCAGACGTTCTTTGTATCGACTCCTCCGAGGGCTACACAGAATGGCAGAAGAGAACAATCGCTTTCATCCGTGAAAAATACGGCGACACAGTTAAGGTCGGTGCCGGTAACGTTGTTGACCGTGACGGCTTCCGTTTCCTTGCCGAGGCAGGTGCAGACTTCATCAAGGTCGGTATCGGCGGCGGTTCAATCTGCATCACCCGTGAAACAAAGGGTATCGGCCGTGGCCAGGCAACCGCTCTTATTGAGGTTGCTGCAGCACGTGACGAATACTTCGAGGAAACAGGGGTTTACGTTCCGATTTGTTCAGACGGCGGTATCGTGCACGACTACCACATGACTCTTGCTCTTGCAATGGGTGCAGACTTTATGATGCTCGGCAGATATTTCGCAAGATTCGACGAAAGCCCCACTCCCAAGCTCAACATCAACGGCACATACGTTAAAGAATATTGGGGTGAAGGCTCCAACAGAGCAAGAAACTGGCAGAGATACGACCTTGGTGGTTCATCAAAGCTTTCTTTCGAGGAGGGTGTTGACTCTTACGTAACATAT
>JAZRPC010000129.1:0-5954 GCA_045649005.1 Acutalibacteraceae bacterium
GCCAAAATGAAGCAGATTCCCATTCACGAGCTTATCAAAGACAAAAAGCTTCTTTTTGTTGATGACAGTATCGTAAGGGGAACACAGCTTCGTGAAACTGTTGAGTTCCTTTATGAAAACGGCGCAAAGGAAGTTCACATGCGTTCGGCTTGCCCGCCCATTATGTATGGTTGCAAGTTCCTCAACTTCTCAAGAGGAACAAGCGATATGGACCTTATCTCCCGAAGCACTATTATGGAGCTTGAGGGTGAGGAAGGCTTCAAGCACCTTGACGAATACAGCGACGCTTCAACAGAGCGTGGTGCAAAAATGAGAAAAGCAATTTGCGAAAAGCTTCATTTTGCATCTCTTGAATTTCAGTCACTTGAAGGTATCGTTAAAGCAATCGGTCTTCCTGAAGAGGATCTTTGCACATATTGCTGGAACGGTAAAGGCTAAAAAATATTGTTAAAAATTTAAGGAGAATAGATATGAATAATTCAAGATCAGAAAGCTATGCAGCAGCAGGTGTTGATATTACTGCAGGTTACAAAGCAGTTGAGCTTATGAAAAAACACATCGCCAGAACACGTAACGAGGGCACAATGGATGACGTTGGCGGCTTCGGTGGTTGCTTTGACCTCGGCTTTGCTAAGGGAATGGAGCATCCCGTTCTTGTTTCGGGTACTGACGGCTGCGGAACAAAGGTTAAATTAGCTATTCTTATGGATAAGCACGATACAATCGGTATTGATGCGGTTGCTATGTGCGTAAACGATATTGTTTGTGTCGGTGCAAAGCCCCTGTACTTCCTTGACTATATCGCTTGCGGTAAAAACGTTCCCGAAAAAATTGCTGAAATTGTCAGCGGTGTTGCAGAGGGCTGTGTTCAGTCAGGCTGTGCACTTACAGGTGGCGAAACTGCTGAGCATCCCGGTCTTATGCCCGTTGAGGATTATGACCTTGCAGGCTTTGCAGTTGGTATAGTTGATAAACCCAAGATGATTGATAACAGCAAAATGGCTGCGGGCGACGTTGTTATCGCTCTTCCCTCAACAGGTATCCATTCCAACGGCTTCAGCTTGTGCCGTAAGGTTTTTGATATTGATAACAACAACTCCGAGCTTTATGTTGAACGTGAAGAGTTGGGTGGCAAGAGCATTGCGGAGGCTTTGCTTGTTCCCACAAAGATTTACGTTAAACCCGTTCTTGCTCTTATTGAGAAGGTTAACGTAAAAGGCATTTCTCACATCACAGGCGGCGGCTTCTATGAAAATATTCCAAGAAGCATCCCCGATGGCTTGTGCGCAAAAATTGACAAGTCAGCCGTTAAGGTGCTTCCCATTTTCGATGTAATTGCAAAGTGGGGCAACATTCCCGAGCGTGATATGTTCAATACATACAATATGGGTGTTGGTATGAGCATCGTGGTTCCCGCAGACGAGGTTGAGCTTTCACTTTCAGTTCTCAAAGAGAACGGCATAGATGCTTACGTAATCGGCGAAATTATCGAAGGCGACGAGAAGGTGCTTTTATAATGAGCAAAAAAATCGTAGTTCTTGTTTCAGGCGGCGGCACAAATCTGCAGGCACTTATAGATGCCCAGAAAAGAGGGGAGCTTGGCGAAGGTGAAATTACCTGCGTTATTGCTTCAAAGGCGGATGCCTATGCTCTTACACGTGCAGAAAACAACGGCATTAAAACAAGAACGCTTATAAGAAAAGAATATTCAGATATTGCTTCATACAGCATCGCTATGAGAGATGCACTTCTTGAAGAGGAGGCAGACCTTGTAGTGTATGCGGGCTTTATGACAATTCTTGATGAAAATGTCTGTGATACTTTTAAAAACAAAATGATTAACGTTCACCCTGCACTTATCCCCGCATTTTGTGGCAAAGGCTTCTATGGTCTGCACGTACACGAATGTGCTCTTGAAAAGGGCGTAAAGGTTTCGGGCGCAACAGTTCATTTTGTTACGGCAGAATGTGACGCAGGCCCCATAATTCTTCAAAAGGCTGTTGAGGTTTTGGAGGGTGACACACCCGAAGCTCTTCAGAAAAGAATAATGGAGCAGGCAGAGTGGAAAATTCTTCCCAAGGCAGTTCAGCTTTTCTGTGATGGTAAGGTTGAGGTTGTTGACGGAAAAACGATTATTAAAAAATAAAACCTGTTACACATTGTAGGGGCGGGTCTTGACCCGCCCGAAAAGTTACTTTATAAAGTGACGGGACGGTCAAGACCGTCCCCTACGGTTGCTCTAATTAACAATATTTTATTTGAAAGGAACATAGATATGGAAATCAGAAATCTTGAAAATGAACTTAATTCTCTCGCTTATCACGGCAGAGGCATCATAATCGGTAAAAGTGCCGATTCAAAAAAAGCTGTTACTGCTTATTTCATCATGGGCAGAAGCGAAAACAGCAGAAACAGAGTTTTCGTTGAAGACGGCGAGGGTATCAGAACACAGGCTTTCGATGAGTCAAAAATGGTTGACCCCCACCTTATTATCTATGCTCCCGTTAGAGTTCTCGGCAACAAGACTATCGTTACAAATGGTGACCAGACAGATACAATCTATGAATTGATGGATAAGCAGATGACCTTTGAGCAGGCTCTTCGTACACGTGAATTTGAAGATGATGCTCCCAACTACACACCTCGTATTTCAGGCATCATCCGTCTTGAAAACGGTGATATGAACTATGCAATGTCTATCCTCAAATCTGCTGACGGTGATGGTTCCTCTTGCCAGAGATATACATTTGCTTATTCTAATCCGCTTCCCGGAAAAGCAAAATTCATTCACACATACAAATGCGACGGCAACCCCCTTCCTAGCTTTGAGGGCGAGCCTAAAACATTGGAGCTTCCCGATGTTGACATTGACACTTTGACAGATATCCTCTGGAAAAACCTTAATGAAGATAACAAGGTCTCCCTTTTCGTAAGATATATTGACCTTGCAACAGGTAAATACGAATCCAGAATAGTTAATAAGAATAAATAAGGAGATTATCGTAATGAAAGAATTTGAATTAAAATATGGTTGTAACCCCAACCAGAAGCCTGCAAAAATCTTTATGGCAGACGGTAGCGAGCTTCCCATTGAAATCCTTTGCGGTCGCCCCGGTTTCATCAACTTCCTTGATGCATTCAACTCCTGGCAGCTTGTTAAGGAGCTCAAAGAAGCACTCGGTCTTCCTGCGGTAACCTCCTTCAAACACGTCAGCCCCACATCTGCGGCTGTTGGCGTGCCACTTTCAGACAAGCTCAAAAAGGCTTGCTTTGTTGATGACATTGAAGGTCTTGATGAATCCCCCCTCGCTTGTGCATACGCAAGAGCAAGAGGTACAGACAGAATGTGCTCATTCGGTGACTGGGTTGCTCTTTCAGACGTTTGCGACGTTACAACAGCAAAGCTTATTCAGCGTGAGGTTTCAGATGGTATCATCGCTCCCGGCTACGAGCCCGAAGCACTTGAAATTCTCAAATCAAAGAGAAAAGGTAACTACAATATCGTTAAAATTGACCCCGATTATGTTCCTGCTCCCATCGAACACAAACAGGTTTACGGCATAACATTTGAGCAGGGCAGAAACAATTTTGAAATCAACGCAGACCTTCTCAAAAACATTGTTACAGAAAATAAAGATATGCCCGAAAGCGCAGTTCGTGACCTTATAATTGCGCTTATCACACTTAAATATACTCAGTCAAACTCAGTTTGCTATGCTGTTGACGGTCAGGCAATCGGCGTTGGCGCAGGTCAGCAGTCAAGAATCCATTGCACACGTCTTGCGGGCACAAAGGCAGATACATGGTTCCTTCGTCAGCACGAAAAAGTACTTAATCTGCCATTTAAAGATACTCTCGGCAGACCCGACAGAGATAACGTTATCGACGGCTACATCAACAAAAACGAGGAAGACGTTTGTGCAGACGGCAACTGGCAGAAATATTTCACATCTCAGCCCGAACCCCTTACAGACGAGGATGTTAAAGCCTATTTCGCAACTATCGACGGCGTTGCTCTCGGTTCAGACGCATTCTTCCCCTTCAGCGACAACATCGAGCGTGCGAAGAAGAGTGGCGTAAAATATATTGCAGAGCCCGGCGGTTCAATCCGTGATGATGTTGTTATTGATTGCTGTAACAAATATGGAATTACTATGTCCTTTACAGGTATGAGATTGTTCCATCACTAAGAGGTATAAAGATGAAGATAATGGTTGTCGGTGGTGGCGGACGCGAACATGCCATCATCAAGAAAATAAAAGAAAACAAAGAGGTTACAGAGATTTTTGCTCTCCCCGGTAACGGCGGTATGGCAAAGGATGCAACCCTTGTTGATATCGGTGCTAAAGATATAGAGAAAATCGTTGAATTTGCGGTTTCAAACAACATTGATTATGCTGTTGTTGCTCCCGATGACCCGTTGGTTCTCGGCTGTGTTGACGCTCTCGAAGAAAAGGGCATTCCCTGCTTCGGGCCTAAAGGCAACGCTGCAATTATTGAGGGTAGCAAGGTTTTTTCGAAAAACCTTATGAAAAAATATGGTATTCCCACAGCGGCTTATGAAGTATTCAATGATATGAAAAAAGCTCTCGAATACCTCGAAACAGCTCCCATTCCCACAGTTATAAAGGCTGACGGACTTGCTCTGGGTAAAGGTGTTATTATTGCAAACACAAGAGAAGAAGCAAAGAATGCGGTTGTTTCGATGATGCAGGACAAAATGTTCGGCACAAGCGGTGACAACATCGTTATTGAGGAATTTCTTACAGGTCCCGAGGTTTCTGTTCTTTCGTTTACAGACGGTAAAACAGTTGTTCCCATGATTTCATCAATGGACCACAAGAGAGCAGGGGATAACGACACGGGTCTTAACACAGGCGGTATGGGCCCGATTGCTCCCAACCCCTATTACACAAAAGAAATTGCAGACGAGTGTATGGAGAAGATTTTCATCCCTACCATTGATGCAATGAATAAGGAGGGCAGAACCTTTAAGGGTTGTCTCTATTTCGGCCTTATGCTCACACCTAACGGCCCTAAGGTTATTGAATATAACTGCCGTTTCGGTGACCCCGAAACACAGGTTGTTCTTCCTCTTCTTGAAAGTGATTTGCTCACTATTATGAAAGCAACAACAAACGGCACACTCGCCGAAACAGAAGTTAAATTCAGCGAAAAAAGTGCTTGTTGTGTAATTATGGCATCCAAGGGCTACCCCGTAAGCTATGAAAAAGGCTTCGAAATGAACATACCCGAAGAGATTGAGGGTAACGTTTACGTAGCGGGTGCATCCCTTAAAGAGGGCAAGCTTCTCACAAACGGCGGACGAGTTCTTGGCGTTACCGCTGTGGAGAATAACCTTAAAGATGCAGTTAAATCATCTTATGGACTTGTAAAACAAATCAGCTTTGATAATGCTTTTTATCGTAATGATATCGGCGCTAAGGCTCTCGTAGTTTTGGAGGATTAAGAAATGGTATATAGAGTTTATGTTGAAAAGAAAAAAGAACTTGCTCACGAGGCAAAGGCTCTTTTGGGAGATGCCCGCACACTTTTAGGCATCAAAAACCTTGAAGATGTTCGTGTTATCAACCGATATGATGCAGAAAACATCACAGAAGAGCTTTTTAACTACGCAATCACAACGGTTTT
Source organism: Acutalibacteraceae bacterium (assembly GCA_045649005.1). Lineage (GTDB taxonomy): Bacteria > Bacillota > Clostridia > Oscillospirales > Acutalibacteraceae > DTU089. Next base: position 5,653 of record JAZRPC010000129.1, read on the forward strand.
TTCAGAGCCCCAGCTTGATATTGCAACAAGTGAGGTTGATTTAGCCGGTGCAACTGTTTTTGCAGTTGAGTTTTTGCCCGGTCAATTTGACCAGCGTGCGGATTCTGCAGCACAGTGTATCCAGATTATCTCACAGGGCGACCGCCCCACAGTAAAATCCGCAAAGGTTTATGCTCTCTACGGCAACCTTTCTGCTGAGGACGTTGCAGAAATCAAAAAACACGTAATCAACCCCGTTGAATCACGTGAGGCTGTTCTCGAAAAGCCCGAAACACTTGCTATGCAGTATGAAATCCCCACAG
>JAZRPC010000130.1:0-1630 GCA_045649005.1 Acutalibacteraceae bacterium
AAGGGGCGCACCCTCTTTAGGATGGCGCATTGCAATAATATCTGCATAGCAACTGATTGTTTTTGCAGTATCTGCCACACTTTCACCTTTTGCGGCAGAAGAATTGTTTGCCGCAGAAAAACCGATAACACTACCGCCCAACTCAATCATAGCCGACTCAAAGCTGAGACGGGTTCTTGTTGAGGGTTCAAAGAAAAGTGTTGCAAGTTTTTTTCTTTTACACTTTTCGCAGTATTTATCGGGGTTATCTATAATATCATTTGCCGTTGCAATAAGCTCGTTAACTTCTTCAACGGTAAAATCGAGAATATCAATCAAGCTTCTCATTTACTACTAATCCCCTTTTCAAATCTATATATGATTATTCCTTTGCACCATTAACAGCAAGATAGTTTTTAATTCTTTCAACGTTTTCTTTATTTTTCTCGTCTTCTTCGAGATATTCGATAATGTCGTAAACGTCAACAACAGAATAAACGGGGAAGCCATATTCCTCGCCAACCTCTGCCATAGCAGATTTTTCTGTCTGACCCTTTTCTTTACGGTCAACCATAACAAACGTTGCGGCAACCTTTGTACCCTTGAGACCTGAAAGAATAGACATGCTCTCACGGATAGCGGTACCGGCAGTAATAACGTCTTCAACGATTACGATTTCTTCGCCTTCCTGTGGCTTGTAGCCAACGAAGACGCCACCTTCGCCGTGGTCTTTCTCTTCTTTACGGTTGAAGAAGAAGGGAACGTCAAGACCATTCTTTGCAAGAGCAACTGCAACTGAAACAGCAATCGGGATACCCTTGTACGCAGGGCCGTAAAGAACTGTTTTCTTGTTGCCAACTTTCTCAAAATATGCTTTAGCGTAAAATTCGCCCAATTTGCAAATCTGTTCGCCTGTTTTAATATCGCCTGCATTGATGAAATAAGGTATTTTTCTGCCGCTTTTCGCTGTGAAATCGCCGAATTTAAGAACGCCTGCACCTTCTAAAAACTGTATAAATTCTCTTTTGTAGCTTTCCATTTTCAAATCCTCCTGTGTAATTTAGGTAAAAGATTTTATCATACGCACCTATCGGTGCTAGAACCCTCCACCACACCAAAACAAATTCCGGTGCGGTCCCCCTCCCTTCGCCAGGGAGGTTTTTTAGGTAAAAGATTTTATTTTAGTCGCAAAACTCTGCAACGCATCTGTTATATGCTGCAACGGGGTCCTCTGCCGCTGTAATGGGTCTGCCCACAACAATGTAGTCAGAACCGATTTTCTTTGCCTGTGCAGGAGTCATAACTCGTTTCTGGTCACCAATATCACCATCTGCAAAACGCACACCGGGAGTAATTGTAAGGAAGTCCTTACCGCAAGTATCGTGCACCTTACCTGCTTCAAGAGGTGAACAAACAACACCATCAAGACCTGCAAGTTTTGCATTGTGAGCATAGTGCATAACTACTTTATCAATGGGCTCTTTTATGAGAAGGTCATTCTCCATGCTTTCCTGGTCTGTGGATGTAAGCTGTGTAACTGCAATAAGAAGGGGTCTTGTTCCATCTTCTCTTGTAAGACCTTCAAGGGCTGCTTCCATCATACGGATTGTGCCTGAAGCGTGAAGGTTTGTAATATCAACATCAAGACCGG
>JAZRPC010000131.1:0-8194 GCA_045649005.1 Acutalibacteraceae bacterium
CCCTTGAGAGCCTTCGGCTTCCTGAAAAATGAAAGTGACTATAAGGGCTTCACGGAAATCTGGTATCCTTCGGGTACATTTGAAGTGATTTCACGTAATGATAAGGTCGGCGACCTTAACAAGATTGTTGTTTTTGACGGTACAACCGGTGGTGGCCCCGACGGTGGACGTCACAACGAAACTGCCTTTGCATCTATCCGTTTCACAAACTTTGGCTCATATAACCCCAACGTTGCAGAGGGCGTTAACTTTATGAGAACTGACGGTCAAGCAACAAGTAACCGTGAAGATGCCCGCCAGATTACAGACGGCAGAGATTATCTTAACGGTCTTGAATCTGAAATCAACCTTACAGACGCAATCTATATTCCGTCGGCAGGCAGCGTTTCGGGCTCAATGCTTTACGTTGGTAACGTTCACGCTTATATGAACGTTATGCAAAAGGATAACATAAATCCCGAAGCAAACGTTGCTGCTAACATATATAACCGTGCAAAAAATAAGGACTGGGACCCTGGTGAATATGCTCCCCACGGCGCTCTTACAGACTACGTTATTTTCGGTAATGCACAGGGTACCGGCACAACAGTTCACAAATATTCAAGCGGCACTGTTGGTGAGGTTTATGTTAACAGAAGCCTTTTTGGTACAGAAACCGGTGTTGAAAGAAGTAACACAAACGGTGTTTCTGCTGCTGAAAAGCAGGCAAGAATGCAGGTTACATCCGGCAATAATCTTACCGGTGACTCAAGAAGCAATTTCTTTATTGCACGTAACACCAGCTGGAAGGATATGTTTATGGGTGACGTTTTGTTCACCATGGGCTATTCTTCAAACCGTGAAAAGATTTACACAAACATCACCTATGACGGTCAGCGTGAATACTACCGATCATACGAACATCTTTATTTCCATTCGCATTACGGTATTGGCGGTGTTAATACAGATGGTTCGCCTGTTAAAACGGCAACCAGAGCCACAACTAATGATGCAACCAACAGAAACATTTATAATAACGACTATTATAATGTTTGGTTCCCCGGTGAAATGTACAACATTTCAAAAATTGCCACAAAAGACGGCGTTACCGTTGGTGTTGGTTACGCAGTTGCCGGCTCTGCATACCAGTGGATTAACCCATCTGTTCCTTCAAACACCTCAACCGCTCTTAGTGGTATTTACAACGACGGTGTTCTTGCGGCGATGGTTGAGGGTACACAGTCCGAGTTTACAAACCTTTTGTATTTCAAGGATAACAATACTTTCGATTCCAACTACCTCACAGCCGGCTACAGCGGCTCAGAATACAGAAATGCTTTCACTACATACGGCACACATGAGCGTGACAGTGTTCAGTTTACGGCGGTTGATATCAACACAGAAAGCAAGACAATCGACGATCACAATGAAACTAAATACTATTACGCATATTATGGCGACAGCAAGGGCAGACTTTTCCGCTCACTTGTTGCAACAGCCAGTGTTCAGTTCGTCAGCGAGGATGGTGAAGAGGTTGTTACATCACAGTCAACAAACCTTGTAAGCTACATAGCTGATAACACCTATGCAGGTTCGGGAACACCTCCTGCAAGGATGGAGGAAATAAAGGTTAACGGCACAATCCCCGTCAGCGACTATTTCTCCAAAATATTTACTATTGATGCTCACGACGATGTCATTGTTGTTACGGGCACACCCAAAAACTCTAACATTTCAATCGGTACCGTTGTCGGCACCAAGCAGGAGAACGGCACTTGGTCATGGAAGTTTATCCAATTTGGTGATTTCTACGGTCTTGAATTGAACACATCAAAAATTGTCGGTGGTTACTACTATTTTGCCGGTAACACCTACATTGCAGGCGTCAGACTTGAAACTCTCAAGACTATGCCCCACGGCACAAAGCTTGAGGTTACCTATGAAAGGTCAGCAAACCCCGATGCGGTTCTTTACCTTGCAATAGGCGACACGATTTACGCAATGGACGGACGAGAAACAGTATAAAGAAAGGAGGCTCCGAGAATGCTTGGTTTTTTAACTAAATCAAAAAAAGGGTTTACAATAGTTGAGCTTATGGTAGTTCTTCTGCTCCTTTCTTTAGGAGCCTTCGCCCTTATTAACATATTCCAGGTTGCCAACCGTTCCTTCGACAAAAGTGAGGAACGCTACGTGAAGCAGGAGGCGGTTAAAACAACCGCCGAGCTTCTCAGAACAGGTTCGGCAAACGTTGCGGGCGCACAGACGGCAGACATTTTTCCATCTTCAGACGTTGTGCCTGCAGGAGAGACGGTTGACGAAGGTTACTCTTATTTGTTTATTCAACCCGTCAGAGAATGTAATTCTTGCGGCGAGATTATTCCATATCCCGATAAAACTTGCTCTGCAAACGGTTGTGGCGGAACGGGTGACGTTGCGGGCTACTACCTTTACAATCAGAATAAAGGTCAGAAACGCTCTGCGGCTCAGCAGATTTCCGACGTGCCGATGTATGTTAATATCGAGGTTTACAGAGATTACAGCTATGAAGGTGCTCCCGAAAAGGAAAATCAATGCGGTGTTATCATAACTCTTGCGGCTCTGGAGGATGACTTTGAATATGAAGTCAACGGCGAGCTTCAGGTCCCTGAAAGCGATGATATTTACTACAGCCTTGACGTTGCTTACCATTTCCCCAATATGGTAACAAACACCAGCGGCGTTACCGTTAACTTTATAAAATCATCACAGCGCTCCGAGGCTAACCTTTATAACCAATCAAACGGCCAGCTTCTTATGGATGGAACAGATTACAAGACAGTTGAATCCGTTGACGAAAATGGTCTCGTTCTCAGAGTTTATGCAGACTCCATTCTTTCCGGCGATAACACAAACACAAGTATTGCGGTTCCGAAGCTTTGCTTTGTTGCAACGGCTTCCTACGGCCACGATTCAGGTGAGGTCGGCTTGCTGTGCGATTTCCGTGATAACGTTCTTTTGAAAACTGAGCTTGGCACGGCTTTTGTTCACGCATACTACAAGCTTTCACCTCCCATTGCAGATTTCATTGCTGAACACGAGGGCTTGAAGGCCGCAGTAAGAGTTGCTCTTAAACCTGTTGTTGTTGTGGCAGAATACGCTTTGAACGAAGATGTGAGAAGCGAGGGTGCTGCATGGATTGCGTTGCTTGCAATCAGCGGTGCAGGTGTTATTGCTACGGGTATTCTCAAAAGAAAGAGAAAAAAGTCAACAGCAATTACTGAATAAAATTTAAAAACTCTCTTGCAAATACAGCAGGAGAGTTTTCTATTTGTAAATTAATTTTTAAATCGGTTGACAAATAAATTTTACTATGATAAATTCTTTTACGACTTTTAGGAAAAAATTTCTTTGTCTGAGGTATATGTAATATGAAAAAATCAGTTAAAAACAAAAAGAACAGTATTCCGAAGCTTGTACTCAAAGCTTTCGCATCCATTTTTGCTTTGTTGCTTGTACTCATTGGCGTGTGCTACGCTGTTTGTGAGTTTATGCCCGGCAAAAAGGCAGAGAAAGGTGACATTACTAATGAATACATAACAAGCGGCGGTGCACTTGTTTCTGCACACCGCTCGGGTGCAGATATTGCCCCGGAAAACACAATGGCAGCTTTTAAATATTGTATTGAAAATGAAGATTTCAACGTTGATGTTTTTGAATTCGATTTGCATATAACTAAAGATAATAAATTGATTCTTCTCCACGACAGCACACTTGACAGAACAACAGATTCCGTGGATATTTTCGGTAAAGAGGGTGTAAAACCGTCAGAGAAAACATATGAGGAATTGCTCAAGCTGAATTTCGGTGCAAATTTCTGCAACCCCGACGGTGAATATCCTTACAAGGGTTTGAAGGGTGACAAGGTTCCCGAGGAGCTCAGGGCAGTGCTTCTTGAGGACGTTCTCGACTACCTTGAAAGCAACGGTGAATTTGACTACATTATCGAAATCAAGGATTCGGGCGAGCTTGGTAACAAGGCCGCAGATGAGCTTTACAGAATTCTTAAAGAAAAGGATTTGGTCGACAGGGTAGTGTTTGGTACGTTTAACGCAAGCGTTACAAAATACGTTGATGAAAAATACCCGGATATGCTTCGTTCATCGAGCATCGGTGAAACTGTTATATATTATTTTGCGGCAACCTTTAACCTTGAGTTGCCTGAGAGCTATTATAAATTTGATGCATTGCAGATTCCTGCAGGCGGTTACGGGGTTTTCAATCTGGCATCAGAAAGAATTGTGAACTATGCTCACAGGCACAATATAGCCGTTCAGTATTGGACGGTCAATGACCCGGAGGACGTGGAAGAGCTTGATGGCTTGGGCGCCGATTGTATTATGAGTGATAAGCCGGATATGGCGTATGATATAATTAACGGGTAATTATAAAGTTGCAAGTTGGAAGTGGCAAGTGGCAAGTGGCAAGTTTCGGGGCGCAAGCGCCGATTGTAATTGCGTAGTTAACAGGAGAAAATATGGCTAAGGTTAAGGATATGACGGTGGGGAGCCCCACGAAAAACATATTGAAGTTTTGCTTGCCGTTGATGGTGGGTAACCTTTTTCAGCAATTTTATAATATGGCAGACACCATAATAGTCGGTCAGTTTGTTGGCAAGGATGCACTGTCGGCTGTTGGTGCCGTTGGGCCGCTGAGCTTTCTTATAGTCGGCTCGGTTATCGGTCTTTGCTCGGGCTTCGCAGTGCCTATTGCACAGCGCTTTGGTGCACAGGATATTCACAATCTCAAAAAATACGTTGCGAATATAATTTACACTTCTCTCGTAATTGGTGTTATTCTTACTGCTGTTGCGGTTAAATTTACGGGAACACTTCTGGATATCGTGAATATTCCGGAGAATATATACAAGGATGCATACGAATATATTGTTATTATATTCGGGGGAATCGGAGCAACGCTTCTTTACAACCTTCTTTCAAGCCTTGTAAGGGCATTGGGTAACAGCAAAACACCGTTGTATTTCCTTTTGTTTTCCTCTGTCTTGAACATCGGTCTTGATCTTTTGTTTATTATAGCATTCGGTTGGGGCGTGAAGGGTGCGGCGATAGCAACCGTTATTTCGCAGTTTGTTTCGGGTGTGCTGTGCTTTATCTATATAAAGCGAAGCTTTCACATTCTTCACCCAACAAAAGAAACACGTGCTCTTGATTTCGATTTTGTTAAATCACTTCTCAAAAACGGCTTACCCCTTGCGTTGCAATTTTCAATAACCGCCATCGGCTCGGTTATGCTGGCATCCTGTGTCAACAGCCTTGGCTCGGATATTATTGCGGCGGTTACAATAGGCGGTAAAACACAGCTGATGATTGTTCTGCCGGCAGAAACAATCGGCATAACAATGGCAACATATTGCGGACAGAATCTTGGTGCAGGAAGCTATAGCCGAATAAAAAAAGGTGTCGGACGAGCGGTTATTATTGCATTGTGTTATGCGGTAATTGGTTTTTGTGTTGCACAGTTTCTCGGGCCGTATATTTCGCTTTTGTTCATTGACGGCTCACAGAAAGAGATTATTGCTCTTGCTCAGCAATATATTGAGGCGGGTAGCTATTTTTACCCGATACTGTCGCTGTTGTTTGTTTTCAGAAATGCGTTACAGGGTATGGGCTACAGCCTGACCGCTATGACCACGGGCGTGTTCGAGCTTGTGGCAAGGGGAGTGATGGGCTTCGGCTTTGTTAACAAAATCGGCTATAATGCCGTTTGTGTTGCAAACCCCGTTGCGTGGTTTGTTGCAGACTTGTTCCTTGTGCCCGCATATATTGTGGCGACTTTTAAAGTTAAAAAAAGACTGAACGTAAAAACAGGTAGCTAAGCTACCTGTTTTTTTAGTCGCCAGCCGCCCGTTTGTGTATTCGATTTTTGCGGGACGGTCAAGACCGTCCCCTACATTTTCTTGGTTGCAGGTGGCAGGTGGCAAGTTTCGGGGCACAAGCGCCACAAATTAGTTTTCGAGTAGAGTAGGGCTTGTAAAAAATAATTTCAAAAAATATAAATTAGTTATTGACATTTGACAGGAATTGTAATATAATCTATACTCTATTATGATGGATTATTATGAATTACTATGTTTTCTTGTAATTTTTGGTAATGTCAGATATCCACTTTTTAGGTGTTAATTTTTTCTTTTTTGACTGTTTTTGCAGTAAAAAAGAAGTTTAAATAAAGAACGGAGTGATGTGTTTTATGGCGAATGTAAAACCCGTTAAGCTCGGAAAAAACACGAGAATGAGTTTTGCCGGTATCAGAGAAGTTATGCAGATGCCTAACCTTATCGAAGTGCAGAAAAACTCATACAAGTGGTTTCTCGAAGTAGGTCTTAAAGAGGTTTTCCGTGACATTGATGAAATCACGGATTACACGGGTAACCTTGTCCTTACGTTTGTCGATTATCGTATGGACGAGAAGCCGAAGTACAGTGTTGTTGAGTGCAAGGAGCGTGACGCAACTTACGCCGCACCCTTCAGAGTTACTGCAAGGCTTTACAACAAAGAGACCGGCGAGATTAAAGAGAATGAAGTCTATATGGGCGATTTCCCCGTTATGACTGACAGCGGCACCTTTGTTATCAACGGTGCTGAGCGTGTTATTATCTCTCAGCTTGTTCGTTCCCCCGGCGTTTATTATGGTTTCACATACGACAAAAACGGTAAAAAGCTTTTCACCTCAACTGTTATCCCCAACAGAGGTGCTTGGCTTGAGTATGAATCTGACCAGAACGATATCTTCAACGTCAGAATCGACAAGAACAGAAAGCTTCCGATTACGACATTTATCCGTGCTCTCGGCCTCTCTTCAAACCACGAGATCCGTGAGTTCTTCGGTGATGACGACAGAATTGAGGCTACTCTTGAAAAGGATACTACTCAGAATACCGAAGAGGCTTTGCTTGAGGTTTACAGAAAGCTTCGTCCCGGTGGGCCCCCCACAATTGATTCAGCAAGCACTCATATCAATAATCTTTTCTTTGACCCACACAGATATGATATTTCAAGAGTCGGCAGATATAAATACAATAAAAAGCTTGCTCTTACAGACAGAATCTCCGGCAATATTGCCGCTGACGACGTTTTCAGCCCCTTCACAGGTGAGCTGCTTGTTTCTGCAGGCGACAAGATTACTGCTGAATTGGCAGATGCTATCGACCGTTCAGGTGTTAAAGAGGTTACTGTTCTTGTTGACGGCAGAAGAGTTAAGGTTATTTCCAACAATATGGTTAACCCCCTCGATTTTATTGATGGCGTAACTGAAGAGCAGTTGGAAGAAATCGCAATCAACGAAAAGGTTCGTTTCACAATTCTCAAAGAAATTCTTGACGAATGCGGTGACGACACAGATGCTATCCTTGAGCAGATGGCACTCCGTTGCGACGAGCTTATTCCCAAACATATTATAATTGACGATATCTTTGCGTCTATCAACTACCTCAACTGTCTCGGCAACGAGCTCGGTAACGTTGACGATATCGACCATCTTGGTAACAGACGTATCCGTTCAGTTGGTGAGCTTCTTCAGAACCAGGTAAGAATCGGCTTCACCAGAATGGAAAGAGTTGTTCGTGAAAGAATGACTCTTCAGGCACAGGAGCCCGACAAGGCAACTCCCGCAGCACTTATCAACATCAGACCTGTTCAGGCGGCAATCAAAGAATTTTTCGGTTCTTCGCCCCTTTCACAGTTTATGGACCAGACAAACCCCCTTGCTGAGCTCACTCACAAGAGACGTCTTTCTGCTCTCGGCCCCGGCGGTCTTTCACGAGACAGAGCAGGCTTCGAGGTTCGTGACGTTCACTACAGCCACTACGGCAGAATGTGTCCCATCGAAACTCCCGAAGGTCCCAACATCGGTTTGATTTCTTACCTTGCAACATTTGCAAGAATCAACAAATACGGCTTCGTTGAAGCACCCTTCAGAAAAATCGACAAAGAAACAGGCAGGGTTCTTGATGAAGTTGAATATATGACTGCTGACGTAGAAGACAACTACTGCGTTGCACAGGCTAACGAGCCCCTTGATGAAAACAACTGCTTTGTTAACGACAGAGTTACAGTTCGTTACAGAGACGAGTTCAGAGAGGTTCCCCCCTCAGTTGCAGACTATATGGACGTTTCTCCCAAGATGGTTGTTTCTGTTGCTACTGCAATGATTCCCTTCCTTG
>JAZRPC010000132.1:0-29623 GCA_045649005.1 Acutalibacteraceae bacterium
TCACACACCTTATCGGGATGACCCTCTGTAACGGATTCGGATGTAAAAAATCTTTTAGACATAAAAAAAGCCTCCGTAGAGTTGTAAAATAAATCAATGTAAATATTACACTACATTCGGTCAATTGTCAAGTTTTGTCGATACTCAAATCCATTTTTAACAATACTTTAACAACACTTTAACAACTCTTTATATTTCTTAGTCCGGCCGCAAAAAAAAGAGTGCACCGCAAGGTACACTCAAAAGCTGGTTAATACATTTGCTTCGATTCTTTTTCAAGACCTATACTCAAGGATAACGCACCATTGATTCTGCTCATATCCGATTCGGGCAGATTGCCCATCTTTTCCGGCAGGCGTTGTTTATCAAGGGTGCGTATCTGTTCAAGCAAAACCACCGAATCCTTTGAAAGACCGCAAACAGCCGCATCCACACTTATATGAGTCGGAAGTTTGGTTTTGAACTGTTGGCTTGTTATAGCCGCCGCAATAACGGTGGGGCTGTATTTATTACCCACGTCATTCTGAACTATAAGTACAGGTCTCACACCGCCCTGCTCAGAACCAACAACAGGGCTAAGATCGGCATAGTATATATCGCCTCTTTTAATATTCAAGCTATCACTCTCCGGCATAAGTTTTCATACTTATTTTTGCCCGTTTTAATTAAAAATAATCACATTGAAAACTTTTTACTACCCTTTATCATTATATACAAACAACCCTCTAAAGTTAAAAACCCGCCTCCGATTTTTATCAGAAGCGGGTTTGGACTTATTATTCAGTTATAAATTCAATTTTTGCGTTGTATTGTGTTGCTTTTGTGTGAGCGACAGAGTCTTCAACACATTTGACAACAATGTTACTTGAATCGCCATCTTTACCTGCACCCGAGAAAATACCTGTACCTATTGTATCAACACTTTCGGGAATCGTAACTGTTTTAAGGCTTGTGCAGAACTGGAAGATTTCACTACCCATAGCCTTTGTTCCGTCGGTAATGGTTATTTCCTCAAGTGAAGTACAGCTTCTGAAAACACCTGAGCCCATACTATCAACAGGGGGAAGCCCGATATACGCAAGGCTTGTACAACCCTCGAAAACATCGTCACCCATTACTACCGCATGGGGAACACCTTTATAAGTAAAGCTCTTGAGCTTTGTGCAATCCTTAAAAGCCTTGCTGCCAATGTTTTTTATGTTTTCACCGAGAATAACAGAAGTCATCTTTTTGCCAAAAAAGCATTTGTCGGCAATTGCTGTAACGGGGTTGCCGTTTATCTCGTTGGGAACTTCAACCAACGAGGTGCTTGTGCCGTAATATTTGGTAAGAGTAACCTCGTTTGTTTCTTCGTTAACAGAGTATTTGTACTCTGAAAACTCCGGTTCTTTGTTATTATTGCTGTTACCGTTCTGTGTGTTGTTATTGCTACCGCTGTTTTGTGTTGTGGGCTCGTCACCTGTGATGTAGATGTAGCTCACAATTACGTGGGTAACGCTGGCAGAAACGGATTCGGTTACAGTGGTGTCTGTTGAGGTGTCACTTTCGGTGGCAGTTGCAAGGTCGTTTGCAATCTGATCCATATTCACCCAAGCATCAGTATCGGGAACCACCACAACACTTGGTGCTGTTGTTGACTGACGTGAATAACCGGGCTTTGTAGATTCGGCATCCTTATTCGCTTTATCTATGAGGCTGACTGTAAGAACAGATGCCGCAATAACAATCACAGCCGCAAGTGCTATTATTATTTTAACGCTTTTTTTCATCAATAAAATCCTCTCAAGGGTTTATAACATTTATAGCCATTATACAATACAAAACCCGAAAAGTACATAGTAAAAATTAACATAACTATGAATTTTTTGTAATTTTTCTGTTTCATAGTTAACAAAACATTAATATTCAACAAAACTACACCCTCACAATTCAACAATGTTACCATATTTTGGTGGAGATATTGTATTCACAAAAAGTCTGTGTTAAACTTATGAAGATTAAACATTAGAAGTGAGGTTTTGTTATGCAAAAATCCTGGTACAAAGAAATGGCGGTATATCAAGTGTGGCCCCGTTCATTCTGCGACGGCAACGGCGATGGTATCGGCGACCTTAAAGGTGTTCTCGGCAAGCTCGACTACATAAAGAGTCTTGGCGTTGACGCTATATGGTTCTCCCCCCTTTATAAATCCCCGCAAAAGGACTACGGCTACGACATAGCTGATTACAGAAGCACTCAGCCCGAATACGGCACAATGGAGGATTTCAAAGCAGTCCTCGACGGCGCTCACGAAAGAGGTCTTCGTGTTATTATGGACCTTGTTGTTAACCACACCTCAGACCAGCACGAGTGGTTCCTTAAGGGTATCGAAGACCCCACAAGCAAATACCACAGTTATTACCATTGGTACAAGGGTAAGGGCAAACGCAGACCAAACAACTGGATGTCCACCTTTGCAGGCCCCGCTTGGGAATACAATGAAAAGAACGATGAATATTATCTCCACCTTTTCGCTGTTGAACAGCCCGACCTTAATATGGATAACCCCGAAGTCCGTCAGGAAGTTAAAGATATTATGAAATTCTGGCTTGATATGGGTGTTGACGGCTTCCGAGAAGACGTTATCACGTTCATCTCAAAAAAAGAAGGACTTCCCTCAAGCCCCTATTGGTTCCCCGTTGCAACAGGTATCGAAAACTATATGCACGGTCCTCACCTTGACGAATACCTTCTCGAATTCAAAAATGACGTACTTTCAAAATACGACTGTATGACGGTTGGCGAAGCACCTATGATGACAACTAAAAAAGCACTCAAGCACATCACGGAAGGTCCCAACCAGCACCTTAATATGATGTTCCACTTCGAGCATATGGCGGCTGACTGCCTCTTCTACAGCTGGTTCAAAACAAAATTCAGCCTCAAGAGACTCAAAAAGGTTTTCACAAGATGGCAGAACGACCTTTACGGCAAAGCTTGGAATGCCCTTTATATGGAAAACCACGACCAGCCCCCTGTTATCAACCGCTACGGCAGTCTGAAATACAGGGTTGAAAGTGCAAAAATGCTTGCTGTTACATACATTTGTCAGAGCGGTACTCCCTTTATTTATCAGGGTCAGGAAATCGGTATGGTTAACTACCCATTCACAAGCATTGACCAATACACAGACGTTTCAACCGTCAACAACTACGGTGTTGCAAAATCACTTTTGGGAGCAGAAAAAGCATTGAATCTTGCAAACTATGCTTCTCGTGATAACGCAAGAACTTGTGTACAATGGAATGCCGAGAAAAACGCAGGCTTCACAACTGCTGACGAGCCCTGGTTCTGGGTTAACCCCAACTACACCGAAATCAACGTTGAAGCTGCAGAAAAAGACCCCAACAGCATTCTTAACTTCTACAGAAAGCTTCTTAAATTCAGAAAAGAAAACGAAATTGTTATCTACGGTGACTATAAAGAACACCTCAGAAGAAGCAAGGACCTTTATGTTTACGAAAGAAACTATGAGGGTCAGAGACTTCTCGTAATCTGTTCATACACAGAAAAACCCGTTCAGTTCACCGCACCCGCAGGCTTCGACCTTGCAAAAGGCGAATGTGTTCTTTCAAACTATGATGACTCCTCTGTTTGCGCTAACGGCTTCACAACAAAGCCCTATGAAACAAGAGTTTATCTTTTCAAATAAAACCCAAATAAAAACTGCTCGGCATAGGCGTGGTATCCTTGAGGATACAACGCCAGTTTTATTCGCCTTGCGGCGAGTTCTATTGCTTCGCAGTGTTATTTCGACTAAAATCAAAGTGATATTGCCTTCGGCAGTTAACGGGCGAATAAAATATTACTGAAACCTGAGGTTTCAATAACACTATTGCCATAAGGCAATAATATCACTGTGAGACCCGTCTCACAATATCACTTATTGTTCTTTTTTTGGAGATGGGTATTTTAAAAGTATGTAGCCCACTATGACACTTTCATTTTGAAACTGTCAATTTTTACATAAAAAGAAAGTAGGGAAAACACTTCTTTACGAAGTGTCTCCCTACCAAGCAATTTTATTATTCAAAAGATTGTTCTATAGGTCGATTGTATGACGTTATTTCTTCTTCATTGTCGGAGTAAAGAACCTTAACAAAGGTTTTCTGCCCCTGACCCAAAAATTGCTGATAATGAAGTGCGTAGCCCGCAACGTTGAATTCAATATATGCGCCGTGGTCTTCGCCAAGCAAATAGCTTTCACGGTTTACAAAGACCTTCAGCTCTCTGAAATCTTCTATAAATTCAATTTTCTCAACGTAGGTATCCTCAGATTCCTGAACCTCGTTGAAATGGGCAACAACCTCATCGTATTTATCTTTGAGCATTTTCTTGTGTTCCTCGGGCGAGAAAGTAAAAATCACAATTTTTTCATCCTCGGAAAACGTAGTTTCTGCTCCGTAGCCCTCCATTGATGTTATTACGGAATCTGCAATCAATGCCCGTTCAAATTCAATCTTAACGTCCTGCGGTGCCTCTGTTGTGGGGGGCTGTGTTGTTGTGATACCCTCGTTTTGAGCCCCACATGAGCAAAGAACACTCAACAACAAAACAAGAGAAATAATTAAAAACGCCTTTTTCATAAAACTCACCAAAGATTTTCCGGATAAACGCCTGCGTTTACAAGAGCTGATATTGATGCAACAACGTCGGGCTTATCCTCCTTGTATGTAACACCGAACCATTTGTCGGCTGTTTCAAGAACGTCAACCGTGCATTTTTTCTCTGAAAGCAAATCTCTCACAAGGAACGGGAGGAAAAATTCCGATTTCAAAGGATTCTCTTTCACGGTTGTGTTCAAAAATTCCACAAGATATTTTTCAATCTCACCAAGTATTTCGGGCGGGAAGCACCAACAGTTCATAGATGCAACTGAATCCTCGGGGAGTTCAACCCAATTCTCGCCATCCTCCGTGTATGAGATTTTGCCGTTGATTCGCTGAATTTTAGTGCGCTCAATAACGTCAACAAGCTGACCGCCTGCATCAACGTCACAAACGCCACGTGAAACCGTGCCGTTATCTGTGAGAGTGTTTTTAAGGTAATAGCCCGCCATTGCAAATTTATATGGCATACCACCGAAATCGGCTGAGTCAACCCACTTTGAAATGAGCGAATATGCCCCGCCACCATAGAAATCATCAGAATTTATTACCATAAACGGCTCTTTAACAACGTCTTTACAGCAATAAATAGCGTGTGCTGTTCCCCAAGGCTTTTCTCTGCCCTCGGGGCAGGTGTAGCCCTCAGGGAGCTTATCAAGGCTCTGGAAAACATATTCCACAGGGATGTGCTTTGCTACCTTATCGCCGATAACCTCTCTGAAAAGATTTTCGTTTTCTTTCTTTATGATGAAAACAACCTTATTGAAGCCCGCTTTAACAGCGTCAAAAATAGAGTAGTCAATAATAATAGAGTTATTGGGCCCCACGGGGTCAATTTGCTTGAGACCGCCGTAACGGCTACCCATACCCGCCGCAAGAATAACAAGTGTCTTGTTCATATATACCAACCTTTCGGTGAATTATTTCTTTTATAATAACATAATCTTTCCTTTTTGTCCACTTATGTTTGACTTTTCCCGCAAAAACAGTATAATTGTGTGAAGATACTCTCAGAGGTGATTACGTGACAAATTTGTTAATCAAATTATTTTTAAAGCAAGATGAGAGCAAGCCGCTTAACCGTGAAAAATACGGTCGTCTTGCGGGCATAGTCGGTATTATTTGCAATATTTTTCTGAGTATCGCAAAATTCATCATCGGCTCGCTCGCCCACAGCGTTTCAATTACTGCCGATGCAACAAACAACATCACCGACGCCGGCTCATCTGTTGTGACACTCATCGGCTTCAGGCTTTCTGAAAAGCCCGCCGACGAGGACCACCCCTACGGCCACGCAAGAATTGAATATATAACAGGCCTTATCGTTTCATTCCTTATTATTCTTATCGGCTACGATTCACTTAAGTCTGCCGTGGATAAAATCCTTAACCCCGAGGATATAAAATTCAGCTATGCGGCAGTTATTGTGCTTGTTCTTTCAATAGCCATAAAGCTTTGGCTGAGCTCCTTCAACAATACTCTCGGTAAAAAAATCAAATCAAAAGCATTGAGTGCCACCGCCGCCGACAGCAGAAACGACTGCATCTCAACAGGTGCCGTTCTTGTATCCACTCTTGTTTCACATTACACAGACATTAACCTTGACGGCTACATCGGTGCATTTGTCGGTTTATTCATCATTTATTCGGGCATTTCTCTTGTCAGAGAAACGGTGGGTCCCCTTCTCGGCCAAGCCCCGTCAAAAGAAATGTATGAGAAAATCGAGAAAGAAATTCTCAGCTATGAAAATGTTCTCGGTATACACGACCTTATGGTGCACAGCTACGGCCCAGACAGCTATTTTGCATCTGCCCACATCGAGATGGATGCAAGGCTGGACGTTCTTATCTGCCACGAGATTATGGACACTATTGAACGGGACTTTGCAAGCAAATTCAACATTCACCTTGTTGTTCACCTTGACCCCACAGTTCTTGACTGCGAAGAAACCAACCACCTCAAAGAGCTTGTCAGAGATATTCTTCATGACATTGACCCCGTAATCACGTTCCACGATTTCAGAGTGGTTTTTGGCGAAAAATCAAAAAATGTCTTGTTTGACGTTGTTGTTCCGCCAAGATACAAATACACGGATTTTGAATTGACTGAAATAATCAAAAACCGCATTAACGTTGCAGGAAACGGCAATTTATATGCTGTTATCGTAATTGACAAAAGCTACGGCAATTTAAAAAGCGAAGAAGAATGATAAAATTGAAATCCCCTGCAATGCAGGGGATTTCATATTTTTATAAAATAATACAGATAAGACCGCTGCAGCCGTCGTTGATAATGCGCTCAAGAGTTTCCTGGATTTTTGCTCTTGCATCAACGGGCATGTGACAAAGCTTGTTGCGCAAGCCTTCATTAACAAGCTCGTTGAGAGATTTACCGAAGATGTCTGATTCCCAGATTTTATGAGGATCCTCTTCAAAACCTGTCAAAAGGTATTTGAGCAATTCCTCCGACTGACTTTCGGTACCCACAACGGGTGCAACCTCTGTTTCGATACAGGTTTTGAGCATATGTATCGACGGTGCCGACGCACCGAGACGCACACCGTACCTGCCGCCCTGCTTGACTATTTCGGGCTCCTTGAGTGTGAGCTCATCTATATCGGGCATAACTATGCCGTAGCCCGTTGCCTCAACCTCATCGAGAGCATTTTTGATTTTGTCATATTTTTTCTTTATAGCCGCCAAGTCACAGATACAATCCATAAGCTCCTGCTCGCTTGAAATTTTGAGAGAGGTTTTTTCGTCAATAACCTTGTAAATCAACTCTTTTGACAGCTCTGTGTATATCTGTGCACAGCCCTTACCCAGATCCAGACAGGATATTTCCGCTCTCAGCACATATTCGTTTTCGCAAATATCACCCACAAGCTTTGTAACGTCACCGAGGCAACGAAGATACGAAGCCGACTGTTTAACACAAGAGCACACGGATTTTCTCAGCCAATGCTCGTAGCCAAGCCCCATCACCCAACCGGGCATTTCGATGCCGATTTCCTTTATGGGGAAGCGGAACAGCATAGCAGAAAGAACGTCACGGATATCCCCTTCATCAACCTCAAGACAGTTAACGGGTATAACAGGCACACCATATTTCAACGAGAGGTCGCTTGCCAATATAACCGTTGAATCTGCCTTTGGCGAAACGCTGTTAAGAAGAACAACAAAGGGCTTGTTGATCTCCTTTAACTCATTAATAACACGCTCCTCCGCTTCTTCATATTCATCCCTCGGAATGTCACTTATTGAGCCGTCTGTGGTTATAACAAGACCAATTGTTGAATGCTCGGTAATAACCTTCTGAGTGCCGATTTCTGCCGCCATATTAAAGGGGATTTCGTGGTCATACCAAGGGGTTTTCACCATCCTGGGTTTATCCTCTTCAACATACCCCAGGGAGCTTGGCACGATATATCCCACGCAATCTATTAAACGAACATTAAGCTCTGCGTTATTTGGTAGCCCCACCTTTACCGCCTGCTCGGGTATAAATTTCGGCTCTGTTGTCATAATTGTTCTGCCGGCGGCTGATTGCGGCAGCTCATCCTGCGCACGTTCACGTCTGTGCTCCTCTGAAATATTGGGTATAACAAGAGTATCCATAAACCTTTTTATAAAAGTTGATTTACCTGTTCTTACGGGGCCCACAACGCCGATATAAATATCGCCGCCTGTACGTGTTTCAATATCCTTATAAATGCTCGTTTCTGTCATAAATCTACCTCCAAAGGTGCTTTTTAATTCTTCAGTAAATGGTATGATTGCCAATAACGTATTATGACATAAAAAAATCCTTGCCTCGCATAATTTGACACAAGTGAAAATATGTATTATAATACAAAGATATTATCGCTAAGGAGATTGTCATGATTTTATCCAATATCCCCTCATACGAAGTGTGGGAGGTTCTTAACACCTTTCTTGACACTTTTAAACTACACAGCTTTTTCCCCTATATTTTAGGCCTTGTTACCGCCGTTATCTGCGGTGCGGTAATCGGTGCTGAAAGAACATTCAGGCAGAAAGAAGCGGGTATCAGAACCCATATCATTGTTGCTATGGGCTCGGCGCTGATTATGATAGTCAGCAAATACGGTTTCTTTGACATTGTCGGCCTTGCCGACCACGTAAACCTTGACGGCTCACGTCTTGCGGCGCAGGTCGTTACCGGCATCAGCTTCCTCGGTGCGGGTATCATCGTTTACAAGGGCACCGTAAAGGGTCTCACAACTGCCGCCGGTGTGTGGACTACTGCGGGTATCGGGCTTGCAGCCGGTGCGGGAATGTACGGTATCGCCGTTTACGCAACGCTCATTCTGCTTATTGTTCAGGTCGTTATTCACAAATTCCTGCCCGTTGAAAACACAAGCACGGTTGCCGTCAGCATGAAACTGCGTGACGACCCCGAGGCTATCGAAAGCGTAACACAACTTTTCAAAGAAAGGGGCTACGTTTTAATTTCAAGCACAGTCGAAAAGAAAAATGAAAAATATTTTTGCCTTTTCACAATACGTGCTAAATCCCACATTAACCCCGAAGATATAAGCACCCTTTTCAGCGAGAATGATTACGTTCTTTCCCTTTCAGTCTAATTTATTCAAGCAACTGTCTTTTGGTACCCACACCAAAAGACAGTTTTCTCTTGCCTATTTTAAATAGTTGTTGTATTATATATGCATACGTATGAAAGAGAGGTTTTCATTTTGAAAAACGGTATATCTTTTGACAAATCAAAAAAGGTTATCCCCTTAATAACTGCTGTTCTCGGCATAGGTCTTGCACTTGCGTTGCAGATTCTCAGACTCAATATTGTTGCCGTTGTAAGCGTTGCTTTTATGTGCATCCTTTCGGCAATTATCTTCATCGGAATTGTTGCCAAAAAGAAGGTTTACGCATTCAACGTCATCGGCTACTGTGCCGCCGCCGCAGGTATTTTTGTTTATTACCTCATCTGGGGCGCTGACGCAGGCTTCGGTGCTTTTTCAAGCGGTAAAACCGGTTGGTCAAGTGCGGCAAACCCGCTTTTCACCAGCGAAGGCAGTTTTCTCACAAGATTGGGCGGAAACATTTTATTGCTTCTCCCCTGTATTATTGCCGTCACACTTCTTGTGATTGTTGCAAAAAAAGCCTTTGCAAAAACAGGATTACACAAATTCGCAACATCAATTCTCAGCGTATTTTTAGCAGGAACAACCGTTCTTTATGTTCTCACTATGAATCTTCGCTCAGAGCCTAATACAGACCGTCTTTGGGAGGGTCACGATGATTATCTCAAGGGCGTGGGCAAAGCAAAATCAGAAAATCCCAACGTGCTTTTCATTCTTATGGACGATATGGGCTATGGCGACACCTCTCTCAACGGCTCGATTTTTGAAACACCCAATATGGACAGAATCGGCGAAGAAGGTCTGAACTTTGACAACTTCTATTCAAGCTACTCTGTCTGCTCCCCTGCAAGATTTGCACTTATGACAGGCAGATACCCCTTCAGAGGCTATGCCGACAACGTTATTTACCCCACGGTTGACACACTTTCACCCTTTGCACAGACAAGAATATTCAACTCCATTGAAATGGGCAACAACTGTGACGGTATGCTTGGCGACGAAATCACTATTGCAGAAACCTTCCGGGCTGCGGGCTACAACACCGGTGCTTTCGGCAAATGGCACCTTGGCGACTACGGCGAATACCTCCCCACAAACCAGGGCTTTGACTATTTCTACGGTAGCCACCACGTTAACGATATGGCTCCCTTCTACCACGTGTCAGAAGAAAACGGCGAATATGAAATCGTTCACGGCGTTGAAGAGCTCCGTGACGAAAACGGCAAAAAGGATCAGCGTCAGTTATCAAAATGGATTCACGAGGAAATCACCGATTGGATAACCGACAAGGTTGAAAACTCTGATGAACCCTTCTTTGCATATTACGCAACACCGTGGCCCCACGCACCAATATTTGTTGGCGACGAATTCAACGGCGAAACAGGTATGGGCACCTATGCCGACTGTGTAACCGAGTTTGACTATTATCTCGGCGAGCTTTTCACAACCCTTGAGGATTTGGGCGTTATGGACGACACAATCATCGTTTTCACAAGCGACAACGGCCCCGCACTTGAGGGCTCCGTGGGTGAGCTTCGCGGCGGAAAATACCTTGCTTATGAGGGCGGTCAGAAGGTTCCATTTATGATTCGTTGGGGCAACAACAACGGCTTGTGGAATGCGGGCGAAACAAGAACACAAAGCGCAACACTCGTTGACATTATGCCAACTCTTGTTGACCTTTGCGGAATTACCGACAAGAACGGCAACACAGGCTACCTACCCAAAGACAGAGCTATCGACGGCGTTTCAATGGTAGAGCTTCTAAAAAACGACACCGTTCTTCACACAGAGGAGCACCCCATTCTTCACATGAAGCGTGAAAAGCTCAAAGCAATTCAGTACACCGTTCCCACTTCTGATGTTCTCGCACAAAAAGAGTATGCAGACTATAAATACCCAGTTCTTACAGAGAACGAACACATAACCTTTAAATATTTCCAAAACATTCAGAATGATAACTCCGCATTCTTTGACAAATACAGAAAGAACTGGTTGCACATTCTCAGCGATGACGCAGGCGAAAATCTCAACCGTTCATCCGTTTACCCAACGGTTGCAGAAAAAATGGATGCACAGATGGATGAGATAATGAAAAGCTTCAAATCCAACCGTCGAGGTATAAACGAAGAATACTATAACCAATAAAGAATTAAGCCTCGGAATTTTTCCGAGGTTTAATTATAAAGGATGATTGTTTTGCCACCCTTATCTATTATGATTAAACCCGCATCTGCACTTTGCAATATGCGGTGCAAATACTGCTTCTATCACGACGTTACCGACCACAGGGACGTTAAAAGCTTCGGCTTTATTTCTGAAGAAACAACCGACAGTTTAATAAAAAAGGCGCTTGATTTTGCCAACGGTGAAAGCATTTCGTTTGCTTTTCAGGGTGGCGAGCCCACACTCAGGGGGCTTGATTATTTCAGATATTTCTGCCGAAAGGTCAACGAGCTTAATCTGAAAAACAGCAAAATCTATTACGGCTTGCAGACTAACGGAACGCTGATTGACGATGAATGGGCAACATTTTTTAAAGAGCAGGATTTTCTTGTGGGTCTGAGTCTTGACGGCGATTTTGAAAACAACGCCTTCAGAATTGACAGCAACAACCAAAACACTTTTTACAAAATCCTCAAAGCTGCCGACATTTTTACAAAGCACGGCGTTCAGTTTAACATTCTAACGGTTCTCACAGGTAAATGTGCCGAAAACATCGATGAAATTCTCAGATTTTTCAAAAAAAGAGGCTTCAGATACCTGCAATTCATCCCCTGTCTTCGCCCTTTTGGTGACAAAACCGAAAGCGAACTTTATATGACAGCCGACCAATACACGCATTTTCTTATACACGGCTTTAACGCTTACGTTAAAGATTATGTTCAAGGCAACTACACAAGCATACGCTATTTTGACAACCTTGTGCATTTATATCTGGGCAACCCCACGGAGCAATGCGGAATGTGCGGCCACTGTATGCACCAATTTGTTGTTGAGGGCAACGGCAACATTTATCCCTGCGACTTTTATTGCACGGATGAATGGCTGTTGGGAAATATCAACACCCCGAATGAGAATTTTGACACCCTCGCCCATTGTGAAAAAGCAACCGAATTTCTTCGAGAAAGCCTGGCTGTTACGGAGACTTGCAAGAAATGCAGATTTTATCCCATCTGCCGGGGAGGCGGATGCAAACGCTCAAAGGAAGACAGAAGCTACTGCGAAAGCTACAAAGCCTTTTTCAACGCATGTTTGCCCCTGTTCAGAGCGTTTATTGCTGAAAAGAAATGATAACACAATATAAAACAACCCGAGGATTTTCTCGGGTTGCTTTTTGTTATATTGCGGTAGGTGGCAAGACTGTACTGCTTTTTAGTGGCAAGTTGCAAGTTGCAAGTTTCGGGGCACTTCGTGCCGATTGTATTGATTTGTTGTTGGGACAGATAATGTAGGGGCGGGTCTTGACCCGCCCGAAAAATAAGTGTATCAATTTCTACGGCGGGACGGTCAAGACCGTCCCCTACGTTGTTCGTTTCATCTGCGAAGGAAAACAGTAACGGGGCGACCCACCACCTCGTCAGCACGAAGTTCCGCTTATCATTTTTTCGCTACGCAAAAAAATTCAACGCTACACTGTGCTTCCTCTCCCCTAAAAAGCTACGCTTTTTGGGGACCCCGTTAAATGTTGGTCCCCCTCTCTTCGAAGAGAGGTAAAAGAAAGGTTAGATTTTTCGATTCATCGACGACGGCAAGAGGGAACGGGGCGACCCACCACCCACACTCCGCTTTGCTCCGTGTCGGTCCCCCTCCCTATTTGCCGTTGGCAAACAGGGATGATAGGCTTCGCTGACAGAAAAGAAGCGGCTTGGAATTGACCAAACCGCCCTTTGAAATATTAAATTGTAGTTAATTGGTCGATTAGGTGTCAGTTATGGTTACGCATTGTTACCTCAACCAAAGACCCGTCTTCATTTCTTTGCAAAGATGTGATTTCGCCGTATGGCAGAAAAGAAAAATAATTGCCTTTGTATTCCACGTAATCTATACGATATGTTAGTTCCGGGTTGGTTTTTGACTTGAGTTCGACAAAATTAAACAACTTCCCATCTTCAACTAAAAGAAAGCTTAAATTATATTCTCTACTTAAATGGTCAGACCACACCTGACCGAGGTAACGTTCCACGTTTTCGTCAGATTTATTTATAATTTCAAAATCATCAACGTTGTAGGAATATGGCGAAAAAGCATCACCAAGGACCAATACTTTATGTTCATCGCCTTTTTTGGCAACAATAATTTCGTTATCAATTTTCCCATCCGACGAATAAAATTCTGTCGAAGCTCCAATTCCGCAAAGTGTTAGTGCAGAAAGATCTATTTCCCAACTGACAAAAGTAAATCCCTCTGTGTTTTCACTACTTTGGACAGTATATGTTTTGCCGTCTATTATCCAAAAATCCTCATTTTCAGAAACAGTTACAGACGGCACCTTTTCATCTGCATTGTCAGGCAAAGCGTTTTTAAAATTGTTGTAGATTTTCGAGAGCTTCTGATTTGCGGTAGAATTATCTGTGGTTAACTCTGTCTCAGTTTTATTTTCGCCATTTTCCCCTAGGTTTAAATTCCCCAATAAAACCATGATAAAAACAATGGTTAAAAGCGCCACCAACACACCAAGTATTATTTTCACATGCTTACTGCTGAAAAAACTCACCTCTACACCCCCGACACAATATAAACACCCAACGCAAAAAACTTAATCCCTATAGTCTACATAAACTATGTTGCTATCATAATCTATCTTGATACGTAGATTTAATTTATGAAGAAAAGGTTTTATGCTAGCAGTATCGACAATAAATTCACCATCGGTAATTTTGTAGTATTCATAAGTAGGTCCACCCACCAATTCACCGATAAGGTTATGATATTTTTTCTCACTTAAAGGAAGTAAGGAAAAATTTTTTTGATCCAAAACAAATTTCCAATCCTGATATTTTATAATCTTTGTGCCATCTTTTGAAACTGAAATATTTGCCCCGAGACTTTCTAAAACAGAAAGGAGTGGGATTTCAGCATACCTTTCCTTATGATTGATTCGGACAAAAGCTCCTTTTTTAATATTAACGCCGTCAACAAAAATCTCTGCCGGTTGTCTTTTAACTGATGTTATCTTTACCGTTTTTTTATCATAATCAATCTGAAGCTCTGCGTTTCTTAAAAACAAAAACTGTTCAATTGCCGAACTGTCAACTAAAAAATCGTCTTCAGTCTGCTGATAATAAACAGGCCGTTTGTCCTCTACATTCTCCGCATAGGGATTAATTATCGGATCGGGATCTTGTATGTAGTTTGACCTTTGGTTAACAATGGACAGCCTGTTTTGCGATGGTACAAGTTCATATGCTTCATCAGAAAAAACAATGTCGTAATTGTCGCCGTTTTTGCTTATGTTAGCTCCTAAAGCTTCGCATATATCCAACAAAGGCAACTTTGCATATTTCTTATCAGAATCGACATAAACGTAGCTTTTCTCTGTCAAATCAATATCGTTAACAAACAGACTGCCGTTTTTCTCGTCAAGCTCATAAGTAACCGGTTTTTGCTGTATTGTAGTTGGCTGTTTTTCTTTATCAGCACCACAGCCCACCGCTGTAATTAAAATTATAACTACCAATAAAACAGCTATTGTCTTTTTCATATTCTGTCCCCCCGTTATTCACACAACATGTTCCGCAACAGAGAAAAACTTCTTCTTTCACTTATATAGACTTATTTTAATGGTGATTTGTTGCAAAAATTATTCTCATTTTATTTTTTGCTCTTTTCTACGTTTCAAAAACTCAATAACAACAACAGCAACAATCACAGTTACAAAAGCTCCTGCACCTATCAGCCCGCCAGATAATTTCAACTGATAGTCTGAACCTATATCGTAAAATACAGTTTCCGTTCCGTCTGTGTCGGTAACAGTCAATTTTGAATATGCTGAAGCAAAAGAATTCAATAGCCCCATATCGTTTTTCAAAGCATAAGTTTTTTTACCAACCGTTTTTTTGTTACTGTCAATGTTATGACGATAATAATCATTATTTTCAATAGTATCTTCCACATCAGCTACATCAAGTATTTCTCCGTGTGAATTAACCTTGATGATAACACCGCCTCTTACAAAATATATGTTCAAGTATCTTTTATTCCACTCTAAGCCAATGCTCCCCTCAGCTTTAAGTTGATAACCGTACAAAAAAGAGCCATCTTTTGAATAAACACAAATATTTTTGTATGTTGTAGAATCGTTGCAGACAGCAAAATCCCCATAAGGATTAACGTCAAAACAACTGATTTCTTTCTTTTGGGGTTCTTCGGTTAACAATTCAATTTCAATGCTATCAACAAAGGATTTATTCTTTTCTGTTGTGCGTTCTGTTGTTGAAAAGCCCGAATCAAATGCAGAACATTTCAGTGGGAAAGCTAAAAAAATTATCAATACAACGATAATTGATACACTTTTCTTCATATTCATCCCTCCCGAAGTATCAATCACAATACCATTCTGATTGGCTGCTTTATTCTACTACCAATGTAGCAAATCACAATTATTATGTCAAGCTGACTTATGTTGCCACAAAATCCACTGCGTTTCTTCTTTCACCTATATATGACAAAAAGATACGATATACTACACTTTATTTTTTAAAATTTTCAACTTTGTAAAATATGTATAATGCACAAAACTCAATTTGTGCATTTAGACAGTAATTCGTCCGTTAATTTCTTTTCAAATCATCCGTTGCGGGGTTGTCGATTAATTCGCCGTTTTCAGAAAATCTTGAACCGTGGCATGGGCAATCCCACGAATGCTCATCTTTGTTATATTTCAAAGCACAACCCAGGTGTGGGCATCTTGGCACGGTTGGGGTGATAACCCCCACAACAGAATGAAAAATGTTTGCAAAAAGCGTGGGGTGAAGAACAGAGCGTGTGGGCGAAAACACATCCGAATAAGGATTTTTCACACCTGTTACCATGTCGCTCAATATATCGGCGGCAACCGCAGATGAGGTCATGCCCCATTTATTGAAGCCCGTGGCAACAAATAAATTTTCTGTATTTTTTGCGTATTCGCCGATATAGGGCACGCCGTCGAGTGTTATGCAATCCTGTGTTGCAAAATGGTAGCTGATTTCGGCATCGGGGAATTTTTTTGCAAAAAGCTCCTCAGAACCCTTGTAGCCACCACCCTTTTGACCGGTTCTGTGGTCACCCGAGCCGATAAGAAGATAATCCTTATAGTTTCTGAACGAAAAGCCGCCCTCTTTATCCTCAAGATACATTCCGTTTACGTCGGGGGCATTCTTTGCGGCAACAACATATGAACGATGCTGATACATTTTCAACGGATATCCGCCGTGTTTATTAATTATGGGGAAATGCGTTGCAATAATAATTTTTTCTGCCGTAACGCTACCGCCATTGCAACGGACCTTTTTGGGCAAAAATTCAACAACCTTTGAGTTTTCATATATTTTCAGCCCTTTTGCAACACAAAACAAAAACTCAAGGGGATGAAACTGCCCCTGGGAGCCCACCTTTACGGCACCGACACAACCCACGGGCAACGGAACATCTGAAACAAACTGTGCCTTGACCCCCAATTTTTCATAGGCACTTATTTCGTCTTCAATCTTTTGGCGATCTGTTGCAGAATAAATATATGCGTCCTTTTCTTCAAACCCGCAAGGGTATTTTTCGGACATTTTACGTATCTTTTCAAGCGCCTGCCGATTGGCTTCAAGATATTTTCGGGCTTTCTCCACACCCGCACCCTTTATTAGCTTGTCGTAAATAAGACCGTGCTGAAACGTCACCTTTGCCGTGGTGTTTTTCGTCACACCCGAGCCGATGCTTTTCGCCTCCAGGAGGACACAGTCCACGCCCCTGTCCGTCAGCTCTTTAAGGCACAAAACGCCCGCAAGACCGCCGCCCACAATTACAACGTCTGTTTTTATATCGCCCTTTAGCTGAGGGAAGCCCTCGCATTTGGCGGTTGCACTCCACAATGAATTCAAAAAAATCACCTCTGATTTCATTATGTTCAGTTTTTCTTTAAAAATCAGAAGCAAAAAATAAAAGGAGCTGTAAAAAAACTTTTTTACAGCTCCTTTTTAGGGGGCTAGAAAAAAGATGCAGAACGAACAAACCGAGCAAAACAAGACTTTAGGCTTGTTTTTGCTTGCCCGAAGGCGTACAAAGGTACGTCGAGTGGCGAGGTTTGTTTGTAGCACAAAACGCAAGGATTTTGATTTTCATTAAAAAATAGGACTTTTATAGGCTTTAAACCTATAAAAGTCCCTTGATTTATATAGTTTTGTGCGGTCTGCGCTTTTTTACAGCCCCTTTTTAGTCTTATAAATCATTCTTAACTATATCATCAAGTGTTTCGCCCTTAACTGCAACGTAGTCTTCGTCGCCGTTGACCATAATAACAGGCAAACGAGGGATTCTGTTGTAGTTTGAAGCCATTGAGAAATTGTATGCGCCTGTTGTGAGAACTGCTACAAGGTCGCCTCTTTTGATGCTTTCGGGGAGAAGCACCTTAGGCTGAATAATATCACCGCTTTCACAGCATTTGCCAACAAGGTCACAAAGGAAGCTGTGCGGCTTCTCTGCTTTGTCTGCGGCAACAACCGTATATTCGGATTCATAAAGAGCGAATCTGGGGTTGTCGGTCATACCGCCGTCTATAGCGACATAGTTTTTGTAGCCCTCGATTCTTTTAACGTTGCCCACCTTGTAAAGGGTGATGCCTGCATCTGCAACAATGCTTCTGCCGGGCTCCATACTAACTGCAGGCTCGTTTATGTTAAGCTCCTTGCATTTATTTTTGAAAAACTCCGCAACCTGACGGATGTTGTCTTCGATATCTATTGCGGGGTCATTTTCGGTATATCTCACGCCGTAGCCGCCGCCAAGGTCAAGCTCCCTTACCTCATAGCCGAGAGTGGCTTTAACCTCTGCAATAAATTCAAGCATAATTTCTGCCGAACGAATAAAAACAGAGGATTCAAAAAGCTGTGAGCCAACGTGACAATGGAAGCCCGCAAGGTCAATGTTGTTTTTAGTAAGAGCGTATTTTGTAATAGCCATTGCGGCGCCTGTTTCAATGGGGAAACCGAATTTTGAATCCACCTTACCCGTGTTAACTGCTTCATAGGTGTGGGTATCAATACCCGGTGTGACACGGAAAAGGATTTTTTGCTTTATGCCCCTCTCCCCAGCGAAACAATCAACAGCGTCAAGCTCTTCAATGTTATCAACAACGAAGCAACCAACGCCCGAATCCATTGCAAAATTGATATCGTAATCGTTTTTGCTGTTAGAGTGAAAGCAGACATTTTTCATATCGTAGCCGGATTTGAGGGCGGTGTAAATTTCACCCACAGACACAACGTCAACCCCCATACCCTCGGAGCCCACAATGCTATAAATCTTTTTAAAGCTACAAGCCTTGCTGGCATAGAAGGGTCTTGCGCTTTCGCCGAAATAAGTTCTCATTCCGTTAACATATTTACGGCAATTTTCCCTTATCTTCTGTTCATCCATCACATAAATGGGTGAACCGTATTTTTCGGCAAGCTTCTTTGTGCTGTGCCCACCGAAGAATAAGGTATTATCTTTTATATATAAATTATTAGCTATCATATAATTGTTACCTGTAACCGTTGCCGATATTAAACGTTCAAGCCCTGTTCTCTCATAAGCTCACGCATTTTTGCTTCGTTTTCGGGCTCCATTGTTGTAAGGGGAAGTCTTACGTAATTTTCACCGAAGCCGATAGCTGCAACAGCGGCTTTTGCGGGGATGGGGTTAACCTCGCAGAAAAGAGAGTTGATAAGGGGAAGCAAATCGAGCTGAATAGCACGGCTGCCCTCTAAATCGCCTGCAAAGAATTTGTCGCAAAGCTCAACTGTTTTCTTGGGAAGAATGTTTGAAACAACAGAGATAACACCCTTGCCGCCCAAGGACATAAGGGGAACAATCTGGTCATCGTTGCCTGAATAAATATCAAACTCGCCTTTTGTGAGTGCAGCGATTTCTGCAATCTGTGAAATGTTTCCGCTTGCTTCTTTGATACCAACGATGTTGGGGTGCTGTGCAAGAATTGCACAGGATGCAGGTGTAAGGTTGCAGCCCGTTCTTGAGGGAACATTATAAAGAATACAGGGCTTTGTTGAAGCGTCTGCAATAGCCTTGAAGGACTCGATAAGACCCCTCTGAGTTGCTTTGTTATAGTAAGGTGTAACAAGAAGCATTGCATCGCAACCGATTTCACTTGCGAATTTAGTGAGCTCGATAGCATAGGCTGTGTCATTGGAGCCTGTGCCCGCAATAACGGGAACTCTGCCGGCAACCTTTTCAACTGAGAAGCGAAGAACCTCTCTGTGCTCCTCGTCAGAAAGGGTTGAGCCCTCACCGCTTGTGCCTGCGATTACAAGAGCATTGATGCCCTCTTCAATCTGCCATTCGATAAGTCTGCCGAAAGCGTCATAATCAACGCCGTTGGCGTTCATGGGGGTTACGAGTGCTGTTGCAACACCTGTGAAAACTGTGTTTTTCATATTTTTACCTCACAAAAAAATAATAGTTGCCGAAAAGCAACTACCCACACAAAAATAGATACCCTGTTACGCTACACGGGTATAATATTATGTAAGATAGCTCTCCACCAAAATGGTGACAACAGTAAAGATATTATTCCATACTGCCAGACCGATTTTTTGCCATAAATCGTCTTCGGCACCTGCTCCTTTCACCACGGCGGTTTTGGCAAACCTTTCACGCCACGGCTACTCTTAACAAAATGCACCTCTATCGGTTGCTAATACTATATCATAGAGAAAACCCAAAGTCAATTAATATTTACAACAAATAACGATTTTTAAGAACGCATTTAATTATATAAAACAACAAAAAACACAAGCCCGATTAACGAGCCTGTGTTTTCATAGCTTGTCAGTTATTCTGCAAATTCAACGCTCTTTGCCCATTCCGTAAAAATCGGCTTATATTCCTTATATTGCGCTTCATCCACAGCAAAAGAAATATCCCAGAAAGATTCCCCGGTTTTGTAAACAACTACCATATAGCTGTACATAGTGTCTGTATCATCACTTCTGTTGCTGTATTCAAAATACACCAATCCGTCCTGCTCCTGTACCTCGGCATCCGTTAAGCCCCAAGCAGCACATAATTCCTCGGCATATTCTTTTTCAGTCCAATCCCCCATACCTTCCAGAGCTGTGAAGCTTTCTTCATAACCGAAAACAACAGCGTCATCTGTTCCATAAGTGAAAACCGTTCCGTCGATTTCGGTTTCTTCAAAGGTGTCTGTCAAAACAATTTTCACGCCTGATTCATGAACAAAGGCTTTTGGCTCACCGTCTTTAGCATACGAAGGTGGGTTGTAATTAGCAATAAAACCGCAAATAAAACCCACTACAGCACAAAGCGCTAAAAATGCGCCGAATTTTTTTGCGCATTTTTTGCGATTCGCAAGTACCCGGGGGTCTGTCATACCGTGGAAACGGAAGTTGTCACCGCCCAAAGGATTAAATTTACACTCGCCCATAAGATAAATATTTTCAACACCTGCAGGGATAATGCAAATTTCGTTGCACATATTTTTTGAGAACTTATCTTGTATAACATATATCGTTGTTTCTTCGTCGCCGATAACAAAGGTTTTTTCTTCTCCGTTTTTTAAATCGCCGAGCTTGTAGCACTTGTCGCCGTTGATTTTGGTGTCGCCCGCAAGTTCATCTTTAATATAGATTTTTGCTTTCTTCAAACGACTAACAAAGCTTTTCTCTCTTTTAATCGTCAGATTTCTCATAAACATCCCCCTAAAGTTTTTTCTTATTTGTAATTATACAGTAAAACCACTCTTTTTTCAACAAAAAGCGACTATCACAATAGCCAAAGTTTATTCGCCACTTTGTGAAATTTCAACAGTGCTTGCCCACTTTTCAACATAGGGAATCATTTTTTTTGTGTAACGCTTGGGATATATGAAATCCACTGTCCAGAAAGCATCATCCGTTTTAAAGGCATAAACGTTATATCTCTGAACCTTGCCGCTTCCGGAATAAAGATACTCAGCATAATATAATCCGTTTGAATCCTTTAAAAGCTCCGCATTAACATCACTGTTCATCATAATAAGTCTGTTCAGATATTCTTCAACAGTCAAATTTTTGCTTGTGGGGTAATCCTCAAAGCTTTCTTTTAAAACAAAAACCTCAACGCCGTCTGTTGAATAAAATGCTTCAAGGGCAGAATCCTCTTTTTCTTTAAAATCCGATGTCAAAGTAATTGAAAATCTACCTTTTTTAAAGGTTTTTTCAGCACCGCTGACAGAAAGCGGCATCGTTGTGGTTGTGGGTATATCTTTTTCTTTATCTTTAATTGTCGCCTTGATACCGATAACGGTGCCGTAAACACCAACGCCCAAAACAGCTACAAGTAAAATTGCCAACGCAATTTTAGAAGGTGAAAGCTTCTTTTTATTCTCCATAGATTACACTCTCCGAAAACTTTATAAAATAATCATAACACAAAAGTGTATATCTTGCAACAAAAAGAAATCATACTATAAATTATCTAAAAAAGCAAAAAATTATGAATAAAAAAACTCTTGACAACGTATAATAATAGTGTTATAATACACAAGCACTCGAGAGAGTCACAAGTAAATATCGCGGAGTAGAGCAGCCTGGTAGCTCGTCGGGCTCATAACCCGGAGGTCGTGTGGTTCAAATCCCACCTCCGCAACCAATCCAAAAGCCTTGAAACCTTAATAAATAAGGGGTTTCGAGGTTTTTTCTTTTGTTTATGAATTTCTGTAAAATACCCTAAAATACCCCACTATTTCGAAAAAATGCAAGTCAAAATGCAAGTCAAAGTAAAATAAAAAAGCGGTCAAGGAATTAACCCTGACCGCTTTTGTTCTTCTTTATATGATTACTGATTCAAAGTCAACTTCTTTCAATTTTTGCTACATTGCCTGAGCATTTTTGGGTTTTTAAATACCACAAGCTGGCGCAGATTATAATCACCCAATACGGCGGTGCATATTGTTTTTGAATATGATATAATATAACAAAAAAGACTCGGCAATTAGCCGGGTCTTTTTTTATATCATTTATGATATATGCGGAATTTTTTAGAGAGTTACAGCAACCAGTTTTAAGTCTTTACAGTATTCTTCAAAGGAACTATACTTGATATTAGGTTGCATTGTATATTCCATAGACTTTCCTTTTTCGAAAGTTCCGAAAACAACATCATCCATAGAATAAATTTTTGTAACACAAGAACTTGAATTTGAATGCGGATGTTCCGCAACAAAAGTAAAAACAAGCCTTGATTCTTTCTTGGGCTGATACCGGTCTAAGGGAATGTCATAAGTTAGTCTAACGGCATAATCATAGTTAACATCTTTTTTTGAAAATTTCTGAATCATACCGATTTTGGGTTTAACCGCCTCAATCCCTACAACCGTATTAATTTTGTCGCCCTTTAGTGTTTTGTACTGTAAAAAATAATTAAATTTCGTTAATGTAAATTTACTGTGATTAACAACTTTCACACGGTAAACTACAGAGCCATCGTCCTTTAGTTCAGCACATATCTTGTCAGATACACTTACATTTGGTTTTATAATTTTAAGCATAAAATAAAACACAACTGAAGCAATCACACCTGAAACAATACCTGTGATGATGCTAAATATGAAGTCCACAACATCTACCCTTCCTCAATAATTTATTTAGTGCTCAATATCCATAGTATCCTCCTATAAAACGCACTCTCTTCCGCAACCTTATTGTACTACATCTAACATATTTTGTCAAATCTTACTTATTTTATGCATTTAATCCCAGTTGCGCCCTATTCCATACTATTCAAAACACCAAAAATTATTACAAATCGTTTAACAGATAACCGCCCCCTCAGAAACTGAAGGGGCGGTTGCTTTATTTTTGGATTATAATGCCATCATAACCTTCTTTTTCGATGTCAGAAAGCTTGATGACGTACATTTTCTTTTCCGCTGCCGTTTCTTTCTTCGGCTCTTCGGGGAGTTTAACGCCGTAATAATCGCAAATACCTTTGGCGATTGCTTCGCCGATTGCAGTTGTATTTTTGATTATAAAATCGGAACCGGTTTTTGTGTCGTGGAATTCACATTCACAGTAAACGGTGATTCCCTTTGCCTGTTTAATCTCGTAAAAATCAGGCTTTTCAATAAGACGTTCAGCGCTTTTGCCGGGAGTGATGGGCGCAAGACGTTTAAAGACAGCCTCGCCAACCTTTTTACGCTGACCTTCAAGGTTATAAAGAAGAATCTGCGTACCACCTGTGACTTTGTGAGTTGCTGTTGCATTGGTATGAATCGCAACGTGCAAATCGGCGCCGAAGTCGTTGCTTTCTTTTACCCGGGTGTACATATCGTCATTATACGTGCACTTTACAGAAAAGCCTGCTTTTTTCAGATATGCCACACAAGCCTTTGCAATTTTATGGCACTGCACCTTTTCGTTGGTGTTGCCGGTTTCGTATTTGTTGCCCTGCTGATTGCTGGGGGAAATATAAATTTTCTTTGCCATAATAAACACCTCTTTTATTCTTCATCAAAATGAGCATCTATTGAATAATGCTCAGGTTCTTTTTCGTAAGACTCAATTTCATTCACTTTTGATTCTAACTCTCTGACGTCCTCACTTGTACCGTATGTAAGAGCTCTTTCACTATCTGAGAAACCTTTTGTTGTCGGGTCAACAACAACACCGATGAAAGCGAGGATATTGACAACGAGTGTAACAAACTGCATTACCGCATCTTCGCTCACAGCGGGGAAGATGCCGAACAGGGCAAACACCTGATACACAAAGCTGACTATAAGAGCCGCCGCACTTATGAGAAATGTTTTGTTTTTCAAACGTTCTTTAAAATTGATTTTGATTTTCATTTTTCTTGATTCCTTTCTATGTCTGATAACCTGTGGTTAATAACCTTAATCTGCTCTTCAACAACAGGCATGCGTGCAGCGAAATTATTATGCTGACGAACCTCACGGGTTAATTCCTCAACCTTAACATCTGTTACCGCCTGCGCTTTTTCAATTTGATAGCGTGTCTTCTTATTTGCTGTAACATTAGATATAATCACGCCGGCAAGGGCTAACACGCCTGTTATTATTGCAGATACAATTCCTTCCAAAGCCTCACCACCTTTACAAGGGATAAAATTTAACGGTGTCGGTTTCTTCAATTGGATGGTTTGCGAAATATGTGCCGTTTACCAAACGATTGGCTTCTGACCAAGTCCCGCTTGGTGACATATAGCCTTTTAGCCACCCAAAGACAACAGCGTTATCGGTTTCGCCAACAAGTCCTGTTGTCTTACCTGCTGAACGATAATGATACGTTTTAGTTTCGTTGAAAGACAAGGGCTGATTTGAATATATAATTCGTGTCTTTCCGTCGTCTTGTACTGCAACCGCTATATAAGGAAAGGTGTTTTTATCAATACCGTAATACTCACAAATTGCATCGGCATACGACTTTCTTGTTTTGATATCTGCAATATTCTGCATAATCTCATATGTTGTTGCATTTTCCGGAACTTCAACACCCTTTCCAAGAAGGTTTACCCTACCGAGTGAATTGGCGTTAATAATCTGTTGTCTTAATTGTTCTGCACTTACCATTACTCAACCCCACCTTCATCCTCAAGATGTGTTGCCTGTGTTTCTTCGCCACCAACAAGGGCAGAAACCTCGTTGATAATCTGTGCCTGTTGTTCAAGTGCATCAAGCCTATCTTTGATGCTATTGATTTCTACACAGTTATCTGTGAGCACGTGACCCTGAGAAAAATCCTCAATAGGTGAACCTTCCAAATCAACCACTCCTATGCGAACCACACTCATATAACTCTCGTCACAGCCCAATGTTAAGAAAGTTTTTCCGCCATACGGGCTTGCGGTGTCCGCTATGACGAGCAATCCGTACAAGAAATAATCGCCTGCATTACTCAAAGAAACCATTGCACCTGTCGCATCCGTATCAATGGAATATATGCCGCCTTCTAACTCCCACACGTTGCACGCTTCGGCTATTGGCGTTATTCCTTTGTTTTTGCCGTTTTCAGAAAAGCTTTTAATAGCATCGGCTAAGGGCTTTATCAGTTCTTTTAAGATAGCCTCAAATTTTTCGTTACGCTGACCGGATGTTTCGCTCATAATCTCACCTCTTACGACAAAAGCCACCCCTTTCGGAGTGGCTTTCGGTTTTTTATTAACTTAATTATAACAGATAAATTTCCCTTTTATTCCTTATCTTCCTCCTCTTTGTTGGCAATATATTTTTTAAGCGCTCTGTTCATATTTGCACGGGATTTATATTTACCAGTTGCCCAAATAAGACTTTTGATAGATGCCCTTTCAGTGGGTGTCGTAGCCGCCGCATATTGCTCTTTAAGATTTTTCAAGACCCAATCGCCGCAGGTATCTTCAATATCCTCATAAAGACCGGTATCATCAAGCACTTCCCGTATAATCTCTCTTTCTGAATCGGAGGCTTCAAGATATATAGGTTTCCAATGTTTTGAAATGCTCGCTTTGATGCTTTTTTCCGCCGCCTCGGTGGTCCTTCCGTTTTCAAGGGCGGTCTCAATCATATCATCAATTATAGCGTTGTAATCGCCACCGGTTTCAAGGGATATCATCAAATCCTCATTGGTATATAAGCTGTATGCCTTTTCAGTTGTCTCCTCGGGCTCGTTTGCTTCGGTCAGCTCGTTATAAACAGAATTAATAGCTTTGATTATATTTTCCTCTGAAAAACCATCTGCCTTAATTGAGTTCACAAGCCTGCTGTATTGGGCAGAGTTTCTGTTCAATCGAGCTTCCGCCGCCTGTGTTATTCTTTCATCGTTTTCACGAAGAGCTTTTCGGATGGCAGCATTGGTTTTTGCTTTATCCCCTTCATACTCACCCTTCTGCAGCTTTTCATAAGCAGAGTAATCGTGATTTTTGATAGCGTTATAGAGCTGTTCTTCAGATGTACCGAAAAGAGCTTTCTTGATAACCTTGTTATAAATATTTCCGTCAAACTCTGAACCAACTGCTGAAGCAACGCCGTCCGCTGAGGTTTCTCCAACGGAGCCCAAACCGGTGAAGAAATTCCAAATACCACGAAAATCTCTCATAACGTTTTTTAAAGGCAACCCAAGAAAAGCGGCCAATGCGCCGGCAAAATCCTCTACTTGTCTGTAGGGAGTCTTCTTGGATGAACCAAGACTTGTTACCGCATCGTAAAGATTCTGAAAAAGTGACATATCTGTTCTTTCGACTTCATAGCCCTGAAAGATTGAAACAACGTCTTTCACTATGGGAACAAGACTTAAAGGATTGATGTCACCGGCTATGCCGTTAACTACCTCTGCAATGTATTTTTCAATCAACGTGCTTTCCTCGTCATCGTCACGTGGGGCAGTTACCAAGGCTTTCAGAATATTAGTAAGAACAACCGAAGCTGCAAAAGCAGCAATTATTCGTGCTCCTTTTTTGCGGTTGCCGTGTTTAATATTAGCGGCCGCATCAACGAGCATGTTGAGTGATACCGTCGGCTCTGCCATAAAAGCAGTCATCATCTTAACGCCCGTATCTTTTGAACGCATAAGCTCAGATTTCGAGAATACCGAATCATAAACCTGTGTAAGCTCTATTACTTCGCTAAAACGCTCACCACTCTTTTTGAGAAGCTCCTCACCGGTAAGCCCTGTTTTTGCTGCAGTTTCATTTTTAACGGCGTGCCAAATATTGCACCAGGTTATTTCATCCATTATCTCGGGAGCTTTTGATAACCATTCATCACGGTAAGAGCTATCTTTGAAAAAAGCTTTTACTTTTTCGCTATTGCTCTCATATTCCGCCGCCGTTAACCAATCAACCGTGCTTTGGCCAACCGATGTATCGAAAAAGCCCATAGATTTCACCCTAGCAACCGGAGCATATTTTTGGAGCTCGTCGTAATCCTTTTGAGTCAAGGTCGGATTTTTAAAATACTTCGGGTCAATTTCTGCAAGAGCTCTTGCGATGGCCGCAGGCTGCTGAATGGTAACAGATGCAGAAGCAAACACAGCACCCTTTTTGAATTTACTTATAGCTGAATTCACTAAAGCTGCGCCGGATTGCGCACGAACACCGCCGTTAACATCTTTAATAAAGTTTTCGATATAGGAAACAGCGCCCTTTCCGCAGGATGTTTCTATCCAATCCTTTACAGATACGGGTTTACCCTTCGTTGTTCTGAAATTCATTACTCTGTTAAAATCATCCAACGGCAAAGCAAACGAGTGGAACATTGCCATCTGCTGAACGTGCTCCGCCCACATTACGTCAAAGTCTCGGAGCAACACGGGATTTGCGGCTTTCTCCTGCAGGTCCTTCATAATAGAAGTGCTGAGTACACTTTTAACCTCGGGCTCCTTCATTGTGCCATCAAGAAATTCACGGGCAACCTTAATCGGAAAATATTTCTGCTCGGTAAACTTGTTTATATCGTAGAGCTTACGTGTTACCGTATTTCCTTTAACTGCAAGGTCTTTAGCGAGATAATCACGGGCTTCATTAGCATAACCCTTCTGCTCTTTTGTAAGAGCCGCCGCCAGTTTTTCAAGGTCACTCTCTACTAAAGTGTGTGTTCCCGCATCACGCTGACGGTAAACAACAGGCTTCTTCTTGGTGCCGTCTTTTTTGGATTCAACTGTTTTGTATGCATCTTCAAAGACAAAGCCACCGCCGATTCTTCCCCCTTGTGATTTTTTATTACCAAGCAAATGCGGGATATACTGTTCACGCTGGGCCGCAACATAAAACATCATCAACTGTTGAACGCTGAAACGGAAGGTTCCGCTGCTGAGTTCAATCTCAATCTTCTCTTTGCTCCACTGATTTTTGTTATATTTTTTTGCAAGCTCTGTCATTTTGTTTCTTGCTTCGAACATATCAACAGCCCAGGTATCTTCACCCTTACGAATGTTACCCATTATTTCGGCAAATGTATCTGAACCTATCATACGCCAAGCATAAACAGGCTTTAAAAACTTCCAGGAGTCATATTCCGCTTTATCGGAGGCTTTATTGAGCCAGTCTTTTTTAAACTCTCTTTTAACCTTTGGTGCCCCCAATTCCCCGCCTATACTGTTTGCCGTTTCTTCGACACCTTCGTTGCGGGATTCAATATGTAATCCATTGGCTTTTGAAACCCTATGTGCAACTGCTCTTACAACTTCATCAACAAGCTTTAGCTCGTTCAGGCTCATACCGCTGACTGACTTATTGGTGAGAAGGGTCTGAAGATTGCTGATTAATCCGTGAACATACTCATCATAAGCATTTTTCATAAACTGGTTATCGGTGGTTCCGTCGGTAACGTCTTTACCCTCGTTAAGAGCCGCATAGGAATATTCAATAATGCCGATGTTTTCGCCCAACGTGCGCTGAGCTGCGGGATTCAACGTTACCGCATAACACAAATCTCGAACGGTATCAATAAGCTTCAGGGGGATATGCCTGTTCTTGGTGCCTTTGGCAAGCATATTACTCAAGCGAACAATCTGCGATTCAACTCTCCGGAGCACTACAGCACGCTCTTCGCTTTCGATATGGCGCTTCATCTTGAATTTATAATCTGTTTCCGTTTGGTTTTTGAAGATTTCAAATTCTTTACGATGTTCTTCTTTCAATGCACGGAGTTTTTCTTTATTCTGAGCTTCAATGGCTGCAACCTTTTTATAATTCTCGTTGCTGATTTTATCCATAGCAGTTTCCGCCGCCGGAATTTCTGTTAATTTATTGAGAATTTCCGCCGCCATATACTGCGTTTGCTGAGTGTAATCATCACCGAATAAGCCGTAAGAAAACTCTGTTGCTTCAAAAGCCGCAAGAAGCATCAACGGTTGTTCACCGTCAGGTGTGCTTTCATCGAACAACGTGGGGAATTGTTTGCACAAATCGCTCCAATCAGAATCAAGCTGATTATTTGAAGTTTCAGAGAAAGAAAAGCCTTTACCCCATATTTTCTTTCTGAAATTGTTGAATGAACCGTAACGGTTTTCTATTTCCGCTTTCATACCGGGTGACAAGTACCAATTATGACCCTTCAACTCTGTTTTCAACCTGTCACGTAGCTCTTTAAGCTCTGCATTTTCGTCATCAAGGCTCTTAGTATGTGTAACAAGTTTTTCAGCGAACTCGGCAGTAAGGCCGCTTGCATAGATAT